>NZ_JARJBD010000067.1:0-55838 GCF_029269925.1 Rhodococcus sp. T2V
TGCCGCACCGGTGCGCTGCGGCGGTGCCGCACCGGTGCGCTGCGGCGGTGCCGCACCGGTGCGCTGCGGCGGTGCCGCATTCACGGACGGTCCCCGGTTCGTTGTGCGAGCAGCCACACCAGCAGTGCCTTCTGCGCGTGGAGGCGGTTCTCCGCCTCGTCCCAGACGACGCTCTGCGGTCCGTCGAGGACGGCGTCGGTGATCTCCTCGCCGCGGTGGGCGGGCAGGCAGTGCAGGACCACCGCGTCGGCGTCGGCCTTCGCGAGCAGCGCCTCGTTGATCTGGAACCGGCGGAACGGTCCGACCCGGTCGAGTCCGTCGTTCTCCTGACCCATCGACGTCCAGGTGTCGGTGACGAGTGCGTCCGCTCCGACGACCGCCGCCTGCGGGTCCTCGGTGAGGGTGATGGTCGCGCCGGTGTCGGCAGCCCGCGCGCGGGCTGCGTCGACCACCCAGGGCAGGGGTGCGAATCCCTCGGGGCTGGCGATGGTCACGTCGACGCCGGCGGTGACGCCGCCCAGCATCAGCGAGTGCGCCATGTTGTTGGCGCCGTCACCGAGGTAGGTGAGCTTCAGACCCTTCAGGGAGCCCTTCCGCTCCGCGAGGGTCTGGAGGTCGGCCAGGACCTGGCACGGGTGGAACTCGTCGGACAGCGCGTTGACGATCGGGACGTCGGCGCCGGACGCCATCGCCTCGAGCCGCTTCTGCCCGAACGTGCGCCACACCACGGCGTCGACGTACCGCGACAGGACGCGGCCGGTGTCCTGCAACGTTTCCTCGCGGCCGAGCTGGGTGCTGCGCCCGTCGACGACGATCGCGTGACCGCCCAGCTGCGCGATGCCCATCTCGAACGAGAACCGGGTGCGGGTGGAGTTCTTCTCGAAGATCACGCCGACCCCGCGGGGGCCCTCGAGCGGACGTTCGGCGAACGGGGCCTTCTTCAGCCTGGCGGCGAGTTCGAGGACCTCGGCCTGCTGTTCGGGGGTGAGGTCGTCGTCCCGGAGAAAGTGTTTCACCACGGTCGTCACTGCTTTCCCGGCTGAGCGGCCGATTGCGCGTTGTCGAGGATCGCAGGCAGCGCCGCGACGAATCCTTCGGCCTGTTCGTCCGTGAGGACGAGGGGCGGAGCGAGCCGGACGACGCCCGGCTGCGCGGCGTTGATCAGGTATCCGGCCTCGCGGGCGGAGTTCTCCACCGCGGGGGCCACGTCCTGGGTGAGGACGATGCCGAGCAGCAGTCCGGCGCCGCGGACGTGGTCGATCAGCGGGTGGCCGAGACCTTCGATGCCTGCCGACAGCGTCTTGCCGAGCGTGTCGGCGCGGGAGATGAGGTCGTCCTCGGCGATGGTCCGCAGCACGGCGAGCGCCGCCGACGCGCAGACGGGGTTCCCGCCGAACGTCGTGCCGTGCTTGCCCGGCCCGAACAGGTCCGCGGTCGCGCCGGTGGCGATGCACGCGCCGATCGGCATCCCGCCACCGAGACCCTTCGCGAGAGTCATGACGTCGGGCACGATCCCGACCGCCTGGTGAGCGTAGAACCAGCCGGTGCGGCCGATCCCGGTCTGCACTTCGTCGAGCACGAGCAGGGCGCCGCGATCGGCGGTGATCTGCCGCGCACCTGCGAGGTATCCCTCCGGCGGAACGACGACTCCGCCCTCGCCCATCATCGGCTCCAGGAACACGGCTGCGGTGTCGGCGTCGACGGCCTTGTCGAGTGCGTCGAGGTCGCCGTACGGCACGTGCACGACACCCGGAGGCATCGGCTCGAACGGCGTGCGCTTGGCGGCCTGCCCGGTGAGCGCGAGAGCGCCCATCGTCCGGCCGTGGAAGGAGTTCTCCGCCGCGATGATCTTCGATCGTCCCGTGGCCCGCGCGAGCTTGAACGCGGCCTCGTTGGCCTCGGTCCCGGAGTTGCAGAAGAACACGCGCCCGGGTGCGCCCAGATGGGAGAGCAGCTTCTCGGCCAGTTCGATCGCCGGCTCGCTGGCGTACAGGTTCGACACGTGCCCGAGGGTCGACAACTGCGTCGTGACTGCCTCGATGATCGCCGGGTGTGCGTGCCCGAGGATGTTGACGGCGATGCCGGCGAGGAAGTCGACGTACTCCTTGCCGTCGGCGTCGGTGAGCACCGCGCCCTGACCGCGCGTGAGTGCCACCCGGGGGACGCCGTACGTGTTCATCAGGGCGCCGGACCAGCGCTGCTGGAGTTCCGGGGTTCCGGTCATGGGGCAACTCCCTCGGTAGGTGAAGTCGGGGCGGGCGTGACCATCGTGCCGATGCCCTCGCCGGTGAACAGTTCGAGCAGAACGGAATGCGCGAGGCGGCCGTCGATGACGTGCGCGCTGGGTACCCCGCCGCGGACCGCGCGCAGGCAGGCCTCCATCTTGGGCACCATGCCGGCGTCGAGACTCGGCAGCAGTTGCGCGAGCGCGTCCACGTCGATCTCGGTGGCCAGCGAATCGCGGTCCGGCCAGTTCGTGTACAGCCCTTCGACATCCGTGAGGACCACGAGCTTTTCGGCGCCGATGGCCTCGGCGAGCGCGGCGGCAGCGGTGTCCGCGTTGATGTTGTGCACCACACCGTCCGAGTCGGGGGCGATGGTGGACACCACGGGAATTCGGCCCGCGCGGATGAGGTCGAGAACGGCCTCCGGATTCACGGTCGTGACGTCGCCGACGAGTCCGATGTCCGTCGGCCTGCCCTCGACCATCACGGTGCGCTTGGTGGCGGTGAACAGATGTGCGTCCTCGCCGGAGATCCCGACGGCGTACGGTCCGTGGGCGTTGATCAGCCCGACCAGTTCGCGGCCGACCTGACCGAACAGCACCATCCGGACGACGTCCATCACCTCGGGGGTGGTGACACGGAAGCCGCCCTTGAATTCCCCTGTCATGCCGAGCTTTCCGAGCATGGCATTGATCTGGGGGCCGCCGCCGTGCACGACGACCGGCTGAATTCCGACCGTCCGCAGGAACGCCATGTCGGCGGCGAACGCCGTCTTCAGCGCGTCGTCGACCATCGCGTTGCCGCCGTACTTCACGACGACGACCTTGTCGCGGAACTGCTGCAGCCACGGCAGCGCCTCCGCCAGGACGTGTGCCTTCTGGTGATCGGTGATGCCGGTGAGCGCTTCGCTGGCCGCTGTCATGACGAATACGCCGAGTTCTCTTCGACATAGGCGTGCGAGAGGTCGGTGGTCCGGATGGTCACCGCGTGCTCGCCCAGACCCAGGTCGATGTCGAGGGCGATGTCGATGTCGCTCAGGTCCACGTCCCGCGCACCCGGGGCGCCGACGCCGTCGATGCAGACGGGGGCGCCGTTGAACGACACCGAGATCTTGTCGGGGTCCAGTTCGATCGGCGCGATGCCGATCGCGGCGAGGACCCGGCCCCAGTTGGGGTCGGAACCGAACAGCGCCGTCTTGACGAGGCTGTCCCGCGCCACCGTCCGGGCCCCGATCAGCGCGTCGTGCTCGCTGACCGCGCCGCTGACGGTGACCCGCACCCGCTTGGTGACGCCCTCCGCGTCGGCCATCATCTGATCGGCCAGATCGTCGCAGACGGCCGTCACGGCCGCGTTCAGTTCGTCCTGGGTGGGTGTCACGTTGCTCGCACCGGACGCGAGCAGCAGCACGGTGTCGTTGGTCGAGGTGGCACCGTCGACGTCCAGTCGGTCGAACGTCAGCCGGGTGGCGGCCCGCAGCGCGGCGTCGAGTTGAGCGGCGGTCGCGACGGCGTCTGTCGTCACCACGCACAGCATCGTCGCCAGCGCCGGCGCCAGCATGCCGGCGCCTTTCGCCATCCCGCCGACGTTCCACTTGCCCGCATGATGCAGAGCGGCCTGCTTCGGCACCGTGTCGGTGGTCATGATCGCGTACGCGGCGTCGGTGCCACCCGAGATTCCGCCTGCGAGTTCGTGGACGGCCTCCGTGACGCCGGTCAGGACCTTGTCCATGGGCAGGCGGTCGCCGATCAGACCGGTCGAGCACACCGCGACCTCGACGGCACCGGTCTCGGTGCCCCAGTTGCTCAGCGCCGACGCCACTTCCTCGGCCGTCTTGTGCGCGTCCTGGAATCCGCCCGCACCCGTGCACGCGTTGGCACCACCCGAATTGAGCACGACGGCGCGCAGCCGGCCCGTGGTGAGCACCTGCTGCGACCACAGCACGGGGGCGGCTTTCACCTTGTTCGCGGTGAAGACGCCCGCCGCCGCGAGTTCCGGCCCCTCGTTGAGGACGAGGGCCAGGTCGGCGTTGCCGCTCGCCTTGATACCCGCCTTGATCCCGGACGCGCGGAAGCCCGCGGGCCCCGACACCCCCTGGCTGCGGACCAGGGTGCCGCCGGCGACTTCCCGGGTCGGGTGCGGATCGATCGTGCTGTCACTGCTCACGGGGCAACTCCCACTGTCGAGAGACCGGCGGTCTCGGGTAGTCCAAGCGCAAGATTCATCGATTGCACCGCTCCCCCGGCGGTGCCCTTCGCAAGGTTGTCGATCACGGCGATCACGACGATCTGGCCGGCGTCGGCGTCGACCGTCACCGCGATCTGGACCGCGTTCGATCCGACGACCGCCCCGGTCTGCGGCAGCACGCCCTGGGGCAGCACGTGCACGAACGGCTCGTCCGCGTAAGCCTTTTCGTAGATCGCGCGCACCTCGTCCTCGGTCGCCGCGGTAACCGCGGTGCAGGTGGCGAGGATGCCGCGCGGCATGGGCGCCAGCACGGGGGTGAACGACACGGTGACACGCTCACCGGCGAGTTCGGAGAGATTCTGGATGATCTCCGGAGTGTGGCGGTGCACGCCGCCGACGCCGTACGCGCGGACCGAACCCATCACCTCGGAGCCGAGCAGATCGGCCTTGGGGGCACGTCCCGCGCCGGACGCGCCGGTCACCGCGACGATCGTGACCCGCGGTTCGACGACGCCCGCCGCGACCGCGGGAGCCATCGCCAGGCTCGACACCGTCGGGAAGCACCCGGGGACGGCGATGCGGGTGGCGCCCGCCAACTTCTCGCGGGCACCGGGGAGTTCCGGAAGTCCGTACGGCCAGCTACCTGCGTGCGGGCTCTTGTAGTACCGCTCCCAGTCCTCGGCGTTCGTCAGCCGGAAGTCCGCGCCGCAGTCGATGATGACCGTGGACTCGGGCAGGTCCTTCGCGTACTGCGCCGAATTGCCGTGCGGCAGACCGAGGAACACCACGTCGTGGCCGGAGAGCGTGTCGACGGTGGTGTCTTCCAGTACTCGGTCGGCGAGGGGAAGCAGGTGCGGATGGTGCGAGCCCAGGGTCGAGCCGGCGTTGCCGCCGGCGGTGAGCGCGCCGATGACGAGCGAACCGTCCGCGTACGACGGGTGCCCCAGCAGCAGACGCAGCACTTCGCCACCGGCGTATCCGCTCGCGCCGGCGACGGCAATCCTGATCGGTTTTCCCGCGTGCTCAGTCATACGATTGATTATGCATCATCATGCAAGCTAATACACAACGTGGTCTTCCGGCGGGACGGAAACCGCGGTCACTGCTTGCCGAGCGACCGCCGGATCTCGTCGAGCTTGGCCTTACCCGCCTTCTCCCGCTTCTCCCACGCATCCTCCAGCGATTGCCCCGACGGGCTGTCGTGCGCGAGTTCCGAGGAGCCCATCGCCGTGCCGAACCGTCCCTCGATCCGCTCACGTACGCGGTCGAACGTCGGGACACCTCCCGGGGTGTAGTCCGGCTCCGGCACACCCGGTACGACGTGGGGCACGACCTCCGCGGTCACCGGATCCTCGGCCGGAATCGCCGCACCCACGTCCACGGCCGCGAGAAGCGCGCCGAGACCCGGACGTCCGGCGGCCACCGCGCGCACCACCTCGAGGAACTCGGCGTCGGTCAACTGACTGGCCGCCGCCACGACGTCGCGCACCTCGGTCATCGCCTGCTCCTCACCGTCCCGGGCCCTCCACCCAGGCTACGGGTCAGCTGCGCAGTTCGGCACCCACCGCAGCGGACGCCGCTGCGACCGCGGCGTCGCGAGCGGCGCTCGCCTCGTCCTCGGTCAGAGTGCGGTCGGTGCCCCGGAATCGCAGCGCGAACGCCAGCGACTTCCGACCCTCCCCGACCTGCTCACCCTCGAACACGTCGAACAACCGGATGTCCTCGAGGAGTTCCCCGCCACCCGACCGCAGGGCCGCCTGGACCTCGGCGGCGGGCACCGCGGTGTCGACGACGACCGCCACGTCCTGAAGGACGGCGGGGAACGGCGAGACCTTCGGCGCGGGCAGATTCTCCACCAACGGCAGGGCACTCAGATCGATCTCCACGGCACTCGTCCGCGGGGGAAGCCCGGCGCGCTCGAGCACCGCGGGGTGCAACTCGCCCGCGTGTCCGACGACTACGCCGTTCACGAGAAGTTCCGCACCCCGGCCCGGGTGCCACGGCAGGTACTGCGTCGCGCGGAACTCCAGCTCGACACCGGCCGCGGCGGCCACCGTGCGGGCTGCGGCGAACGCGTCGGTGGCGTCGGCTGCGCGTCCCGCGCCCCACGGACCACTCGGCTCACGCTGCCCGGTGAGCACCGCCGCCACGTGCACCGGCTGATCCGGCAGCGACTGCAGCAGCGCCGTGATCTGCTCGTCGGTCGGACGACGGTCCACCGGCAGCGCCGCGACCGGCTTCGTGTCCGCGCCGGGCAGCACGACCTGCGCGATGCCGAACAGCGACAGGTCGCGCTGACCGCGGGAGACGTTGCGGGCGAGGACCTCGAGCAGTCCGGGCAGCAACGTCGTGGCCAGTTCCGGCCGATCCGACTCGAGCGGATTGAGCACCCGGCCGGTGTTCCTGCGCGGATCCTCCGGGTCCAGCCCCCACGTGTCGAAGACTGCGGTCGGCAGGAAGACGGGGGGAAGGATCTCGACGTACCCCGAGAACGCCAGGGCGCGGCCGACGGCTCGCTTGCGGCGCTGCGTCGGCGTCAACCCGCGACCTGCGGGGGCCGCGGGCAGCACCGACGGAATCTTCTCGAGACCCTCGAGGCGCAGCACTTCCTCGACCAGGTCGGCGGGCTGCATCAGGTCGGGCCGCCACGACGGCGGGGCCGCGACGAGCTGGCCGTGCCCGCTGTCGCTGACGCCGACCTCGACGTTGCAGCCGATCTGCGTCAGGCGGCGTGCCGCGGTGCCGGTGGGGTAGTCGACGCCCGCCACGCGGTCGGGGAGGTCGATGTCCATGTGGATGGGCTGGTGCGGGGTGACCTCGCCGATGTCGGTGAGCGCCGACTCGACCCGTCCGCCGGCGATGTCGACGAGCAGTGCGGCAGCGCGGTCCAGTGCCGCGACGGGGATCTCGGGATCGACGACGCGTTCGAAACGCTTGCCCGCCTCGCTCGTCAGCTTGTGCCTGCGCGCGGTCTTGAACACCGCGAGCGGATCCCACGTGGCCGCCTCGAGCAGGATGTCGGTGGTTCCGGGTCCGACCTCGGTGGACGCACCACCCATGATGCCTGCCAGCGACAGGACCCCCGAATCGTCGGCGATCACGACGTCCTCGGGATCGAGGACGCGCTCGGTCTCGTCGAGAGTCGTCAGCTTCTCCCCCGCCACCGCGCGGCGCACGACGAGCTCGCCGCTGATCTTCGCGGCGTCGAACGCGTGCAGCGGCTGGCCCAGTTCGAGCAGAACGTAGTTGGTGACATCGACGGCCGGCGAGATCGGCCGGACACCCGACAGCAGCAACCGGCGCTGCAGCCACCACGGACTGACCGCATTCGGATCGATACCCGTCACCCGGCGGGCGGCGAAGCGGGTCGCCTTCGACTCGGGTTCGACGCGGATCGGCCACGCCTCCCCGTCCGCCGGAGACGGCGGCACCGCGGCGGGGTCGGCGAAGTCCAGGTCGAACCCGCACGCCAGTTCACGGGTGAGCCCGCGGACGGAGAAGCAGTAGCCGCGGTCCGGGGTGATGTTGAGTTCGATGACAGTGTCGTGCAGACCCATCAACTCGTTGGCGTCCGCGCCCGGGAGCGCGGTGCCCGGCTCGAGGACGAGGATGCCCGAGTGGTCCTTGCCGATGCCCAGTTCGGCCACCGAGCAGATCATCCCGTCGGAGACCTGCCCGTACGTCTTGCGGGACGCGATGGCGAAACCACCGGGAAGGACCGCGCCCGGGAGCGCGACCACCACGAGGTCGCCTTCGGCGAAGTTCCGGGCGCCGCACACGATGCCCTGAGGCTCGGCCGCTCCCACATCCACCTTGCAGAAGCGGATCGGCTTCTTGAATTCGGTGAGCTCGGTGATCTCGAGAACCTTGCCGACCACGAGGGGGCCGTCGACGGGCTCGAGCCGGTCGACTTCCTCGACCTCGAGCCCGACCCGGACGAAACCTGCGTCGAGTTCCTCGGCGGTGACGTCCCAGCCCGGGGTGGCACGCTGCAGGATCTCGGTCAGCCAGGATTGCGCTACTCGCACGTCTGCTCAGCTCTCTCGTTCGTAAAAATGTCGTGACTGTGGTGGACGGGATCCGGGTGACGCGGGGTCAGCCCTGGACACCGAAGGGCAGCGTGAACCGCACGTCGCCCTCGACGATGTCGCGCATGTCCGGGATCCCGTTCCGGAACTGGAGTGTGCGCTCGAGCCCCATGCCGAACGCGAACCCGGTGTACACGTCGGGGTCGATTCCGCAGGCGCGCAGCACATTCGGGTTGACCATTCCGCAGCCGCCCCATTCGACCCAGCCCGCGCCGCCCTTCTTGTTCGGGAACCACACGTCCACCTCGGCGGACGGTTCCGTGAACGGGAAGTAGTTCGGGCGCATCCGGGTGCGGGTCTCGGGACCGAACAGTGCGCGGGCGAACGCGTCGAGCGTGCCGCGCAGATGCGCCATGGTGAGGCCCTTGTCGACCGCGAGCCCCTCCACCTGGGAGAAGACGGGGGTGTGTGTCGCGTCGAGTTCGTCGGTGCGGAACGTCCGCCCGGGGCACACCACGTAGATCGGCACCTCGCGCGAGAGCATCGTGCGCACCTGCACCGGCGACGTGTGCGTGCGGAGCACCTGTCGCGAACCCTCCGGTGCGATGTGGAACGTGTCCTGCATCGTCCGCGCGGGGTGATCGGGCAGGAAGTTCAGGGCATCGAAGTTGAAGTGCTCGGTCTCCACCTCCGGCCCCTCGGCGACCTCCCAGCCCATGGCCACGAACACGTCCTCGACCTGCTCGGAGATGATGCTGATCGGGTGGCGGGCGCCCACCGGCTGACGCTGCGACGGCAGCGTCACGTCGATGGCCTCGGCCACGAGAACGGCGGCGTCGCGCTCGGCGAGCAGCACGGCGCGGCGCTCGTCGAACGCCGCACTGATCCGAGTGCGGGCGACGTTCACGCGCTTGCCCGCGTCGGCCTTCTCCTTGCCCGGAAGGGCTCCCAGTCCGCGGCGGGCGAGGGCGATCGGCGACTTGTCGCCCATGTGCTCGACCTTGGCCTTCGCCAGGTCGTCGAGATCCGCCACCGACGCGAACGCCTTCTCGGCGCTCTCCGCCGCCGCGGTCAGGGCGTCCTCGGTGAGCGCACTCGCATCGACCGCGCCGCCTTCGACCCCCGTGGAGGCAGCGCCCTCTTTTTTAGCCACGACCGGTGCCACTCCTTACGTTCTTTCAGTCAACACTCACGACGAAACCGAAACAGCTCGCCGTCAAATCCTATGCGATCCGATTTTCGCCGTTTCAGCTGTCGGTTCGCTTGCGGTTCTGGACCCGCGCGCTCGAATACAGGCAGATCGACGCCGCCGTCGCCAGGTTGAGGCTCTCGGCGCGACCGTGGATCGGGATCCGCACCCGGTGGTCCGCTCGCGCCGCGGTGGGCGCGTCGAGGCCATGGGCCTCGTTGCCGAACAACCACGCCGTGGGGCGGGCCAGGAGTTCGTCGGCGTCGTCCAGATCGACTTCGCCGTCCGCCGCCGTGGCGAGCAACTGGATGCCCGCGGCGCTGATGCTGTCGAGAACCGCGGCCGTGTCCCGTTCACGCACCACCGGAAGGTGGAAGAGACTTCCGGCGGATGCCCGGACACATTTTCCGTTGTGCGGGTCGACGCTGTCGCCCGCGAGAATCGCCGCGTCCGCACCCACCGCGTCCGCGACGCGGATGACGGTGCCCGCGTTGCCCGGCTCCGCGACCGCGACGGGAACCGCGAGAAGGCGGGTTCCGGGACCCATCGCCTCGGCCAGCGGAACGTCGAGGAGATCGCACACCGCGACGAGCCCCGGCGGGGTCACCGTGTCGCTGAGCGCGCGAACCGCCCGATCCGTCACCAGCGACGTGCGGACACCCACGGCGTGCGCCCGGTCGATCAGCGTCGAGTACCGCTGCTCGGCGTCCGCGGTGTAGAAGAGGTCGTGCACCGGGTGGGTGGCGAGCGCCTCGCCGACGGAGTTCTCCCCCTCCACCAGGAAGCGCCCGACCTTGCGTCGTTCCGCGGTGCGCAGCAGCTTCACAGCAGAAACGACCCGTGGGGTTCGCTCGGTGAGCGGGTCCACGGGTCGTTTCCGAGGCTCGAAAGGCCCGGGTGCGAGACTCAGGCTGCTTCTCCGGCCGGAGCGTTCACGTCAGCCGGAAGGGCTGCCTTGGCGAGGGCCACGAGGCCGGCGAATGCCGCGGCGTCGGACACTGCCAGCTCGGCGAGGTTCTTGCGGTCGACCTCGATCTCGGCCAGACGCAGACCCTGGATCAGGCGGTTGTACGTGATGTCGTTCGCCCGTGCAGCGGCGTTGATACGCGTGATCCACAGCTTGCGGAAGTCGCCCTTGCGCGCACGGCGGTCACGGTAGGCGTAGGTCAGCGAGTGGAGCTGCTGTTCCTTGGCCTTGCGGTACAGGCGCGAGCGCTGTCCGCGGTAGCCGCTGGAGGCTTCGAGAATCGAACGACGCTTCTTCTGGGCGTTTACCGCCCTCTTTACGCGTGCCACTGAAAAATCCTGTCAATCTTGGGGCGGTGAGCTGCCCCGGGTGGTCAGTAAAAGGGGTGTCGACTCAGATGTCGAGCAGGCGCTTGATGCGAGGAGTGTCAGCCTTGCTGACGACAGCCACGCCATCGAGGCGACGGGTCACCTTGGTGGCCTTGTGCTCGAGCAGGTGGCGGCGACCGGCCTTCTGGCGCAGGATCTTTCCGCTGCCGGACACCTTGAATCGCTTCGCGGTGCCGCTGTGGGTCTTCGACTTGGGCATGGAGTCCTCAGTTCTTTAGTATCCGGACGGTGATCCGGGTCGTGCTGGTGTAGTCGGACTAGCTGGTCGGCGCTTCGCCGGGCGTAGTGCCGCCCGCCTGCTCCGCAGGTGTCGCCGGAGCCTGTGCCGGTGCGGGAGTTGCCCGCTGCGCCGGCGGCGCGGCGGCGCTCTCCTGCGCCTTGACACGGGTCTTCGCGCCCTTGTGCGGAGCGAGCACCATCGTCATGTTTCGACCGTCCTGCTTGGCGGACGTCTCCACGAACCCGAGATCCGCGACGTCTGCACCGAGACGCTGCAGCAGCCGGAAACCGAGCTCCGGACGCGACTGCTCACGTCCGCGGAACATGATCGTGACCTTGACCTTGGATCCGGCCTCGAGGAAGCGCACGACGTTGCGCTTCTTCGTCTCGTAGTCGTGATCGTCGATCTTGGGGCGGAGCTTCTGCTCCTTGATGACCGTGAGCTGCTGGTTCTTGCGCGACTCACGAGCCTTCTGCGCGGCCTCGTACTTGAACTTGCCGTAGTCCATGATCTTGCAGACCGGCGGGCGAGCGTCGGGGGCCACCTCGACCAGGTCGAGATCGGCCTCGAGGGCCAAGCGGAGTGCATCTTCAACACGCACGATGCCAACCTGTTCACCTCCGGGTCCGACGAGGCGGACCTCGGGAACTCGGATGCGATCGTTGATGCGGGTCTCAGTGCTGATGGGGCCTCCTAGGTTGAACGGTCTTGTCTCGAGACCGCCAGCAGCCCGTACGCCCGGATTCCCAACAAAAAAGCCCCGCTGCGGTGAATGACTCTCACCATGCGGGGCCCGATGTCGACCGATCAGACGAACTCACGGCTCACGCCGATCCCTCATCTCCTCGCACTGGAGGAACTCGAGCCGAGTAACCTCGGACCGAGCGACCGGACCACTGAGCTGCAGTTTTACCTGCCGCGCAGAGGTGGGAGTCGGACTCCACTTGCTGCCCCCGACAAATCCGAAGGCGGTCGTTGCACCAAGGGTAACATTTGCGCACGTCGCGAGCTAATCGATGCCGGGACGTTGCGTCCCACGGCCACCTGGCCGCCATGTCATCGGCCGCTGGTGGAATCCTCTAGGGCATGACGGACAACATCGATGACACCCCGAACGACGGCACCGTGAGCGGCGGTGACCAGAATACCGACGTCCGGGAACTGGCCGACGTTCCCTCGGTCGAGGTCATCAGCCGGGCCGCGGTCATGCTCATGAGTTCGGCAGCCGAGAAACTCGGCCTGTCCGACGCCGACCCCGATTCCAGCCCCCACCGCGACCTCGACGAGGCCCGACGAGTCATCACGGCCCTCGCCGGCCTGGTGACCGCGTCCATCGAGTACCTCGGACCGCACGCGGGGCCGATCCGCGAAGGCCTGCAGGCACTGCAGCGCGCGTTCCGCGAAGCGTCTTCGCACCCGGACGAGCCCGGCAAGGGTCCGGGTGAGAAGTACACCGGACCGGTGTACTGAGAGACGGCAGGCACCGGGATGACGGGGCACTGAGATGGCGGGGTACTGACATGGCGGGCCGCAACAAGACCGAGCAGACTTCGGCCGGCGTCGACGAGTTTCTCGCCACGGTCGTCGACCCGGTGAAGCGCGCCGACAGCGCACGACTGGTGGAACTGCTCACCGCCGCGACGGGAGAACCCGCCGCGATGTGGGGAACCAGCATCGTCGGATTCGGCTCCCGCCACTACCGGTATGCCAGCGGCCACGAGGGCGACACCGCCCTGATCGGATTCTCGCCGCGGGCGGCGGCACTCACCCTGTATCTGTCCCTCGACTTCACCGAGCACGAGGCCGAACTCGCCGCGCTCGGCAAGCACAAGGTCGGCAAGGGCTGCCTCTACGTCAAGAAACTCGCCGACGTCGACGAGTCGGTTCTCGTCTCGCTCGTGAACCGATCCGTGGCGGCCGCCCGCGCGCTCTGATCGCCCTCACCGGTCGAACACGGTGCGCGCGTCGGCAGGCGGTTCGCCGAAGAGACCCGGATCGCGCGGGACGAACGACCGGCCGGTGAGGGTGGCGTCGGAGACCCGGTCCAACCGGAACCAGCGCACACCCGCCCGGCTCAGGCACCACGCGACGAGGAACCACGACCCCCTCGTGTGCGCGAGAAGGTGCGGTTCGACGACCCGCTCGGTGCGGCCGCCGTCCCGGTCGACGTACCGCAGGGACACCATCAGTTCGCGCTGCACACCGTCTTCGACGACGCGTCGGATGCGGGGTTCCGCACTTCCTCCGGCGGCCTCTCGCCGAATCCACACCTTCGCGCCGAGTTGCTCCACCCGCTCCCTCGACTCCGCGTCCATCACGTCGAGCAGCTTGGCGAGCGCGGCCCGCCCGTCGGTCGCGAACGGCGCATCACGGAAGGCCGTGAGGGCGAGAGCGACCGAGACCGCCTGAGCGGGAGTGAAATTTACCGGCGGCAACGTGCCGTTCCCCATGATCCCGTATCCCCCACCCGGTCCGGCAGTGGCCCGGATCGGGGCGCCCGAGGACTGCAGTACGGCGATGTCCCGCTTGATCGTGCGGGCCGTCACCTCGAATTGCGCCGCCAACTGCTCCGCCGTCCGGCCCCGGTCACCCGCGCGGCGCAGTTCTTCCGTCAGGGCGTGGAGGCGTGCGGGGCGGTCCATGAGTGCAGTCTGCCGAACGTCCACGACAATGTCCCGATTCTCGTCGGACCGATTCCGTTATGCGACTGTGACGAATACGGTGACACGCTGATGTCACCGTTGCGGGTTCACTCTTGTCTCATGACTCGGACAAGCGAAGTACACGGCAGCACAGGCACTCACATCATTCTGGTCCCCGGATTCTGGCTCGGTGCCTGGGCCTGGGAGGCAGTGGAATCCGACCTGACCCGACAGGGGCATCACGTCACCGCGGTGACGTTGCCGGGACTCGACTCCACCGGCAGCGACCGCACCGGCGTCCGGCTGAACGACCACGTCGCCGCGATCACGGAGGCCATCACGGACACACCGTCGCCCGAGCGAGTGGTGCTCGTGGCGCACAGCGGCGCGGGGCCGGTTGCGTATGCGGCGAGCGATCGGGTGCCCGACCGACTCGCCCACATCGTCTACGTCGACTCGGGACCATTGCAGAGCGGTAC
The DNA here is from genome assembly GCF_029269925.1 of Rhodococcus sp. T2V. Lineage (NCBI taxonomy): Bacteria > Bacillati > Actinomycetota > Actinomycetes > Mycobacteriales > Nocardiaceae > Rhodococcus > Rhodococcus sp. T2V. The sequence continues at coordinate 14,324 of NZ_JARJBD010000067.1, forward strand.
CGCGCTGCGCGACGATCTCGACCCGGCGGTCGCCGAGATTCCGTTGCCGTCGTGGTCCGAACTCGAGGCCGAAGGCAGCAGTCTCGACGGACTCGACGACGACACGCTCGACACGTTCCGAAACCGGGCGGTGCCCATGCCCGCCGGACCGGCGAGGGACGCGGTCGAACTCACCGACAGCAGGCGGCTGGACGTGCCGACCACGGTGATCTGCACCAGTTTCCCGTCGGAGGTCATCCAGCAGATGGCCGCAGCGGGTCATCCGATGGCGGCCGAACTCGCGCAGATCGCGAAGGTCGACTACGTCGATCTGCCGACGGGACACTGGCCGATGTGGTCGCGGCCCGCTGACCTCGCGACCGCGATCGACGCGGCCGCGAGAGTCTGACCGGATTCAGCTGACTGCTGCGGCCTTCTTCGGCGCCCGCTTACGCGGTGTCGCCGTGGTGGCCGCGGCAGTCTTCTTCGCCGACGCGGACTTCCGCGTCGGTGAGGACTTGACTGCCTTCGATTTCGCCGGAACGGGTGCCGGCACCGCGAGGGCATTCTCGAGGAACCGTCCCGTGTAACTCTCCGGAACCTGCGCCACGTCCTCCGGGGTGCCTTGCGCGACGACGGTTCCGCCACCGGACCCACCTTCGGGCCCCATGTCGACCACCCAGTCGGACGTCTTGATCACATCGAGGTTGTGCTCGATCACGATCACCGTGTTGCCCTTGTCGACCAACCCGTTGACGACCCCGAGCAGCTTCCGGATGTCCTCGAAGTGCAGACCCGTCGTGGGCTCGTCGAGGATGTACACCGTGCGGCCCGTCGAACGTTTCTGCAGTTCGGCGGCGAGCTTCACGCGCTGCGCCTCACCACCGGACAGCGTGGGCGCGGGCTGACCGAGCCGCACGTACCCGAGACCGACCTCGACGAGGGTCTTGAGGTAGCGGTGGATCGACGTGATGGGCTCGAAGAATTCCGCGGCCTCCTCGATCGGCATGTCCAGGACCTCGGCGATGGTCTTGCCCTTGTAATGGACCTCGAGCGTCTCGCGGTTGTACCGGGCACCGTGGCAGACCTCGCACGGCACGTACACGTCGGGCAGGAAGTTCATCTCGATCTTCAGCGTGCCGTCGCCGGAGCAGGCCTCGCACCGGCCGCCCTTGACGTTGAACGAGAACCGGCCGGGCTGGTAGCCGCGCACCTTCGACTCGGTGGTGGCGGCGAACAGGGTACGGATCTTGTCGAACACCCCGGTGTAGGTGGCCGCGTTGGACCGCGGGGTGCGGCCGATCGGCGACTGGTCGACCTGCACGAGCTTGTCCAACTGGTCGAGCCCGTTGATGCGGGTGTGCCTGCCGGGCACCTGACGCGCGCCGTTGAGCTTGTTCGCCATGACCGTCGCGAGGATGTCGTTGACGAGCGTCGACTTACCGGACCCGGACACGCCGGTGACCGACGTGAGCACGCCCAGAGGGAAGCTGACGTCGATGCCGCCGAGGTTGTGTTCGCGCGCGCCGACGACCGTGACCTGACGCTTGCGATCGACGGGACGGCGGATCGCGGGAATCTCGATGTGGCTGCGGCCCGACAGGTAGGCGCCGGTGAGGGATTCCTCGCAGTCGAGCAGTTCCTGGTAGGGCCCGCTGTGGACGACCTTGCCGCCGTGCTCGCCGGCGAGCGGTCCGATGTCGACCACCCAGTCGGACGTGCGGATGGTGTCTTCGTCGTGTTCGACCACGATCAGCGTGTTCCCGAGGTCGCGCAGGCGCGTCAGGGTCTCGATGAGACGCCGGTTGTCGCGCTGGTGCAGACCGATCGACGGCTCGTCGAGCACGTACAGCACGCCGACCAGACCCGAGCCGATCTGGGTGGCGAGACGGATGCGCTGCGCCTCGCCACCGGACAGGGTGCCGGCGGCGCGGGCGAGGGAGAGGTACTCGAGGCCGACGTCGAGGAGGAAGCCGAGGCGGGCCTGGACCTCCTTGAGCACCTGACCGGCGATGGCCTCCTCGCGGCTGCCCAGTGTGAGGCTGTTCAGGAAGTCGGCGCAATCGGAGATCGACAGTTCACAGACCTCGGCGATCGACTTCATCCCGAACTTCTCGTTCGCGATCGTGACCGACAGGATCTCGGGGCGCAGGCGCGCACCACCGCACGCGGGGCAGGGGGTGTCCCGCATGTAGCCGTCGTAGCGTTCCTTCATCTGGTCGGACTCGGTCTGCTCGAGCCTGCGGTGCAGGAACGGCATGACGCCCTCGAACTCGGCGTAGTAGGACCGGGTACGCCCGTACCGGTTCTTGTAGCGGACGTGGACCTGCTCCTCACTACCCTCGAGGATCGCCCGGCGCGCCTTCGCCGGGAGCTTGTTCCACGGCGTCTTCATGTCGAAGCCGAGAATGTCGCCGAGGCCGGACAGCAGCCGACCGAAGTATTCGGAACTCTGCCCCATCGACCACGGCGCGATGGCCCCGTCCTCGAGCGACAACTCGGGGTCGGGGACGACGAGGTCCGGGTCGACCTCCTTGCGGATTCCGAGACCGGTGCACTCCGGGCAGGCACCGTACGGGGAGTTGAAGGAGAACGACCGGGGCTCGAGGTCGTCGATGGACAGCGCGTGGCCGTTGGGGCACGCGAGCTTCTCCGAGAACCGTCGCTCCCGGTCGGCGGCGTTCTCCTCGCGGTCGACGAAGTCGAGGACGACGATGCCCTCCGCCAGTCGCAGCGCGGTCTCGACGGAATCGGTGAGCCGCTGCTTGGAACCGGCCTTGACGGTGAGGCGGTCGACGACCACCTCGATGTCGTGCTTCTCCTGCTTCTTGAGCTTGGGCGGCTCGGACAGCGGATACACCACGCCGTCGACACGCACACGTGAGTAGCCCTGCATGTTGAGCTGGTCGAACAGGTCGACGAATTCACCCTTGCGGGTACGCACGACGGGGGCGAGCACCTGGAAGCGAGTGCCTTCCTCCATCTCCAGAACCTGGTCGACGATCTGCTGCGGCGTCTGCCGCGCAATCTGCTCCCCACAGACCGGGCAGTGTGCGGTGCCGGCCCGGGCATAGAGCAGACGGAGGTAGTCGTAGACCTCGGTGATGGTGCCGACCGTCGACCGTGGGTTCCGGTTGGTCGACTTCTGGTCGATGGACACCGCGGGCGACAGGCCTTCGATGAAGTCGACGTCGGGCTTGTCCATCTGACCAAGGAACTGGCGCGCGTACGCCGACAGCGACTCGACGTAGCGTCGCTGGCCCTCGGCGAAGATCGTGTCGAACGCCAGACTCGACTTGCCCGAGCCCGACAACCCGGTGAACACGATCAGGCTGTCGCGGGGCAGATCGAGATCGACCCCTCGCAGATTGTGCTCACGGGCACCCCGCACGATAAGGCGATCCGCCACTCCAAGTCCCTTCATTGTTCGACAGCCGAGGACGCGCGTGGACGCTCAGCCCTCTGGCCGTGCCATGGTAAGCCGGGGCACCGACACGTTCTGGGGGACGGATGGCCGCCCTGCCACTCACCTGCCTGTATTCGACGGTAGCCTCCCCATCATGACCGAGCAGCCCATGGTGATAGAAGACTCGTACACCGGCCACGTCTCCCCCGGTTCGGCGCCGCAGCGCCGCACGGTTCCGGGAGCCACGATCACGAAGATGTCCGTCGGCCCCATGGACAACAACGTGTACCTGGTCGTCTGTTCCGCAACCGGAAAATCCGTCCTCATCGACGCCGCCAACGAGGCGGACCGCGTCAATCAACTGATCGGCGAACACGCGCCGTCGCTCGACCTGATCGTCACCACGCACCAGCACGGCGACCACTGGCTGGCGCTCGAGGACGTCGCGGCGGCCACCCGCGTGGACACCGCCGCGCATCCACTCGACGCCGACGCACTGCCCGTCCGGCCCGACCGCCTCCTCGAGGACGGCGACACCGTCACCGTCGGCGAGGTCGCCCTCGACGTGATTCACCTCGCCGGCCACACCCCCGGCTCCGTCGCGCTCGCACTCACCGAAGCAGGCGGCGGACGCACCCACCTGTTCACCGGCGACTCCCTCTTCCCCGGCGGCGTCGGGAAGACCGCCGACGCGGGCAAGTTCGCATCACTGCTCACCGACGTCGAAACCAAGCTCTTCGGCCGCTACGGCGACGACACCGTCGTCTACCCCGGCCACGGTGACGACACCACCCTCGGCGCCGAGCGCCCCCACCTCGGGGAGTGGCGCGAACGCGGCTGGTGACCGCATCCGATCGCCGATCGCGCACCGCACGGTCCGCGATTGGCGATCGGCCTCCCTGGGTACTGGTGAATGGGCGGACCGTCGGTTCGGCAACACAGTCGTACGCCGACGACTGCCCAGAACTCTCGTTAGTGTGAGACGGGAGAACTCGAGATTGGGAGGCCAGGAATGCTCGTCCGTCGTATCGCTCGCCCACTGCTGTCCGCGATCTTCATCAGCGGAGGGATCGATGCACTTCGAAATCCGGCGCAGAAAGCACAGGCCGCCGCACCACTGATCGACAAGTCCACCGAGGCGCTTCCCGGGTCCGTCACGCAGAAGATCCCGTCCGACCCGGAGACGTTGGTCAAGATCAACGCCGCCGTGCAGATCGGCGGCGGAGTGCTCCTCGCCACGGGGAAGGCACCGCGCCTCGCGTCACTCGCGCTCGCAGGCAGCCTCGTGCCCACTACCGTTGTGGGGCACGACTTCTGGAACGAGACCGACACCGCGAAGAAGGCGGCTCAGCGCACTCAGTTCCTCAAGAACGTGAGCCTGCTCGGCGGACTGCTCATCGCCGCCGTCGACACCGAGGGCAAGCCCTCACTGGGCTGGCGTGGACGCCGCGCCGCCCGGCACGCACAGGAGACCGTGGCCGCGGCCCTGCCCCTCGGCTCCGGTCACGACCATCACGGCCCCGAGATCGGAGAGGCCCTGGCCGCGGCGTCGGAGCGCGCCCGCATCCTGTCCGGTGAGGCCGCCGAGCGTGGGTCCGGCCTCCTCGAGGTCGCGAAAGACCGTGGCACCGAACTCGCGAAGGTCGCGGCGGATCGCGGCGCCGAATGGGCGGAGGTCGCAAAGGAACACGGCGCGGAATGGGCGGAGGTCGCGAAAGAACACGGCGCCGAGTGGGCGGACGTCGCCCGCGAACGCGGCGCAGAACTCGTCGAGGCGGCGAAGGAGCACGGCCCGGAACTGGCCGAGGTCGCCCGCGAGAAGGGCGGCGAATGGGCAGGCACCGCCGCAGAACGCAGTGAGGTGCTGAGCAAGCGGGCCCGCAAGCGAGCGGAAACCGCACTCGAGAAGGCCAGGGCGAAGCGGGACGAACTGTCCCACTGACCCGGCCCGCGCCGGATATTCGATCTGATCGGCCCCGGAGATCGCCGCTGACCTGCGAAGTCAGCGACACACCTCCGGGGCCGACTAGACTGTCCAGGCACTTTTGCAGCCGATCCGGTTGCAGCCGAACCAGTCAAGGAGACCTCTTGCCCGACGAGGACACGTCACGCGACGAGCGCGAGCTCGAGCAGCAGTACGTGACGATGCTCTACACCCGACTGGACGGCCTTCGCCAGTACGCGGCGAACCGGCTGAGCCGTGTACTGCTCGAAACCGGCGGCACCCCGCAGGCGCGGAGCGAGCGCGAGTCCTTCAATCAGCTCTACACCGAAGACCTCGCCAAGTACGACGCCGCCGAGAACGGACTGTGCTTCGGCCGGATCGACCTCGACGGCGAGCACCGCTACGTCGGCCGCCTCGGCATCCTCGACGAGGAGAACGACTACGAGACGATGCTCCTCGATTGGCGTGCGCCCCTTGCCCGCCCGTTCTATCTCGCGACCCCGGCCGCCCCGGACGGCGTCACCCGCCGGCGGCACATCCGCACGCGGAGCCGCCGAGTGACCGCAGTCAACGACGAGTACCTGGACCTGGCGGCCGCGGAGGCCGCGGGCACGGTCACCGGTTCGGACGGCGTCGCGGGTGAGAGCGCGCTGCTCGCGGCGTTGAACGCTGCCCGCACGGGCCAGATGAACGACATCGTCGAGACGATCCAGGGCGAGCAGGACGCCATCATCCGGTCGGAGCACAAGAGCGTGCTCGTGGTCCAGGGCGGTCCCGGAACCGGCAAGACCGCGGTCGCTCTGCACCGCGCCGCCTACCTGCTTTACACGTATCGCCAGCAGCTCGCGAAGGCCGGCGTCCTCATCATCGGCCCCAACGCCACGTTCCTCGACTACATCGGCCAGGTGCTGCCGTCGCTCGGCGAGACCGGTGTGCTGCTCTCCACCATCGGCGACCTCTACCCCGGTGTCCGCGCCACCGTCGAGGACAGCCTCGACGCCGGCGAGATCAAGGGCTCGCTCGACATGCTGGACGTTCTCAAGAAGGCGGTCCGGGATCGGCAGGAAGTGCCGTCGCGGCCCGTGGAGCTGACGTTCGACACCTACCGGATCACTCTCGACCGCAAGGTCGTCACCCGCGCTCGTGGCCGGGCGCGGTCGTCCAGACGCCCGCACAACCTGGCCCGTCCCGTCTTCGTCTCCTCGGTCATCGAGGCGCTCGCGCAGCAACTCGCGGACACCCTCGGCGCCAACGTCGTCGACGGCGGGAACCTGCTGAGCCGGGACGACATCGCCGACATGCGCGACGAGATGCGTGAGGACCCGGACATCATGACGGCGATCAGCGCGCTGTGGCCGGAATTGTCACCGCAGCAGGTCCTCGCCGAGCTGTACGCCTCACCGAAGCGGCTGGCCGATGCCGCCCCGAACCTGACCGAGGCGCAACGCGACTCGCTGCGCCGCCCCGGAATGCGCGGCTTCAGCGCCGCCGACGCCCCGCTCCTCGACGAACTGGCGGAACTCCTCGGCGTCGACGACGCCGCCGAACGGGAACGCGCCCGTCGCCAGTGGCGGGCACAGATCGCGGACGCCCAGGGCGCCCTGGACATCCTGACCGGTTCGGCGCCGCAGGATCTCGAGGACGAGCTGGACCCGGAAATCCTGATGGCGTACGACCTGATCGACGCCAGCCAGCTCGCTGAACGCCACGACGTCGGGCAGCACCAGACCACCGCGGAGCGCGCCGCCGGCGACCGAACGTGGACCTACGGTCACGTAATCGTCGACGAGGCGCAGGAACTCTCGGAGATGGCCTGGCGAATGCTGATGCGGCGCATACCGAATCGCTGGATGACGCTGGTCGGCGACACCGCGCAGACCGGCGACCCGGCGGGAACGTCGTCGTGGCAGCGGATCCTCGAACCGTACGTCGCCAAGCGGTGGAAGCTGACGGAACTGACCGTCAACTACCGCACACCGGCGGAGATCATGACGTCGGCCCGGCGGGTTCTCGCCGAGATCGACGCCGAGCAGACCGTGCCGCGGTCGGTGCGCGAATCCGGTTTCGCACCGTGGGCCCTGGAAGTGTCCGAGGCCGAACTGGCAGACACCGTGCGCACCTGCGTGTCCCGGGAAACCGGACCGGGCACCACCGTGGTGATCGGCGGCCACGACCTGGTCGCCGCGCTCGCCGACCTGAGGTCGGACACCGTCAGCGTCCTCACGGTGCGTGACGTCAAGGGATTGGAATTCGACTCGGTGCTCATCGCCGAGCCTCAGGACATTCTCGACGAGTCGCCACGGGGAATGAACGACCTCTACGTCGCCCTGACCCGTGCGACGCAACGACTCGGTGTGGTGCACACGAAGACGTTGCCCGCGGTGCTGTCCGAACTCGGCCCGGCAGAGGTCGGGATCCTGTCGTGACCGCGGGCGGTCGCGGTCGGCTGATCGGGTGTGGTCTCGCCCTCACCACGTTTGCGCTGACCGCGTGCTCGGAGGCCACCGCCTCCGACCCACCGCCCACCGCCTCGGCGGCATCCACCACCGCCGCATCACACCTGGATGCCCGTGGCCTGCGCTACAAGGAATCGCTGGTCGCGGCCGGGATTCCGGCGCCTCCCGACGACACGGTCCTGGCGCTCGCCAACGGGATCTGCGGTCAGCTGTCCGAGGGGACCGACGAGGCGACGATTCTCGCGCATCTGAGGCCGATGGCGCAGTTCGCCTCGGCGACGTCGGATTCCGGTCTTACCACCGAACAGGTGGCGCAGGTGTATCTCGATGCCGCCGAGGCGAATTACTGCTGATCGGTCCGGTGTCAGCGCACCGTGTGGACGATGAGGACGTCGGATGTCGACTTGCGTGCGGCATCGGACGGAACCGACCCGAGGAGCCGCCCGGTCAGGGTGTTGAGTCCACGGTTGCCGATCACCAGGAGGCCGGCCTCGACCTCGTCGACCAGGTTCAGCAGCGACTCGACGGGGGCACCGACGACGGCGCGTTCGACGACCTCCTTGGCGCCGGCGGCGTGGGCGCGCTCCTTCGCGGTGCGCAGGATCTCGTATGTCGGGGCCGAACCGGTGATCTGGTAGGCCTCGTCACCGAGCGCGTCGGCGGCCTGCCCGACGTCCTTGGGATCGGCCGGGTAGTACGCGCAGGCGATGATCAGCTTGGCACCGGCGTCCCCCGCGATGGCGGCAGCCTTCTCGACGGCCAGAAACGACGACTCGGAGCCATCGGTTCCGACGACAACGGTCCGGTAGGCGCTCATTCATTCCTCCATGTCTGCGGTGGTCAATTGGCCGGGGTCCGGACACACCTCGTGCCTGGGACCCAGCAGCCACTGCGCTGACCCTAGCCGTCCCGGTGCCCTCGTAGGTGCATTTGCAACACATGCCACAGGGGATATCCCCGGTGCATGACGGATCACATTTTCCGTGCGCCCGGGCTGTGATCGGTGTCAGCGGGACACGGCGACCTTGGGACCGAACACGCCGGCCGGGAACACTCCCGCCGCGACGATCGCGTCACGCCACGGGGTCGCGAGTTCGACGAGCCGGGCCGCCCCGTCCTCCCCCAGTGCCGCCCACGGAGCCAGCGCGAGATCGTCGGTGAGATCCTCGACCAGTTCCCGCAGTTCCTTACCTTCGGCGGTGAGTTCGCCCCGGGCGTCCAGGATTTCCCGGTCACGCAGACTGTCGGACGCGGAGTCCCACTGCTCCTGGGTCCAGGCGCGGCGGGTGATCGCGAACTTCTTCTGGAACCCGTACCCGGTCGCGGTGTGGGTGATCAGCGATTCGAGTCCGCTCAGACCCGCCGTCTGCAGCGCGGCGATGTGACCGTCGCCGCGGTACTCCCGCAGCACGGTGAGGGCATGCCAGAACGCGACGTGCGGTGAGTCCGGCCACTCCACTTCCGTGTAGCCCGCGCAGAGCGGCCTGCCCTCGACACCCGGGATACCCCGCGCCGCGATCGACGCCAGTTCGGCCGCCTCGGCCATCTCCGGTGACGTCGTCACCGATTCACCGAGCAGTCGCACATACGCCTCGCCGACCGCCCGGTACCGGGCCTCGACGATCGCCGCGGGCGTGGCCAGACCCCAGGCACGCGGAATGATCGACGCGACCGCGGCGGGGCTGAAGTTGAAGAACGTCGCCGTGACAACGCCGGCACCGACCGCGCCCATCGGCGCGGCACGTCCGGCGAAGTAGCTCATCCGACCCGGTTCCAACCCCGCCTCGACCAGCCGTTCCTCGACCTCGGGAACGAAATAGCTGAGCGAATGAAGCAATTCCAGGGACCGGGCGGTGCGACCTGCGTTGTGTGCATCCATATGTGCGACCGTACTGCTGTGCGACCGTACGGCCTCGGCGCCCTCGCTATTTCAGGCCCGCGGCATCCATGCCGCGCAACTCCTTCTTCAGATCGGCGATCTCGTCGCGCAGCCGCCCGGCGAGTTCGAACTGCAGATCACGGGCGGCGTTCATCATCTGATCGGTCAATTCCTTGACCAGGTCGGCCAACTCCGCCCTGGGCATCGACTTCGTGTCGCGGCCCTCGTACACGCCGGCGCTGACCGAGCGTCCGGCCTCGCCCTGCGCACGACGCCCGCGGGTGGCGTTGCGTCCGGAACCGCCGACGTCGACGCCGCTGGCCGTATCGTCGGCTTCCTCGTAGACCTGGTCGAGGATGTCGGCGATCTTCTTCCGCAGCGGCTGCGGATCGACGCCCATCTTCTCGTTGTAGGCGATCTGCTTCTCACGGCGCCGCTCGGTCTCCTCGATGGCGTGCTGCATCGAGTCGGTGATCTTGTCGGCGTACATGTGCACCTGACCGGAGACGTTACGAGCCGCCCGGCCGATCGTCTGGATGAGGCTGGTCGAACTCCGCAGGAAGCCTTCCTTGTCGGCGTCCAGGATGGCCACCAACGAGACCTCGGGCAGGTCGAGGCCCTCACGCAGCAGGTTGATACCCACCAGAACGTCGTACTCCCCCAGCCGCAGCTGCCGGAGCAGCTCGACGCGCCGCAACGTGTCGATGTCCGAGTGCAGGTACCGCACCCGGATACCGAGCTCGAGGAGGTAGTCGGTGAGGTCTTCCGCCATCTTCTTCGTCAACGTGGTTACGAGGACGCGCTCGTCGCGGTCCGCGCGTTCGCGGATCTCGTGCACCAGGTCGTCGATCTGCCCCTTGGTCGGTTTGACGACCACCTCGGGGTCGACGAGACCGGTCGGGCGGATGACCTGCTCGACGAACTCGCCACCGGCCTGCCCCAGCTCGTACTTGCCCGGCGTCGCCGACAGGTACACCGTCTGCCCGATGCGCTGGGTGAACTCCTCCCACGTCAGCGGGCGGTTGTCGGTGGCCGACGGCAACCGGAACCCGAATTCGACGAGGTTCCGCTTGCGCGACATGTCGCCCTCGTACATCGCACCGATCTGCGGGACCGTCACGTGCGACTCGTCGATGACGAGGAGGAAATCCTCCGGGAAGTAGTCGATCAGCGTGGCGGGCGCCGTGCCCGGTCCACGACCGTCGATGTGCCGCGAGTAGTTCTCGATGCCGGAGCAGAACCCGACCTGCTTGATCATCTCGAGGTCGTACTGGGTGCGCATCCGGAGCCGCTGCGCCTCCAGCAGCTTGCCCTTGTTCTCGAGGTCGGCGAGCCGCTCCTCGAGCTCGGCCTCGATGTCCTTGACGGCGCGTTCCATCCGCTCCGGACCCGCGACATAGTGCGTCGCCGGGAAGATGCGCACCGAATCGACCTTCCGCACGACGTCCCCGGTAAGCGGGTGCAGATAGTACAGCGCCTCGATCTCGTCGCCGAAGAACTCGATCCGCACCGCCAGTTCCTCGTACGAGGGAATGATCTCGACCGTGTCACCGCGCACCCGGAAGGATCCGCGGGTGAACGCCAGGTCGTTACGGGTGTACTGCACGTCGACGAGCAGCCTCAGGAGGGCGTCGCGTGGAACCTCCACACCGACCTCGAGCTGCACCGAGCGGTCGAGATACGACTGCGGGGTGCCGAGGCCGTAGATGCAGGACACGGACGCCACCACGACCACGTCCCGCCGCGACAGCAGGCTCGACGTCGCGGAGTGCCGCAGACGCTCGACGTCGTCGTTGATCGACGAATCCTTCTCGATGTAGGTGTCGGTCTGCGCGATGTACGCCTCGGGCTGGTAGTAGTCGTAGTACGAGACGAAGTACTCGACGGAGTTGTTGGGCAGCATGTCGCGCAACTCGTTGGCCAACTGCGCGGCGAGCGTCTTGTTGGGCGCCATCACCAACGTGGGTCGCTGCACCTTCTCGATCAGCCACGCCGTGGTCGCCGATTTACCGGTGCCGGTGGCGCCGAGCAGGACCACGTCCTTCTCACCCGCGTTGATCCGCCGTTCCAGATCCGCGATCGCGGTCGGCTGGTCGCCGGCCGGTTTGTGGTCGCTGACGACCTCGAAACGCGCCTCCGACCGCTCGATCTCCCCGATGGGACGGAACTCGGAATGTGCCACCACGGGGTGCTCGGATGCAAACGCCATGCAACCAGGGTAGGCCGGGGGGCCGACAAACTTCCCGGGCGATCTCCGTCGGCTGAAAAATCCCGGTAGGTTCGCTGCCATGGCAGGCGCGACTCACGACATCCACCCACCGAAGGTCGAGTACTTCGACCTCCGCGATCACACCAACACCGACCCCAAGGGTTTCGTCCGTCACGTCGACCACTACCGCGTCGAGCCGTGGGGGCTGTACATGGCACGCAACGCCGACCACCGGCAGTTCCACTACCTGGAGTCGTGGCTGCTCCCCGACCTGGGGCTGCGCGCGTCGATCTTCCATTACCACCCGTACCACCAGCGCGATCAGGACCACTACGTCGACATCGGCACATTCACCCGCGGCGAGAACGTGTGGAAGTCGGAGGACCACTACCTGGATCTGGTCATCCGCACCGGCCGCGACACCGAACTCCTCGACGTCGACGAACTGATGGAGGCGCACCGCGTCGGCCTACTCGACGCCGCGACGGCCGAGCAGGCGATCCTCGCCGCCACCACGGCGATCGACGGAATCGCCGCACACGGCCACGACCTCGGCGGCTGGCTGGCCTCGATCGGCATGCCGATCGACTGGCGGTGACCTACGCGCTCCAGCCGGTTCGCTCGGCCCACTCCCACGCCCGGTGATACGCGCGGTCGAACCACGGGCTCTTCGCGTCGACATAGGCGGTGATCGCGTCCTGATAGTCGGTGTGACCGGCCGCCTTCTCCGCCGCGGCCTCCTTGACCGCGAGGTACTCGGCGCGGGCGTCGGTGTCCGCGCGGAGCCAGTCCCGGAACACGAGCGCGAACTGCTGCCCGGGCCACCCGTCGACCCGAAGGTGGATGTTCACGGGCCGCCCCGGATCGGCGCCGCCGTGGATTCGCTTGCCCCACAGAGCCGGATCGGTCTCGCCGCCCTGATACGAGGGCTTCGGGTCGTCAGCGGTGATGTGCTCGATGCGGGGGAACCCGGCGCCCGCGAGTGATTCCGCGAGTTCGTCCGCGACCTCGAGGTTCGCGACCGTCACCTGGACGTCGAGGACGTCCTTGGCAGGCAACCCCTCCACGGCCGTCGACCCGATGTGGTCGATCCGGACGGCGCGGTCGCCGCACACCAGCCGCAACCGGGCGATCAGCCGGTCGGCCTGGGCAGGCCACTGTGGATTCGGCGAGGCGAGTTCGGGCAGGACACGGACGACGGTCCGCGTGCGGATGTTGGACTCGAAGGGCACGAGGCGCTCGGCCCACAGTGCCCGGACCTCCGGTTCGAGCGCACCCGGGGCGCCGCTGTTGTCGAGCCGGACGTCTGCCGCCGCCCGCCGCTGATCGTCGTCCGCCTGGGCTGCGATCCGCGCCCGCGCGTCGGTCTCGGACATCCCCCGCGATCCGACGAGTCGCTGCACCCGGTCCTCGGCATCGACGAACACGACGACGACCAGGTGGAACGCGGCACCCATCCCGCCCTCGACCAGCAGCGGAATGTCCTGGACGAGCACGGCGTCCTCCGGCGCCGACTCGATCGTCTCGGTGGTGCGCGCCCCGACCAGCGGGTGGACGATGGAATTCAGCGCCAGCCGCGATTCTTCGTCCGCGAAGGCTCGCGCCGCCAGGGCCGGCCGGTCGAGCGCGCCGTCCGCCGTCAGGATCTCCTCGCCGAACCGGTCGACGAGGGCAGCGAGGCCGGGCGTTCCGGGTTCGACGACCTCCCGCGCGATCAGATCGGCGTCGACGATCACCGCCCCGAGTTCGGCGAGGACCTTCGACACGGTGGACTTACCGGCTCCTATGCCTCCAGTGAGGCCGATTCTCAACACGCCCCCAGTGTTGCACCCGCCCGCAACGACGACGCACGTCCCTCCCAGATCTCCACCCACTTCCCGCTCAGCAGACTCACCTGCCCCAAATACCACAGAAGTCCGACAGGTTCGGTTATGTTCGAGCGAACGCACCGACCTGCACCTTCTCCAAGAAGAGGAACGCCATGCGCGATCACCGCAACCAGTTCGGTCGGCACCGCCTCGGCACTGCGGGCGGGGTGCATTGCATCGAGATCCCCGAGGTGGCTTCCGCGCTCGCCGAGCATCGCCGGACCTGGCTCACGGCACTCGTCAGCCAAGGCAGGCACAGCTTCGCGACGATGCGCAAGCGCGCCGAGGTGCAGTCCTCGTCCGGGTACTTGATTCCCGCAACCGCGAACTGATCGCCCGAGCACCACCCACGCACTGTGGCCCAACCTCCGAAGAGGTTGGGCCACAGTCGTATTCAGCGCAGTCACAGTAAGGGTCCCAACGACGACACCCCGCCCCTGCAGTGCAGGGGCGGGGTGTTCGGCTGTGCCTGACGAGTCAGGCGGACGTGCTAGGCGTTGCCCGACAGCTTCTCGCGCAGAGCGGCGAGCTGTGCGTCGCTGGCCAGCGATCCACCGGCAGACTCGGACGACGAGGAGCTGGAGGACGAAGCGGCGTCGGCGTCGCCGGCACCCGACTCGGAGGAGTAGCCGGCAGCAGCGGTGGCAGCCTCGGCGGCCTCGTCTGCAGCGGTCTTCTCCATCTGAGCGGTGTGCATCTTGTGACGACGCTCAGCCTCGGCGTAGCGGTTCTCCCACTCTTCACGCTGCTTGTCGAAGCCCTCGAGCCATTCGTTGGTCTCGGGATCGAAGCCCTCGGGGAAGATGTAGTTGCCCTGCTCGTCGTAGCTGTCCGCCATGCCGTACTTGGACGGATCGAACTCGGCGTTGTAGTCCTCGTTGGCCTGCTTCAGCGACAGCGAGATGCGACGACGTTCGAGGTCGATGTCGATGACCTTGACGAGTGCATCGTCGTTGACGCCGACAACCTGGTCCGGAACCTCCACGTGGCGCTCGGCCAGCTCGGAGATGTGGACGAGGCCTTCGATTCCCTCTTCGACGCGCACGAAGGCACCGAACGGAACCAGCTTCGTGACCTTGCCGGGCACGATCTGGCCGATGGCGTGCGTGCGGGCGAACTGACGCCACGGGTCTTCCTGGGTGGCCTTGAGCGACAGGGAGACGCGCTCGCGGTCCAGGTCGACGTCGAGAACCTCGACGGTGACCTCGGTGCCGACCTCGACAACCTCGGACGGGTGGTCGATGTGCTTCCAGGACAGCTCGGACACGTGCACCAGGCCGTCGACGCCGCCCAGGTCCACGAAGGCACCGAAGTTGACGATGGAGGACACGACGCCCTTGCGGACCTGGCCCTTCTGCAGCTGGTGCAGGAACTCGCTGCGAACCTCGGACTGCGTCTGCTCGAGCCATGCGCGGCGCGAGAGGACGACGTTGTTGCGGTTCTTGTCGAGCTCGATGATCTTGGCCTCGATCTCCTTGCCGACGTACGGCTGCAGATCGCGGACACGGCGCATCTCGACGAGCGAAGCGGGAAGGAAGCCACGCAGGCCGATGTCGAGGATCAGGCCGCCCTTGACGACCTCGATGACGGTGCCCTTGACGGCCTCGTCCTTCTCCTTGAGCTCCTCGATGGTGCCCCAGGCACGCTCGTACTGAGCGCGCTTCTTCGACAGGATCAGTCGGCCTTCCTTGTCCTCCTTGGTGAGGACGAGAGCTTCGACCTCATCGCCCACGGAGACGACCTCGTTGGGGTCGACGTCGTGCTTGATGGAGAGCTCACGGGAAGGGATGACGCCTTCGGTCTTGTAACCGATGTCGAGCAGGACCTCGTCACGATCGACCTTGACGATGGTGCCTTCGACGATGTCGCCATCGTTGAAGTACTTGATCGTTGCGTCGATGGCGGCGAGGAAGTCCTCGGCGGAGCCGATGTCGTTGACGGCTACCTGCGGCGAGGTCACGGTGGTGGAGGGCATGTGTTGAGTTGCTCCGGACGGGTTGTGGTCGGTTGATGGTGTTCTGTCGGACAAGCAACCTGAACCGACGAAACATTCCCGCCGAATCAGATCACCGCAAGCGCACGGAACGACACCCGACTGGAACCGAACAAACTCGAACTGAACCGAATCCGATGCCGCACACATAGACACTCGCGTGCAATAGGCTACGCGCCCGTGGGCAAGCTGGGCAAACCCGGGCACGTTCCCACGCTCTACTCTGTTGCCCATGCCCGATCCCCGCCCGTCCGATTCTCCCCTCTCCGCCGAAGACGACCGCCACGGCACCGCCAACAGCGTCCTCGGAACGTCGGGGGTGAGCCGCGTCCGCGTCGACTCCGAGTCCAGCGAACGCGCGAGTCGCGCCTGGTGGGACGCCGACGCGGACGACTACCACCGCACCCACGGCGAGTTCCTCGGCGTGGACTCGTCCGAGGGTGAGTTCGTCTGGTGTCCGGAAGGGCTCCACGAGGGCGACTACCACCTCCTCGGCGACGTCGCGGGCAAGGACGTCCTCGAGGTGGGCTGCGGTTCCGCACCCTGTGCGCGGTGGCTGGCCGGCCAGGGCGCCCGGGCCGTCGGGCTCGACCTGTCCATGTCGATGCTGACCCGCGGGGTCGAGGCCATGCGGGCGGGTGGTCCGGCCGTGCCGCTCGTTCATGCGGGAGCCGAGCACCTCCCCTTCGCCGACGCGAGCTTCGACATCGCGTGTTCGGCTTTTGGTGCAGTTCCGTTCGTGGCGGACTCACAGCAGGTGATGAGTGAGGTCGCACGGGTCCTTCGCCCCGGCGGGCTGTGGGTGTTCGCCGTCAACCACCCGATCCGCTGGATCTTCCCGGACGATCCGGGTCCGCGCGGACTCACCGCCTCGCTGCCCTACTTCGACCGCACGCCCTACGTCGAGGTCGACGGCGACGGCGTCCCCACCTACGTCGAGCACCACCGGACCATCGGCGACCGGGTCCGCGAGATCGTCGCGGCCGGGCTGGAGGTGCGCGACATCATCGAGCCGGAGTGGCCCGAGTGGCTCGACCGGGAATGGGGGCAGTGGAGCCCGCTGCGGGGCCAGATCTTCCCCGGCACCGCCATCTTCAGCTGTCGCAAGCCGTGAGTACTTGTTAACCGCCGGCGGTTAACAAGTACTCACGGGGCCGGAGGCCACTAGAGCAGTTTCGACAAGAACAACTTGGTGCGGTCGTGCTGCGGATTGGCCAGCAACTCGCGGGGATCGCCCGCTTCGACGACGACGCCGGCGTCCATGAACACCAGCTGGTCGGCCACCTCGCGGGCGAAGCCCATCTCGTGCGTGACGACAACCATCGTCATACCGCCGGCCGCGAGATCCTTCATCACGGTGAGCACCTCCCCGACCAGCTCCGGGTCGAGGGCGGACGTCGGCTCGTCGAACAGCATCAGCTTGGGGTCCATCGCCAGCGCGCGGGCGATGGCGACGCGCTGCTGCTGACCGCCCGACAGTTGCGCCGGGTACGCGTCCGCCTTCTCGCTCAGGCCCACCTGTTCGAGAAGATCCCGTCCCCGCTCGAGCGCCTTCTTCTTGCTCAGCTTCTTCACCTGGATGGGCGCCTCGATGACGTTCTCGAGCGCCGTCCGGTGCGGGAAGAGGTTGAAGTGCTGGAAGACCATCCCGATGTCGCGGCGCTGCTTCGCCGCCGCCCGGGGGTGGAGTTCGTAGAGCTTGCCACCCCGCTCGGAGTACCCGACGATCTCGCCGTCGACGTACAGCCGGCCGGCGTTGACCTGCTCGAGGTGATTGATGCACCGCAGGAACGTCGACTTGCCCGACCCGGACGGCCCGACCAGGCACAGGACCTGGCCGGCGCCGATCTCGAGCGACACACCCTTGAGCACCTTGAGCGCCCCGAAGTTCTTGCAGACCCGGTCCGCCTTGACCATCGGCGTCATTTTCGTTCCCCTCCGGGTGTGTCGGGCAGGGTTTCGGGACCGGGTTCGATCACCAGCGGCTTGCCCTGCGCGTCGGCGAGCGCCTGCAATTGCCGCGGGGTGAGCTTGCGGGACGCCCCCTTCGAGTAGTACCGCTCCAAGTAGAACTGGCCGATCATGAGCAGGCTCGTGATGGCGAGGTACCAGGTGGCGGCCACCATCAGCAGCGGGATGGGCTGGAAGTTCGCACCCGAGATGTCCCTGGCACGTCCATACAACTCCAGGCTGTACGGCACCGCGGTGACCAGCGACGTCGTCTTCAGCATGCTGATCAGCTCGTTGCCGGTGGGCGGGATGATCACCCGCATGGCCTGTGGCAGAACCGTGCGACGCATCGTCTGCGACCACGTCATGCCGAGCGCCACCGACGCCTCGGTCTGCCCCTCGGCGACCGAGTTCACGCCCGCGCGGACGATCTCGGCCATGTACGCGGCCTCGTTGAGTCCCAGCCCGATCACCGCGAACAGGAACGCCGCGTTGATTCCCTGCAGGTCGATGTGCACGAACTGGTGGACGAACGGGATTCCCAGATCAAGCTGCTTGTAGATGGACGGGAACAGCCCCCAGAACACCAACTGCACGTAGACCGGGGTTCCGCGGAAAATCCACAGGTACCCCCACGACGCCGCCTTCAGAACCGGATTCGGCGACAGCCGCATGACGGCGAGCACGACACCGAGCACGATGGCGATGGCCATCGACAGGATCGTCAGCTGGATGGTGTTCCACGCCGCGGCCGAGATCCGGGCGTCGAACAGATACTGGGCATAGACGTCCCAGCGGTACGCCTCGTTGGTGCGCGCACCGTTGACGAACAGCGCCAGCAGCAGGCCGACGACGATCGCGGCGATCCACCGGCCGGGCCGCCGCAGGGGGATCGCCTTGATGGGTTCCGGTTCCTGCCCCGTCTCGGTGCCCGGCCGGCCCGGAGCCTTCTCCACGTCAGACACTCGTCAACCGCTCAGCTCGTGGCGCCGTTGATCTGGGAGGTGGTGATGACGCCCGCCTCGACACCCCAGTTCTGCGCGATCGTCCGGTAGGTGCCGTCGTCGATGAGGTGCTGCAGCGCCTGCTGGAGGGTCTGCGCGAGCGGCGAGCCCTTCGCGACGGGCCAGCCGTACGGCGCGGCGTCGAAGACCTCGCCCGCGGCCTCGATCTTGCCGTCACTCTGCTTGATCGCATACGCGGTGACGGGCGAGTCGGCGGACATCGCATCGACCTTGCCGAGGGCGACGGCGTTGGCCGCGTCGTCCTGGCTGTCGAACTTCACGATCTCGATGGGCGGCTTACCGGCGGCGACGCACGCCGCGCTCTTGGCGGGCACCTCCTCGAGGTCCTCGATGGTGGTCGTCTGCACGCCCACCCGGAGGCCGCACGCGTTGGTGGGGTCGACGGACTTCCCGGCGGGCTGCGCCCACTGCACTCCGGCACTGAAGTAGGTGGTGAAATCGACCGACTGCTCGCGTTCCTTGGTGTCGGTGAACGACGACATACCCATGTCGTAGCTGCCGGCCTGGATCGACGGGATGATCTTGTCGAAGTCCGCTTCGGTGTACTCCGGTGTCACACCGAGCACCTTGCCCACAGCGTCCACGAGGTCGACGTCGAAGCCGACGATCTTGCCGCTCGGATCCTTGAACTCGTTGGGCGAGTAGGGAATGTTGACGCCGACGATGATCTTGCCGGACGAGGCGATCTTCTCGGGCAGTGTCGCCGCGATGGCATCCACCTTGTCGACTTCCACGGCGACGGTGTCTTCTCCGGACGGCGAGCCGCCGCCCTCGGTATTGCTGGCGCAGCCGGCGAGCAGCAGAGCACTGCCACCCGCCAGTGCACAGATGGTGCGGGCCACGCGGCCTCGCGCGAAGACGGATCGACCAGACACTGGCATGTCCTCCAAGAATCGTGGTGCACCGAGCGAGCTACGGCGACGGAGAACTCTCGAACTCCGACTAGTCGAACGGTAGGTCACGACACCCGCAACTGCGGACGTCGTTACCGAACATTAACGGCCTGACCCGGCCCGTGGCGGCGGTTTCAGCGACGCAGTGTCCGGGCGAGGACTGTCTCGGTGAACTCGCTGGTGGATGCGAGTCCACCCAGGTCAGCTGTGGCGACCCCGGAGGCGATCGTCGCACGGACCGCGTCGCGGATACGGTGGGCCGCGCCGCCGAGATGCCGGTCGGCGCGGCGGTCCCCGAGCCACTCGAGCATCATCGCGGCCGACAGCATCAGGGCCGTCGGATTGGCCCGGTTGCGTCCCGCGATGTCGGGGGCGGCTCCGTGCGCCGCCTGCGCCATCACCTTCGTCTCGGAACTGTTGATCGACGGGGCCGTACCGAGCGAGCCGGACAGCTCGCCCGCCAGGTCCGACAGGATGTCGCCGAACATGTTCTCCGTCACCACGACGTCGAAGTCGCGCCCCCTGCGGACGAGGTGTGCGGTCATGGCGTCGACGTGCTCGTCGTCGATCCGCACGTCCGGGTAGTGGCGCTCCCCCACCTCCCGGCAGACGTCGCGGAACAGTCCGGTGGTCACCGACAGCACGTTGGCCTTGTGCACGATCGTGACGTGGCGGGCCCTCGTGCGCGCCAGCGCGAATGCGGTGTGCGCGATGCGCTCACACGCCCGCCGTGTCACGACGCCGACGGCCAGCGCCACGTCGGGAGTCGGCATGAACTCGCCGCTGCCGGAGAACATGTTCCGATCCGCGTACAAGCCTTCGGTGTTCTCCCGGACGATCACGAGGTCCATGTCCGGCACCGTCGAGGCGACGCCCTCGAGCGAGCGCGCGGGGCGGATGTTGGCGAAGAGGTCGAAACGCTTGCGCACCACTGCACCCGGAGTCAGCCGGCCGCGGAACGGCTCCGGGTAGGCGGCGCTGTCGTGCGGACCGAGGATCCAGGCGTCGAGTTCGTCCAGCGCGGACAGCGTGGAGTCGGGGATCGGCGTTCCGTGCGACTCGATGGCGCCCAGGCCGAGGGGCAGTTCCACCCAGTCGACGTCGCCGGCTCCCGCCGCGGTCACCGCGGCCGAGACCACCCGCTGGGTCGCCGGAACGATCTCGTGACCGATGCCGTCGCCGAGGAGCACCCCGACCCGGGTACCGGAAATGTTTGCCGTAGCACCGCTCATGAGGCCATCATTGCCTACCATGGTCCAGTCGGTGGAACTGCTGTTCGACGAAGCGACCGACGTTGCCGTGCGCGCCGAGTGGCAACGCCTGTGGGATGCGGGGATGCCCAGCCGCACCCGGGTTCGCGCCGAATCGAATCGGCCCCACATCACCCTGTTCGTGGCACGCCACATCCCACCCGAGATCGACGAACTACTGGGCCGCCGGATCGCGACGCCCTCGTTCCACATCCGGCTGGGCGGTCTCGTGATGTTCGGGGGCAGGCACGTCACGCTGTCCCGGTTGGTGGTGCCGTCGAAGGCCCTGCTGTCCCTGCACCGCAGCGTGTTCGATCTCGCGGAGAATGCCACGGAGGTCACGCCGCACATCCGGCCGGGCGAGTGGACGCCGCACGTGACCCTCGCGCGGCGACTGCCTGCGGATCAGATCCCGGAGGCCGCGCGGCTGCTCGACGGCGGCGACATCGTCGGCCGGGCGTCGGTGGTGCGCCGGTGGGACGGGGACGCCAAACGCGAGTGGGTGGTGACGGCACCCCCGTGATCACGGTGTGTGCGCGGTGATCGTCGCGGCGGCCCTTCGAGAAGACCGTTGGGTGACGACGATTCCCGCGATCACCGCGAGCGCCCCGAGGGGCTGGTTCCAGGAGATGTGCTCGTCGAGTGCGACCGCGCCGAGCACGACGCCGACGACCGGGGTCAGGTAGGTGACGGTGGACGCCGCGGTGGGCCCCCAGCCTCGCACCACGTTCGTGTTCCACACGAACGCCAGTCCCGTGCCGAACGCCCCGAGCCCGATCATCGACGCGACGATCGCGGGGGTCAGGTGCATCGGTGTGCTCGCGACCCACGGGGTGGCGAGCACCATGGCGGCTGCGGCGATCGACACCTGCATGAATGCGATGGTCGGAGTGCTCACGCCGCGCGGGAGGATGAACCGCCTCAGGTGGACCAATGCCACGCCGTAGGACGCGGTGGCGCCGAGGCACGCGAGTTGGGCGGGGACACTCCCGAGAATCCCCGACTGCCACGGCGCCAGCACCACGACCACACCCGTGAACCCGAGCAGGAGACCGAACAACTTTGCGTCCGTGAGCTTCTCCCCCGGCAGGAATGCCAGGGCCACCGACATCGTCATCAGCGGTGTGGTGGCGTTGTAGATACTGGCCAGCCCCGAACTGATGCCCTGCTCGGCCCAGCTGAACAGCAGCCACGGCAGCAGGCACTGCGCGACAGCCAGCACCGACAGGTGCGCCCAGGTCGCCGCTTCGCGCGGCAACCCCGTCCGGGTGATTCCGAGGACGGCGCCGAGGGTCACCGCCCCGAACACGAGTCGCCACAGCACGACCTGGGTGAAGGACAGGCCCTCGAGACCGACCTTGATGAAGAAGAAACTCGCACCCCAGGCGAGCGCCGTGCCCGCGTACTGGACCGCCGGATTTCCTCTCAAAACCGGAAGTCTCCGTGCTGGATGACTTCGTTGTGGGTGTCGGGCGTGCGGCCGGCGAGCGCCAGCGCGTCGAGCGCCAGGAACACGAGGAGTACCACGACCAGGATTGTCATGCCTTCAGCCTGGTTCCCTCGGCCTCCGAGCAAAAGTGGCAGAAACGACATAGTTGATCGTTTTCCTGCCATACTGGGTTCGTGCTGGAAAAGGTCGTCGTGCCCCTCATGCCGCTCACCGAGGCGTTCGAACTCGGCGTCGCCTGCGAGGTGTTCGGTTTCGACCGATCCGACGACGGCCTGCCCACCTACGACTTCTCCCTCGTCGCCGGCTCACCGGAACCCATCCGCACCCGTTTCGGATACGGCATCGACGTCCCGTACGACCTCGACCGGCTCGACGACGCCGACCTCATCGTCGTTCCCGCGGGCGGCACCTACGCCGAGGACGACGGCTCCTACCTGTGCGCGAAGGAGCCCGCCCCGCACATGGATCCTCTCCTCGACAAACTCCGGGCCGCGGTGGACCGCGGCGCCAAGGTCGCCAGCCTGTGCAGCGGCGCGTTCGTGCTCGGGGCCGCCGGACTGCTGGACGGACGCAAGTGCACCACCCACTGGCGGCACGCCCGGCGGCTCGCCGAACTCCACCCGGCGGCCACCGTCGACCCGAACGTCCTCTACGTCGACGACGATCCGGTCCTGACCAGCGCCGGCACCGCCGCCGGCATCGACCTGTGCCTGCACATCGTGCGCAAGGAACAGGGCAGCAAGGTGGCCAATGTGATCGCCCGGCGCATGGTCGTCCCGCCGCACCGCGACGGCGGACAGGCGCAGTACGTGGCGATGCCGCTGCCGTCGACGACCATCGACACCCTCGGTCCGCTGCTCGACTGGATGACCGAGCACCTCGCCCTCGACCTCACGGTGACCGCGGTGGCGGCCAAGGCCAACATGTCGCCCCGGACATTCGCGCGACGGTTCCAGGCCGAGACCGGGACCACCCCGGCCCGCTGGCTCAGCGACCAGCGGGTGCTGGCCGCGCAGCACCTGCTCGAGAACTCGGACCTCTCGGTCGACGTGATCGCCGAACGCGTCGGCTTCGGCGGCGGTGCGGTGCTGCGGCAGCATTTCCTCCGGCTGCGCCACACCACCCCGCAGGCGTACCGCCGCACGTTCCGGGACACGGCGCGCACCGGCTGAGGACCCCGCGGGGAAGAATCGACGGCGACGCCGCGTTGCACAGGCAGACCCACCGATCGAAAGGACCCTCGTGGCCACCAAGACTCTGACTCAGCAGAACTTCGACGAGACCGTGACCGGCAACGACGTCGTTCTGGTCGACTTCTGGGCATCGTGGTGCGGACCGTGCCGCTCCTTCGCCCCCACCTTCGAGGCCTCGTCGGAGCAGCACCCCGACGTCGTGCACGCCAAGGTCGACACGGAGGCGGAGCAGGGCATCGCCGCCGCCGCGAACATCCGCTCGATCCCGACCATCATGGCGTTCCGCGAGGGTGTGCTGGTGTTCAGTCAGCCGGGTGCGCTGCCGCCCGCGGCGCTCGAGGATCTTCTCACGCAGGTCAAGGCCCTCGACATGGACGAGGTGCGCAAGCAGATCGCCGAGCAGGCCCCCGCCGAATAGGGCGGAGGACCGCCGCGCCGAACAGGGCGGAGGACCGCCCCGGCCGGACCGAGCGGACGACCGCCGCCGCCTAGTGCGCGGCGGCGTCCCAGCTGCGACCGGTGCCGACGGACACGTCGAGCGGCACCGACAGTTCGATCGCCGAGGCCATCTTGTCGCGGACCAGCTGTTCCACCTGGTCCCGTTCCGCTTCGACGACCTCGAGCACCAGTTCGTCGTGCACCTGCAGCAGCATGCGCGACTTCAGACCCGCGTCGCGCAGCGAACGCTGCACGTCGATCATCGCGACCTTGATGATGTCGGCGGCCGTGCCCTGGATGGGGGCGTTGAGCGCGGCACGCTCGGCGACCTCCCGACGCTGGCGGTTGTCGCTGGTGAGGTCGGGCAAGTAGCGGCGGCGCCCGTACAGCGTCGACGTGTAGCCGTCCTTGCGGGCCTGTTCCACGACCTCGTGCAGGTAGTCACGCACCCCGCCGAACCGGGCGAAGTACGCCTCCATCTGCGATTTGGCCTCTTCGGTCGAGATCTTGAGCTGCGCCGCCAGACCGAACGCGCTGAGCCCGTACGCCAGCCCGTACGACATCGCCTTCACGCGGCGGCGCAGCTCGGGGGTGACCTCCTCGATCGGCACGCCGAACGCACGCGCGCCGACGAAGCTGTGCAGGTCTTCTCCGGTGTTGAACGCCTCGATCAGGCCCTCGTCACCGGACACGTGCGCCATGATCCGCATCTCGATCTGGCTGTAGTCGGCGGTGAGCAGCGAGTCGTAGCCCTCGCCGACGACGAATCCGTCGCGGATCTGGCGGCCCGCGTCCGTGCGCACCGGAATGTTCTGGAGGTTGGGCTCGGTCGACGACAGCCGGCCGGTGGCGGCGACCGTCTGGTTGAACGTCGTGTGGATCCGGCCGTCCTCGGCGACCGTCTTCAGCAGACCGTCGACGGTCACCTTCAGCCGCGTCGCGTCGCGGTGCGCGAGAAGGTGCTCGAGGAACGGGTGCGACGTCTTCTCGAACAGGTTCTGCAGCGCCTCGGCGTCCGTCGTGTAGCCGGTCTTCGTCTTCTTCGTCTTGGGCATCTCCAGCTCGTCGAACAGCACGACCTGCAGCTGCTTGGGTGACCCGAGGTTGATCTGCTTCCCGATGACCCCGTAGGCCGCCTCCGCCGCCTCGGACACCTCGGCCGCGAACCGGCTCTGCAGGTCGTGCAGGTGGTCGCCGTCGACGGCGATGCCGGACGCCTCGATGTCGGCCAGCACCGCCAGCAGCGGCAACTCCATCTCGGACAGCAGGGCAGTCGACTCGATGTTCTCGAGTTCCGTGTCGAGCGCGGCCGCGAGGTCGAGGACGGCGCGGGCACTGAGAATCTCGGTCTCGGCGGCTTCGGCGTCGACCTGATCGGCGTCGTCGAGCAGCGACAGCTGCGCCTGCCCGGTCTCCTCCACCCGCAGTTCCCTGCGCAGGTAGCGCAGCGACAGGTCGTCGAGGTTGAACGTCCGCTGCCCGGGGCGCACCAGGTACGCCGCCAGCGCGGTGTCGCTGGTGAGACCGCCGAGCACCCAGCCGCGTCCGCGCAGCGCGTGCATCGCCCACTTGGCCTCGTGCAGGGCCTTCGGCTGGGTCGCGTCCGCGAGCCAGTCGCCGAGCGCCTTCTCGTCCTCCGGTGTGGCGGACGCGGTGGCGATGTACGCGCCCTCGCCGTCGGCGGCTGCGACGGCGATCGCCGTCACGTCGCCGCCGTACGGGGTGCGGGTACCGACCACCGACACACCGGACCGCTCGCCCGCCGACGCGTGCGCCGACAGCCAGTCCGCGACCGCACCCGGTTCGAGCGCACTGCCGCGCACCTCGAAGCCCTCCTCCGCCTCGGCTTCGACCGGGGCGAGCGTCGCGAACAGCCGGTCGCGCAGCACCTTGAACTCGAGGTCGTCGAACAGCGCGTGGATCTTCTCCCGATCCCACTGCGCGAGCATCAGCTGGTCGGGGGTGTACGGCAGCGGGACGTCGCGCACCATCTCGGTGAGCTCCCGGTTGAGCAGGACGTTCGGCAGGTTCTCCCGCAGCGCGTCACCGACCTTGCCGCGAACCTTGTCGACGTTGTCGACCAGCCCGACGAGATCGCCGTACTCCTTGATCCACTTGGTGGCGGTCTTCTCCCCCACCCCGGGGATGCCCGGCAGGTTGTCGCTCGGGTCGCCGCGCAGGGCCGCGAAGTCGGGGTACTGCGCGGGTGTGAGCCCGTACTTCTCCTCGACGGCCGCCGGCGTGAACCGGGTGAGGTCCGAGACGCCCTTCTTCGGGTAGAGCACCGTCACCCCGTCGGTGACCAGCTGGAGCGAGTCCCGGTCGCCGGTCACCACGAGGACGCGGTACCCGAGCACCTCCGCCTGGGTGGTGAGCGTGGCGATGATGTCGTCGGCCTCGAAGCCCTCCTCGGCCATCACCGGGATGCCGAGGGCCCCGAGGACGTCCTTGGTGATCTCGACCTGCCCCTTGAACTCGTCCGGGGCCTTGCTGCGGTTGGCCTTGTACTCGGGGAACTTCTCGGCCCGGAACGTCTGCCGGGACACGTCGAACGCCGCCGCCACATGGGTGGGCTGTTCGTCGCGCAGCAGGTTGATCAACATCGATGTGAACCCGTAGACGGCATTGGTGACCTGACCGCTGTGCGTCTTGAAGTTCTCGGCGGGCAGGGCGTAGAACGCACGGAAGGCCAGCGAATGGCCGTCGAGCAGCATCAGGGTGGGGCGATCGTCGGACGGCGCGGCTGCGCCGGACGCGGGGGACGTGGTGGACCGGGGGGTGGTTGCAGGGCTCACGGTTGCCCAGTCTAGGGAGCGGATACGACACCGATCAGCCGGATGGTTCGATACCCAACCGAAACGTGCCGGAAATCCGAGAACCCCATTTCGCGCGACCGGAGCCGTTAGAGTCCGGAAATTGCGGCACGGGCGGTAGTCGAGCCCGTCGCCGCACGTTCCTGACCGACTACACGTCCCCGGAGGACCTGCGTGGCCCCAACCGTGAGGAAGCGACTCCCAGCAGTGAGGACGCGACCGACATCCGCGAGGAAACACACGAGACGAGGTCCGGCCACCCGGCAACTCGGCCGTGCGTTCGTCCTCGTCCTACTCGGCCTCGTCGCGGCGATCGCCTTCGGCGGTCCCGCGGCGGCGCAGGAACCCACGCCGCCGCCTCCACCGACCGCAACCAGTCAGCAACCGGCTCCGCCGGCGAACGCGGTGCGGGTCAGTGGCAATCTCAACAACGCAGGCGAACGGCTCGCGGACGTCGAGGTGCGCGCCCTCGACTCCTCGGGCACCGAGGTGGCGAAGGCGACGTCGGAGTCGAACGGTCGCTGGGAACTCCAGGTCGCGCCCGGCACGTACACGTTCGAGATCGTCGCGGACACCCTGCCCGACAACGTCAGCGTGCAGGGCACGGTCGAGCGTGAAGTGGTGGCCGGTCGCGCCAACACGGTCATCTTCTCGTTCGGCGAGGCCCGGACCGGTTCCGCGGTCCCGTTCTACGAGAAGCTGATTCGCCAGACCATCGACGGACTCCGGTTCGGACTCGTCATCGCCATCGCCGGTGTCGGGCTGAGCCTGATCTACGGCACCACCGGCCTGACGAACTTCGCGCACGGCGAACTCGTCACCCTCGGCGCGGTCGCGGCGTGGGTGATCAACGTGACGTTCGGTGTGCAGCTGATCCCGGCCACCGTCCTCGCGGTGTTCGTGGGGATCCTGATCGGCCTGCTGAACAACGCCGCGATCTGGAAACCGCTGCGAAAACGCAAGACCGGTCTGATAGCCCAGCTGGTGGTGTCGATCGGACTCGCGATCTCCCTGCGCTACCTGATCCTGATCTTCTTCTCCGATCGCGCGGAGCCGTTCGTCGACTACCAGGCGCAGGTGGAGCGGCACTGGGGGCCGATCGCGATCACCGACGCCAACCTCGTGTGCATCGCGATCAGCCTCGTCGTTCTCGTCGGAGTTGCCCTGCTGCTGCAGAAGACGCGCATCGGCAAGGCCATGCGCGCCGTGGCCGACAACCGCGACCTGGCCGCATCCTCGGGCATCGACGTCGAACGGGTGATCCGCTTCGTGTGGGGGCTCGGCGGCGGCCTGGCCGCGCTCGGCGGCGTCCTGTTCGGCATCTCCGAACTCGGCGGCCGCGTGCAGTGGGAGATGGGTTTCAAACTCCTGCTGCTGATGTTCGCCGGCATCACGCTCGGCGGACTCGGCACCGCCTACGGCGCGCTGCTCGGCTGTGTGATCGTCGGTCTGCTCGTTCAGCTGTCGACGCTGGTGATCAACCCCGACCTCAAGTACATCGGAGGACTGCTCATCTTGATCGTCATCCTGATCGTCCGGCCTCAGGGCATTCTCGGCAGCCGGCAAAGGATCGGGTGAGGGCATGGACATCGCAGGAGCACTCCAGGTCTCGCTCGCCCAGCTGATCGGCCCGTCCGCGATCTTCTACGCGCTGCTGGCAATCGGCCTCAACCTGCACTTCGGTTACGCCGGGCTGCTGAACTTCGGTCAGATCGGTTTCGCACTCCTCGGCGGCTACGGCGTCGGGATCATGACCGTCACCTACCAGCAGCCGCTGTGGGTCGGCATCCTCGTCGGTCTCGCCGCCGCCGGGTTGCTGGCCGTCGTCCTCGGTATCCCGACGCTGCGGTTGCGAGCCGACTACCTCGCCATCGTCACGATCGCCGCGTCCGAGATCCTGCGGCTGATATTCCGCTCCACCGCTTCGGATTCGATCACCGGATCCACCAACGGCCTGTTCGGCTTCGCCGATCCGTTCACCACGCTCAGCCCGTTCGACTCCGGTAAGCAGTACAACTTCCTCGGGGTGAAGTTCTACGGCGACGACCTCTGGTCGATGGTCGTCGGCTGGACTCTCGTCCTGGTGCTGTGCGGGTTCGTATACCTCCTCACGCACAGCCCGTGGGGCCGCGTCCTCAAGGCGGTCCGCGAGGACGAGGACGCTGCGCGCGCCCTCGGCAAGAACGTCTTCGTCTACAAGATGCAGGCGCTGGTCCTCGGCGGCATGATCGGCGGGCTCGGCGGTGTGTTCAACGCACTGCAGACCAAGTCGATCAACCCGGACTTCTACTCCACCGCCCAGACGTTCTTCGCGTTCGGCGCCCTCATCCTCGGCGGCGCGGCCACCGTCTTCGGACCGGTGGTCGGCGCGATGCTGTTCTGGTTCCTGCTGGCCATCCCGGACGCACTGCTGCGACAGGCCATCTCCGGTCCGGAGCCGTTGCTGCCGCTGACGGAACAGCAGGTCGGGGCCATGCGCTTCGTCCTGCTCGGCATCATGATCGCGGTGCTCATGGTCTTCCGGCCGCAGGGCATACTGGGCAACAAGCGGGAGGTGCAGCTCAATGCCTGACCACAGACTGCCGGATCATCTGCAGACCGACACGGTGCTCACCGCCGAGCAACGGGCCTCGATCTTCACCGACGTCCCGCACACCCCCGGCGCACCCAAACCCGACCCGATCCTTCTCGTCGACAACGTGTCCCGCACATTCGGCGGGCTCAAGGCCGTCGACGTGGCGCATCTGGAGATCCAGCGCGGCTGCATCACCGGACTGATCGGTCCGAACGGCGCGGGCAAGACCACCCTGTTCAACCTGCTCACCGGTTTCGACCGGCCGGACAGCGGCACGTGGTCGATGGACGGCCAGTCCCTCGGCCGGATGTATCCGCACCAGGTGGCCCGCCGCGGTGTCGTCCGCACGTTCCAGCTCACCAAGGCGCTGTCGAAGCTGACGGTGCTCGACAACGTGCGGCTCGGCGCCACCGGGCAACGCGGCGAACGGATTGTCAACACGCTGCTGCCGTGGACGTGGAAGGCGCAGGAACGCGCCGTCACCGAACGGGCCAACGAACTGCTCGCGCGGTTCACACTCGACACCAAGTCCGACGATCTCGCCGGTTCGCTGTCCGGCGGTCAGCGCAAGCTGCTCGAGATGGCGCGGGCGCTGATGACCGAGCCGACCGTGATGATGCTCGACGAGCCGATGGCCGGCGTGAACCCGGCGCTCACTCAGAGCCTGCTGGGCCACATCAAATCGCTTCGGGACGAGGGCATGACCGTCGTGTTCGTGGAACACGACATGGACGTCATCCGCGACATCAGCGACTGGGTGGTGGTGATGGCGCAGGGCAGTGTGATCGCCGAGTCCACCCCGGAGCACCTCTCGTCCAATACCGCGGTGGTCGACGCGTATCTCGGCAGCCACCACGATCAGGCGCTCGAATTCGACGACGAGGGGAATCCGGTGGGCGCGACCGCCGTTCTGGCCGAGGCACTCGAGAGCGCCGAGGCCGAAACCCTCGAGACCGGCGGCGACCTCTCCGAACCCGACATCACCGAGCTGAGGCGTGAGAACCCATGACCGAACCGACCCCAGCGGAATTCGCGGCCACACCCGAGGAGCACGCCCGGCTCGCCGAGGGCGCCCTCGTCCGCGCGGACAGTGTGGTGGCGGGCTACATCCCCGGCGTCAACATCCTCCGCGAATGCAATTTCTTCCTGCGCGAGGGAGAGATCGTCGGCATCATCGGCCCCAACGGCGCGGGTAAGTCCACTCTCCTGAAGTCATTGTTCGGGTTGATCCCGGTCCGTGAGGGCTCGGTGACCCTGCGTGGTGAGGACATCACGTCCAAACCCGCCCACGTGCTCGTGCAGAAGGGTGTCGGCTACGTCCCGCAGACGCAGAACGTCTTTCCCTCGCTCACCATCGAGGAAAACCTCGAGATGGGGATGTACCTGCGCCCCAAGCTCTTCGCGGAGAGGTTCGCGTTCGTCGGCGACCTGTTCCCACTGCTCGTCGAGCGGAAGAAGGTGAAGGCGGGCGCCCTGTCCGGAGGTGAGCGTCAGATGGTCGCCATGGGCCGGGCGCTGATGATGGATCCGTCCGTGCTGCTGCTCGACGAGCCGTCCGCCGGACTCTCCCCGATGTTCCAGGACGAGGTGTTCATCCGCTGCAAGAGGATCAACGCGGCGGGTGTCTCGGTGATCATGGTGGAACAGAACGCCCGGCGGTGCCTGCAGATCTGCGACCGCGGCTACGTCCTCGACCAGGGCCGCAATGCCTACACCGACTCGGGGCCCAACCTGATGCACGACCCGAAGGTGATCGAGCTGTACCTCGGTACCCTCGCGGGCAGCCAGGAGAAGAAGTAGTCCGAGCGGTTCCGGACACGACTGTGGGCCAGGTTTCCCTGGCCCACAGTTCGTTTCAGACGAGTGCGATCACCCGCCGACGACGATGTACCCTTCCGTCGTCAGCTTGTTGTCGGCACCGAACTTCAGCTTGCCGTACGAACCGATGGACGGCTCACCGGCGGCGGCGAAGTCGAGTTTGCCGGTGATGCCGTTGTAGTCGATGTCCGTTCCGGCCTGCACGAGCGGCAGGCATTCCTGGTACGACGTGCACGGCGTGCCGCCCTCGGTGACGTTGTTGATGTTCGCGGCGATGTCACGACCCGCCGTCGACTTCGCCGCTTCCGCGGCGAGCGAGGCAATGACCACGGCGTCGTAGGACTCACCCGCGTAGTTGAAGTCGATCAACCCCGGGTTGATGCCCTTGAGACGATCCTGGAAGGCCGGGCCGACATCGGTGAGCGGCGTGGTGCCCTGCATGCCGTCGAGCAGCGGCGCCGCCACCGACTCGCCGAGCGCGTTACCCATGTTGCCGTCCACGCCGTAGACCTTCATGCCGTCGGACGGGCCGATGCCGACCTCGTGCATCCGGGTGATGATCTTGGCCGACTCCTCGAATCCGACCACCGCGACGGCGTCCGGCGCGAAATCCTTGACCTGGTCGACCTCGGAGTTGAACGACTGCGCGTTGGGATCGTAGATGATCTTCTGGATCTGGTCCTCGGGGATGCCCGCGTCGACGAGGTTCTTCTGGATGTTGTCGGCGAGCCCGGTGCCGTACGGGTCGTTGAGGGCCAGGATGGACACGCGCTGACCGCCGTCGTCCGAGATGAGTTGCGACACAGCCTGAGCCTGCAGTACATCGGTGGGGGCGGTGCGGAAGTACTGCCCCTTGTCCGGGTAGCAGACGAACTGGTCGGACGTGTTGGCCGGGGAGAACATCACGACGCCGGCGCTGGACACCTTGTCGATGACCTTCAGCGACACCGACGACGACGCCGCACCGATGATCACCTGGGTGCCCGCCGCCAGTTCGCGGTCCACCGTGGTGTTCGCCGTATCGGTGGTGGTGTCGCCGGAGTCGCCGGGAATCAGCTGGACGGGCTGGCCGAGAACCCCTCCTGCCGCGTTGACGTCGTTGACGCCGAGCTGGGTGCCCGCCACCATCGGCGGTCCGAGGAAGGAGAGGCTTCCCGTGTCGGGGAGCAGGGTGCCGATCTTCAGCGGCGCCGTGGACGGGGCACCCGCTGCCGCCGCTTCTTCGGGGGTGCAGTCGGTGGAAACCGTGGTGGCCGAGGCAGAGCTGTCACTCCCGCTCGCGGAGTCGTCGCCACTGTCCGAACTACAACCTGCCAGTGCGAGAGATGCCGCGCCGAGAACCGCGGCCGCCCGCACGAGGGTCCGTTTAGCCATCCAAACTCTCCTTAGATCACCTGTGTGCGGGCGCCACCCGAGTTGGCGTCCGCTGTGGGATCAGACGCTAGCGGTCCGGCGGCTTTCGCGATCGGTCCGGAAAGGCTCGTGACCTTACTGTGATCTGAATACGACGAGTGTTTACGCGGCCGTAGCGTGGCGAGCGTCAGGCGCCGACGAGTAGGCGCACGGACTCGACCACCACCTGGCGCCGGCGGGCCCGGTCCGCGGGCGCCGACGCACCGAGTTCCGGGGTCTGCGTGTGCCAGGACATCGCGACGGACCGGACGACGGCGAGCAACTCCACCGGCGCGAATCGGGTTGGCAGCACACCACTTCTCTGCGCCCGCTCGATGTCGGCGAGCTTCGACCGGTTGGACGCGACCACGACCTGGAGCGGCTCACCGTCGGGCCGTTCGAGTTGGTACCAGGTTGCGAGCCGCAGCGTGGCCGGGTTGTCCTCGTAGAGGTCGAACGAGCGTCCCGCGTAGCCCGGGAGGTCGGTGGCGTCGAAGCGCACCTGCTCGGTGAACGCGACCACGTGGGCGGCGAAGACGGCGTCGAACAGTTGCCCCTTGTCGCCGAAGTACGCGTAGATCATCGACTTGTTCGCCTTGGCGGCGAGGGCGATGCGGTCGACCCGCGCCCCGGCGATACCGAATTCGGCGAACTCGGCCGCCGCCGCGTCGAGTAGTCGTTTCTTCGTTGCCTCTGCATCACGGACCATGCGCCCACACTATCAACTAACCAGTTGGTTGACAGCAACGCCGCGCAGGTGTTCCATGGATCCCGCAAGCATCCAACCAGTCAGTTGCAAGCAGAAATGGGATCTCTCATGGCCAAGACCTGGCTCATCACCGGTAGTTCACGCGGTTTCGGCCGGGAACTCGCGACCGCGGTCCTGCGCGGCGGCGACAACGTCGTCGCCACCGCCCGCAGACCCGAACAGCTGACGGACCTGATCGACACGTACGGCGACCGGGTTCGGACGGTCGCCCTGGACGTAACCGACGCCGCGGCCGCCCGCGAAGCCGTCGCGACCGCGGTCGAGGAGTTCGGCGGCCTCGACGTCGTGGTGAACAACGCCGGCTACGCCAACAGCGTCCCGATCGAGGAAATGGCCGACGACGACTTCCGGCAGCAGGTCGACGCCAACTTCTTCGGCGTCGTCAACGTCACGCGGGCTGCGCTGCCCATCCTGCGCGAGCAGCGCAGCGGCTGCTTCGTGCAGTTCTCCTCCGTCGGAGGCCGCGTCGGCGGCACACCCGGACTGAGCGCCTACCAGGCCGCGAAGTTCGCCGTCGAAGGCTTCTCCGAAGTGCTGGCGGCCGAGGTGAGACCGTTCGGGGTGAAAGTGCTCATCGTGGAACCCGGGGCGTTTCGCACCGACTGGCAGGGCTCGTCGATGCAACGCAGCGCCGTCGGGCCCGACTACGAGGCAACGGTCGGCGCGATGAACCGCTACCGGGAGGACTCCGACGGCACCCAGCCCGGGGATCCGGCACGGGCCGCGCGGATCATCATGGATGTGGTTGCCGCCGAGGACGCGCCACTGCGTCTGCTACTCGGGGCAGGCGCCGTCGCGATGGCCGAGAAGTCGTCCCGCGAACGCGCCGCCGAGGCCCTCGCCTGGGCCGACGTCAGCCGCTCCGCGGACTTCCCCGCTGGCGACTGACCCGCCACTGGCGGAAGAGGGCCCCGGCGAAAACGCGTCGGCTGCCGCCGATCTCGCCGGTCAGCTGGTGGGGGCTTCCCCACCGAGGGTCTCGAGCACCACCTGCGCGACCGCCTTCATCGTCGACCGGCGGTCCATCGCGGCCCGCTGGATCCACTTGAACGCTTCGGGCTCGGTCAAGGACTGCTTGTCCATCAGCACACCCTTGGCCCGCTCGACGATCTTGCGGGTCTCCAGCCGCTCGGACAGATCGGAGATCTCCCGCTCGAGCGCGGTCACCTCCTTGAACCGGCTGGCTGCCAACTCGACCGCGGGCACCAGGTCGGCCGTGGAGAACGGCTTGACGAGATAGGCCATCGCCCCGGCGTCGCGCGCCCGCTCCACCAGCTCGCGCTGACTGAACGCTGTGAGAATGACCACGGGCGCAATACGTTTCGCCGCGATCTCGGAGGCCGCGTCGATGCCGTCGCGGCGGGGCATCTTCACGTCCATGATCACGAGGTCGGGTTTCAGCTCCACCGCCAGGTCGACGGCGGCCTGCCCGTCGCCCGCCTCACCGACCACGTCGTAGCCCTCTTCCCGCAGCATCTCGACCAGATCGAGCCTGATCAGCGCCTCGTCCTCGGCCACAACGACCCGTCGCGGCTGCGACGGCACACCTTGCTGCTGGGGAGCGTTCATGGCCACCATTCTCCTCTGCTCGGACGACCCCGGCGCGGGGAGCGAACGTTAGAAGGGTACCGGTGGTTGACTCCCAACGGCGATCTTCTACAGTGGTACAGCGCAACACGCCCTCGTATCCCAATTGGCAGAGGAAACGGATTCAAAACCCGTCCAGTGTGAGTTCGAGTCTCACCGAGGGCACCGCCGGGATCATCCCGCGATCGCAGGTCAGATGCATTCTCTGACCTGCGATTCGCATGTCGCCCCCGTTACGGCGTCCCTGTCACCACTGCCCGCCCGCGACCTGCCGGGTGGCGGCGTTGATGCGGTTCCACAGGTTCACGCCGGCGATCGACAGCACCAGCGACGCGAGTTGCTCCTCGTCGTAGTGCCGGGCTGCCTCGTCCCACACCTCGTCGGGCACCGGGTCCGCGCGATCGCTCAACCGGGTCATCGCCTCGGCCAGCGCGAGGGCCGCACGTTCGGCGTCGCTGAAGTACGGGGCCTCCCGCCATGCCGCCACCGCGAAGATCCGCTGATTGGTCTCGCCTTCCTTCTCCAGCTCACGCGCGTGCATGTCCACGCACACGCTGCAGCCGTTGATCTGGCTCGACCGCAGGTGCACGAGGGCGTGGGTCACCGGCAGCACGTTCGCCTTCGCCGTGGCCTTCCCCAGCGCCAGCAGAGACGTCATGGCGTCGGGAACGATCATCGCGGGGTTGGTCATCCGGGCTTTCATGATTGCCTGCCTCCAAAGGAATTCGGGTGGTGAGATGTCACACCGGCTTGTTTTCGTTGGTCACTGCTATGACGAACCGCGACGGGAGAATGTGACAGATGGACGCAGAGGAAGTTCTGGCGCACCGCTTCGAGGAGAACCGGACTCATCTGTCGGCGGTCGCGTACCGGATGCTCGGCTCGATCGGCGAAGCGGAGGACGCCGTGCAGGAGGGCTGGCTGCGACTCAGTCGCGCCGAGACGTCCGAGGTGCAGAACCTGCGTGGTTGGCTGACGACGGTCGTCGGGCGGGTCTGCCTCGACATGCTCCGATCCCGCAAGGCGCGGCGCGAGGATCCCCTGGAGGTCCATGTTCCGGATCCGATCGTGCGCGAGGTGGACGGGACCGATCCCGAGCACGAGGCGGTGCTGGGCGACTCCGTCGGTCTCGCGCTGCTGGTCGTTCTCGACACGCTGACGCCCGCCGAGCGGCTCGCCTTCGTGCTGCACGACATGTTCGCCCTGTCCTTCGACGAGATCGCCCCGATCGCCGACCGCACGCCCGCCGCGACGCGACAACTCGCAAGCCGGGCGCGCCGGCGAGTCCAGGGGTCGGTGCCCGCCCCGGAGACCGACCCGACCCGGCAGCGCGAGGTGGTCGAGGCATTCATGACCGCCTCGCGGGGCGGCAGGTTCGACGACCTCCTCGCCCTGCTCGACCCGGACATCGTCCTGCGGGCCGACCGCGGCGCCGGCGGAGCCGACGTGGTGCGCGGATCCCGCGCGGTCGGCGAGCAGGCCCTCACGTTCTCGCGTTTCGCTCCTTTCGGCCGTCTCGCCCTGGTGAACGGCACACCCGGGGTGGTGACCGCGCCCGACGGGAAGACGTTCTCGGTCATGGCGTTCACCGTCTCCGGCGGGAAGATCGTCCGGATCGACATCCTGGCCGACCCGGTCCGTTTGCACCGTCTGGGCATCTCCCCCGGCGACGTCTGACGACCCGCAGGTAGCGGCGGTTTTTTGTGCCCGATCCTGGGGATCTGCGGCGTCCTGCCAGTACCATGGTGGGACAGGTACGCCCTCGAGCACGGAGGTCACCCATGGAGCTCGGCACCGTCACTTTCACCTACGACGGGCGGGTAGCCCTTCGATTCCAGCAAGCGCTCTCGCACTCGCCGGAGAAGGTGTGGCGTGTTCTCACCGACCCGCAGTACCTGAAGGCCTGGTTTCCCGCCGACGTCGACTTCGACCTCACCCCGGGGGCCGACCTCGTCTTCCGGGTGACACCGGAGCAGGTGCGCCGGTTCGGACTGCCCGCAGATCAGACCACCACCGGAACGGTCATCTCGGTGCATCCCGCGCACATCCTCGAATACCTGTGGGACGCCGAGACGCTGCACTGGGAACTCGTTCCCGACGGCAGCGGCGGCTGCTGGCTGACGCTCACCCACACCGTGGAGGAAGAGGAATCCGCCTACGCGCACGCCGCCGGCTGGCACGCGGGGCTCGAGGTCGTCGAAGCGCAATTGGACGGCCGCGAAGTCGACTGGTCGCTGTGGGATCGCGCCGACGAGCTCGCCGAGTCCTACCGCAAGACGTCCTGACCACCCGACTTCCCTGACCACGCGAAGTCACCGACAGTAGGGAGTGCGTATCCCGGGCAGCACCACCACACCGGCAGCGACCTTCGTGAAGGAGGTCACCGGCGAGGCGACGCGGCGATGGGGTGTGCACGGCACCGACCTCGGTTGTCCGGTGCGACTGTCCGACGGCCGGGTCGCGTTCTTCTTCGGCGACACGTTCAGCTCCAGCGGCCGGGGGTGGCGCAGTCCCGTGATGTTGCGCTCCACCACAACCGATCTCCGCGGCGGCATCGAATTCGACTCCGCGGCAGGCGGCCGGACGGCGAGGGAGATCCTGCCGAACGCGCACGACGTCCGCGAATCACCCCACCGGGAATCGGCGGGCAGCGAGTTCACCGTGGTTCCCGCGGACGCCGTCACGATCGGCGACCGGACCTACCTGTCCGTCGTCAGTGTGCACTCGTGGGCGTCGCAGGGGTGGCCGACGAACTTCACGTATCTCGCCTGGTCCGACGACGGCGGTGAGCGCTGGCACCGGACACGCGCCCGGTGGGACAACCGCGGCGGTTCGCTCGACCGACTGTGGACCATGGAACGGCACGAGGGCTACGTCTACGTCGTGTCGAGCGCGTTCGATCGCACCAATCCGGGTGGAATGATCCTGCGCCGAGTCCCCGAAGCGCGCATCCTCGAACCCGGAGCCTACGAAGACTGGGGCTGGGACCGCGGCACGGGGTGGGCGTGGGGACGGCCCGCGACCCCGATCCTGCCGGAACCCGTCGGGGAGATGTGCCTGCGATGGATCGAGGGAACCTGGGTCCTCGCCTACTTCGACCCCACCGCCTACGCGATCGTCACCCGCACGGCGCAGCGCATCGACGGACGGTGGTCGGAACCGACGGTGCAGGTCGCCGGCGGCAGCTGGGGAGCCGCCGGCGGTACGTGGGCGCAGATCTACGGCGGATACATCCACCCGGCGTCCACGGTGGACGAACTGCATCTGCTCGTGTCGCAATGGAACACGACGACCGGGGACCCCTACCGGGTGCTGCAGTTCATCACCCGGCTGGACGCGCCCGTCACCCCACGAGCTCCGACTCCGTCCAGCGCCCTTCCCCTTCGAGTTCCACACCACGGGAATGGAATTGGTTGAGGGTGCTGCGGTGCCCCACGCTCACGACGATGCTGTCGGGGAGTTCGGTCCTGAGCAGAGTGTAGAGCGTGTGCTCGAGGCCCTCGTCGATCGCCGACGTGGCCTCGTCGAGGAAGATCACCGCGGGACGGGCGATCAGCACCCGCGCGAACGCGAGACGCTGCTGCTCGCCCGGCGACAGGATCCGCGTCCAGTCCGCGGTCTCGTCGAGCCGATCACTCAGATTGCCGAGCGACACTCTCGACAGCGCACCACGCACGACGTCGTCGGACGCCGTCGGCTCCTTCGGGTAGGCCAGCGCGGTGCGTAGCGACCCGAGCGGCAGGTACGGGCGCTGGGACAGGAAGATGGCCTCCCCCGACGGCCGCGACACCGTGCCGTCGGCGTACGGCCACAGATCCGCGAGGGTGCGGAGCAACGTAGTCTTACCCGAACCGGACGGCCCCTTGACCAGCAGCGACTGCCCGGGGGTCACGGTGAGCGCGAGGCCCTCGATGAGGGTCTCCCCCGTCGGGATGCGCACGTCCAGCTTGTCGACCTGCAGATCGTCGCCCGACTTGCCGGTCTTCAGGACCGGAAGTTCGGCGGCGTGCAGGTTGTCGTTGGCGAGGCCGTTGAGTCGGATGAGGGTCGCGCGGAAACTGGCGAAGTCGGCGTACGACTCGCGGAAGAAGGACAGCGAGTCGTGGACCTGACCGAAGGCCTGCGACGTCTGCATCACGTCACCGAGAGACACCTGGCCGGTGAACAGTCGCGGACCCTGCACCAGGAACGGGAAGATGACGGCCGTCTGGTTGACGGTGAGGTTCCAGCCGCTGAACTTCAACGTCCGGAAGACGATCTGCCACATGTTCCGGATGACGTCCGCGAACCGTCCGGCGAGGGTGCGCCGCTCGACGTTCTCGCCGCGGTAGAACGCGATGCTCTCGCCGTACTCCCGCACCCGGATCAGCGCGTAGCGGAAGTTGGCGCCGAGTTTCTCGTTGAGGAAGTTCAGCTTGATGAGGGGCTTGCCGATCCAGAACGCCACCGCCGTGGTCACCAGCACGTAAATGTAGACCAGGAAGATCATCGCCCGCGAGATCTCGACGCCGAACACGGTCATCGGGCCGGACAGGTCCCACAGGATCCCCGTGAACGACACGATCGACAGCACTGCGGTCACCGCGCCCATCGACAGCGAGCGGGACGTGGTCACGAAGTTGGTGATGTCGGCCTGGATGCGCTGATCCGGGTTGTCGATCGCGTCGCCGAGGAACCGGTCGCGGTAGTAGGCGCGGCTGTCGAGCCAGTCGTCGACGAGATGGTGGTTGAGCCACGTCCGCCAGTCGATGTCGAGGGTCTGCCCGATCAGGTACTCGACGAGGGCACGGACCACGTGGACCGTCGCCAGGATGGCGAACACCCGGAGGAAGTGCCAGAACGCCGGCTCGTCCAGGTTCTGGATCGAATCGTAGAAGTCGTTGTACCAGTAGGAGAACAGCACTGTCATGCGCACCGCGAAGACCGTCGACAGCAGCAGCACCGCCAGGATGGTCAGCGGCTTGAGGCTCCGCCGCGGATCGAAGTAGGGCGCGGCGAAGCGCCAGAACTGCCTACCCCATTTGGTGAACCGCGCGAGCAGTATCACCACGACGACGAACGCGACGACAGTCATGACGTATGCCTTGAGCAGCCACATCGAGCTGTCCCATACGACGTTGTTCCAGTCCACGACCCATATCCCCGATCACGAGGTGAAACTCACCAGAAAAGATGGCGAAGTCTAACCCCGGAGGTCGGTGATGGGCGAGAGATCCGCGCAGGACACGCGTCGACCCGGAAGACACAGACCGCCCGATGTCCCATTTGCGCGGTTTCGGCCGCGCGGGTGGACATCGGGCGAGGTGAACGGTCCCCAGGCGACAGGGGGTTCTACGAGTCCTTCTCGGGTTCAGGCTCTTTCAGATTGCCGTCGTCGTCGACGTAGTCGTCGAAGGCGGTTCCCGACACCGTGCCGTCGGAGCCGGGCAGGACGACCGTCTCGCGGGCCCCCGGCTCGTAGCGGGCGTCGATCTCCTCCACCTTCTTCCTGGCTTCGGCGAGCGCCTCGTCGTCGGGCACGGGAACTTCGCTCTCGGCCGGCCGGCCGGCCTTCTTCTCGGGTTCGTCTGCGCTCATCGTGCACGTCCGTTCCGTTTCGGCGATTCCAGACCGACCATACGCCGCGGCCACCGGTTGAACTACCGTTCAAAGCCGTTCGGTGGCAACACCAATGGCAGCGCCGCTATCGCTTCGGCGGGAAGTGCCGGATGAGGCCCTCCTGGACCACGGTCGCCAGCAACTCTCCCTCGAGGGAGAAGAAGCGCCCGGTAGCGAGACCGCGGGACCCCGCCGCGACCGGCGACTCGGTGGCGTACAACGTCCAGTCGTCGAAGCGGAACGGCCGGTGGAACCAGATGGAATGGTTCACGGTGGCCGCGACGATCCGGTCCAGCCCCCACGACAGGCCGTGGGTGGTGATGATGGAGTCCAGCACCGTGGTGTCCGACGAGTAGCCCATGACGGCCACGTGAATGAGTGGGTCGTCCGGAAGGTCGCCGTCCGATTTCATCCAGACCCGGTTGTGGGTGAGTTTCTCCCCCGTGCCCTTCATGATCCACGACGGGTCGTTCGCGTACCGCATGTCGATCGGCTTGAGCGCGTCGACGAACATCTTCAACCGGTCTTCGTAACCCTGGAAGTGGTCGCCGAGCGGCGGCAGTGTGTCCGGGAACGGGACGTCGGGCACCTCGACCGCGTGCTCGAGACCCTTGCCCCAGTCCTGGAACGCCGCCAGCATGACGAACAGCTCCTGACCGTCCTGCAGCGCGGTGACCTGGCGATTCGCGAAGGCCCGGCCGTCGCGGTGCCGCTCGACGCGGTACTCGATGGGTTCCTTGACGTTTCCGCCGCGGATGAAGTGGGCGTTGACCGCGTGCACGGCGCGCTCGCCGCTGACGGTGCGGCCGGCGGCGACCAGTGCCTGGGAGATCAACTGGCCGCCGAACGTCCGGCTACCCACCTGCGCGGGATGCCGACCTCGGTACGTGTCCTCGCCGGTCCTCTCGAGATCGAGAAGTTCGAGCAGGGTCTGGAGATCGGTCTTCGCCGCGACTTCGCTCACCTAGTGGTCCTCTTCGCCGATTCTGTGGACGTGGATCAGGTTGGTCGAGCCTACGGTGCCGGGCG
>NZ_JARJBD010000068.1:0-55367 GCF_029269925.1 Rhodococcus sp. T2V
CAAGTTCGGCGCAACGTTGACCGAGTTCACCGGAGAAACCGACCACGTCCACCTACTGATCCACTACCCACCCACCGTGCAACTCTCCACCCTGATCAACAGCCTCAAGGGCGTCTCCGCTCGACACCTGCGCCAAGAGTTCCCCGACCACATCCAGAAATACCTGCGGGGCAACCACTTCTGGTCACCGACCTACTTCGCCGCCTCCGCCGGCGGAGCCCCACTCGCCACCATCGCCGACTACATCACCACCCAACAACGACCCGAACCCACACCAGAAACCGACCCCGCTACCCGCGATCGCGCAATACAGAATCAGCTTCCTCCCGGCCCCCAAGGGCCAGGCTTCCTCTGATTAATCCGGTGAACTGATGCAAATTTTCGCATTGCGCCACCGGCATTCCGGGGTAGTTCGGCTGTTTACTGCAGGTGCC
Source organism: Rhodococcus sp. T2V (assembly GCF_029269925.1). NCBI lineage: Bacteria > Bacillati > Actinomycetota > Actinomycetes > Mycobacteriales > Nocardiaceae > Rhodococcus > Rhodococcus sp. T2V. Next base: position 435 of record NZ_JARJBD010000068.1, read on the forward strand.
GGTAGAGCCGTCCGTGGTTGCTGAACCAGGCGACATTCCCATCCGGTCCCCGAACGAAGTTGGATCGGGTGCCGGTGGGTTCGAGGTCGGGGCCAAGGTCGAGCCCATAGTCGGTCTTGTACAGCGCAAGACCGAGATTCGGGACTGTCTGCTCATCCGGCAGGTAGGTGCCATCCGGGGCGTCGCTCATGTTGCCGACGAGCTGGCCGTCTTTGCTGCGGAAGTGGATCACGACGGTCCCCAGGGTGCCCGATTGATCGATGTCGTCAGTGGCATACGCCCCCTCGTAGGGCGCCAACTCGGCCGTGCTCAACTTCTGGGGCGTCGCGGGCAGGTTACTGATTCCGGCGAAGCGGCGAAGCGACCAGTCCTCGGCGAACAGTTCGTTGAGCAGTTTCCCGCCCCCATCGGAATTGGTGAGCACGGTCATGGCGAAGTTACGGCTGGGCACCATGAAGAACCCGGATCGTTGACCCGCCCAGGTCCCGCCATGCTGGACGATCGCCTCGTTCTCCGCGGACGGCCGCAGCATCCATGACACTCCCATACCGGTGAGTTCGACCTGAAGCGTGCCGCCGACGCCGGGATTCGAACGCATGGCGATGAGCGAGTCCTTGCTCATCAACCGATCTCCCGTGGGTGTCGTGCCGTCGCCGAGGTGGAAGCGCGCGTAGCGCACCTGATCCCGCACGCTGGAAATCAACGATCCGGTCGGGTTGCAACTGCGCGAGAAGAACCAGAAGCCCGGATCCACAACGGCTTTTCCGTCGTCGACGGTGTGCGAGGCGGCGATATTGTGGCCGATTATCTGGTCCGAGAAGAAGCGGGTGTGACGTAACTCGAGCGGGTCCAGCAGCATCTTTTGCACGGCGTCCTCGTAGACCGATCCAGTCACGACCTCGACGATCCGCCCCGCCACCACCAACCCCGCATTGTTGTAGGCGAAGACCGTGCCCGGCGGGGTCTTCTGTGGGAGCCGGGTCATCGACGCCACGAACTTGGTTATCGCGTCGTCACCTCGACCGAAGTCCTGGAGATCGTCACCGAGCCAACCCGACGTGTGGTTGAGCAGTTGTCGCACCGTCGCCGTGGCGCTGGCGTCGGGATCGGCGACCGCGAAATCGGGCAGATACTGGCGTATCGGTGCCTCCAGATCGACCTTGCCCTCGTCGACGAGGCGCATCACGGTCGTTCCGGTGAACGTCTTCGTCGTGGAGCCGATCCGGAACAGGGTGTCGCCGTCCACCGGGGTCGGGTGGTCGACATTCGTGACCCCGTACCCCTTCACGTACTCCTCACCGTCGGCAATGACGCCCACCGCAACCCCGGGGACCGCGTAGTCCCGCATCGCCTTGTCGATCTTGGCGTCGAGCTCGTCGAACGCTTCCTTCGCGTCAGCCGGGACGCTCGTAGCCGTGGTGGTCGACTCCGTCGACGAACATGCCGGCGACACGAGCACCGCCAACCCGGCGACCGCCCCGCCAAGCACCGCCCGGCGCGACAACTCGGTCGTCATCAGCGTGGCGGGAGAATGTCGTATGCCGGCAGTGGTGTCGTGTCCGTGCAGGATGTGTCCGGCTTCTCCGGATTGTCGAAAAACGACGCGATGATCTCGGCTCCGCACGGTGGCTCTGCATACACACCGTGCGCAGCTCCGGGCACTACCGCGACTGTGGATTGCGAGAGATCCTTCGCGATGTAGTCGCCCCACACCGCTCCGGTCTGCCCGTCGTAGGTACCCGACAGCACAAGCGAAGGGATGTCACTGACCGTGATGTCTCGGATCGAGTCAGGGGCCGTCGGCACGTCCCACACCTCGCAGGCGTCGCGCAGGAACGGCAGCTGTGGCGCTTGGGCCCGAACGGACTCCGGGAGTTCAGGGAATTCCTTTTCCGCCTGTTGCATCGACTGCTCGACGGTCTCGAACGGGATCCATTCACGGCACCAAATACTCAGGGTGAGGCCCCACTGGAGGGCACCCCTCTCCGGATGCCCCCACACCTCGGCCCACCGCGACGCAATGGGCTGCGCATTCCCGTGGGCGAGCTCATCGACCGTTGATGGGAACTCTTTCGGTAGATGGGTAGCCACGGGGACAAACCAGTTCAGCAGCATTCCGCCGTCGACGACAACCTTCGTCTCTCCTACACCCTCAACGTTGACCGTCGTGGTGATGGGCTTCGCTTCAAGCTCATTGACCAGCCGGATGAACGTTGCCCCCAGGTCGGGATAGCGCTCGTTGCATGCCGGCTGGTCCTCGCACGCCGTGACCATGTTGTCGAATGCTTGGCGGGCGCTGGCCCAGGTCCACCCCAAGGCACCAGCCGATGGAGGCGTCACTCCGTCGAACACGATCGACTCGACAGCGTCGGCGTCTTGACGCATGTAAATCAGCGCAAGGTCGGTACCGTACGAGTGGGAGAACACATTCCACTTCTCGAGGCCGAGTGCCTTGCGTAAATCAATCAGGTCATAGGTGCTCTCGGTCGAATTGAACGCCGAGAGGTCAACGGTGGGAGCCAGGCGGTCGTGGCACTGCTGCACCGCTTCTACGTACGCATCCCGTGTGGACTCAGCGTTCCACGCCATTCCGATCCTGTGGGCGAAGAACTCGAAAATCTCCGGGCAGGACAACGGCGAGCTGGACGTGATGTTGCCGCGCTGTCCCATCAGGATCAGATCGCGATCACGGTTCAGCGGCACGTCCGGGTTGACCGGGGGATCGGTGACCGCGTCCTGACCGGGCCCGCCCATGAGAAAGACGATCGGAGCCTTGGCCGGCGGCTGCGTTTCCGACGGAACGATCGCAACTGCCAAGCGCAAGGATCCGCTGTCTTCTCTGGTGCGGTTCACCGGTACCACCAATTCCCCGCAGCGAGCATTCTCCAGCAGTGGGACCGGATTTGGCGTCTTCGCGCATGGACCCTCGACAAACTCCGACGGCGGATGAGCCACAGTCGTCGGTGGCGAACCGGACGGATCGGAAGTGCTGCCACACGCCGAGCTGACGAGAATCGAGACAAACGCAATCGCCGTTATCTGGTTCACAAACCGCATGTCAACCACCCTGAATGGCGACCGCCCGAACCTTGTGTCCGGGCTCGGCCGAGGATCTACTCGGATGAATCCTGGCACACACACCCATAGCAATACCGGAAGTTATGAGAACCGATGAAATCCAGCGATCCTTGTGCAGACGCTCGGTGACGAATCGTGCAGACGGCCAAGTAGGTCGAGAACGCATTCCATAGGCGGCGCGGCCGAGTGCGCCCGGTTCGTGATTGAGCCGGTACTCCTCCCGTGTGAACGGATAATGGTCCACATGTCCGGGTTCACCATCCGCCCGATATACCCCTTGTAACCGGACCCGACCAACCGTTTCGTCGACGCATCCCCGGTCTCCACCGACCTTGTGAGGTTGCCCCTCGAGGGTGGACACCTAATTTCATGCGGCGACTGTCCGAGTAGCCGATGCGGTCAATCGGTGTCCGAACTCGATCGGCGCCAGGTACCCCAACGCGGAATGACGCCGCCGCCTGCTGTAGTACGACATCCACTCGAACAAGTCCAGACGCGTTCGCGCCTTCGATACCACGGCACACCCGTGCAACCATTCACACTTCAGATTCTGAAAGAACGACTCGGCCAGCGCATTGTCGTAACTTGACCCCACACGTCCCCGGCTTTGCCGGATCCCATGTGCAGTACAGAACTCCGCGAAAACGGCCGACGTGTACTGACCAGGTTCAACCGGTGGAAGCAACACCTCGAAAATGGAGGGCGGAATGGGACGACCACCAGTGTGGACGGCAGCGTTGACGGGGCGGGCGGTGATGCGGTCACCGGGACGGCCGCCTGTACGCAGGGACCTCGAGCGGGCGTTCTGGGCGCGGATCGCCGAAGGCCTCACCACCGAGGAACCAGCGACCGCGTGCGGCGTGTCGGGGCCGGTGGCGACGCGGTGGTTCCGCCACGCTGGAGGGATGCCACCGATCGAGTTGACCCCCGCCTCGGGGAGGTACCTGTCGTTCACCGAACGTGAGGATATCGCGCTGTTGCGAGCCAAGGGCATGAGTATGCGCGACGTCGCTGCCCGACTCGGACGGTTCCCGTCGACGATCTCGCGGGAGTTGCGGCGCAACGCCGCCACCCGCGGCGGAAAGCTCAGGGGGCAACCTCAGTGCTTCGTCCGACGTATCGAGGCCGCCCCTCCCACTACCCTGGGTGGAGCTACCGGGGCAGTGGGAGGAGTCGAGTCGCCACCTCTTCGGGGCTGTCGCGGCAGCCGATCAGCAAGCGAACCTTCCTGCTCGCGGCCGCGAGCCTCGAATTCAGGTCGGGCACCCAAGCTACTGACAAAGCCGCCCTCCTGATCCAGAGTTTTCGACGTCCCGGAGGACGAAACGTCGCGTCGCGTGTGTCCGGTTAGAGATGCTTTCGGATGCGCCCAAAATGGCAGCTGTACAAAGCATTTTACCGACGAGACCGGATCGGGGAGGGGCGGACGGTCTGAGCCAAGACTGTGCCCGATGACGGAGATCTATAATTTTCCCAATGAGCGCCGTTCGGTTCGTGCACCCGCTCAGGACAGGTATTCGTCGACCTTGCGACTCCATTCCGCGAGCACATCGGCGGGGTACCTCTCCGATTTGAGCATCTCCATGCCCGTCTGCGGGATGACGCCGGGAATGTCGGTGCGCCCGGATATTCCGAGTCCGTCGCCGTTGAGAGCCTGCTGGCCGTGCTGCGACATCATGAAGTCGATGAATACTCGGGCGGCGTTCGGGTGCTCAGAGCCGTCGATGGCGGCTGCACCCCACTCGATTGCATAGGTGTGCGGAGGAATGACGGCGTCGATCGGTGCGCCCAATTCCTGGAGTTCTTTCACGATCGAAGGTGTTGTCGTGTTGGCCACGCCGATCTCGCCGGAGGCTACTGCCTGAGTCATGGGTACGACCGAGGGGTAGAACTTGGGTTCTTGCGCGCCAAGTGCGGGAAGGTACGTAGGCCCCATGGTCCTCTCCAGAAAGTCGAGATAGCCTGCGTAAGAGGGCGTTACGTCGGATCGGGTACCGAATTTCCCCTTGACTGATGGATCCAGTAGATCGTCCCAGTTTTCAAAGCCGACGGGGAAGAGGTCGGTATTCCATACGATCATTCCGAACGGATACGCCGACGGGACGATTGCTCTGCCTTTGACCCTCCACACCTGTTCCGGCCAGCTTTCGGTCTCGGGCCCTTCCAATGTCATCAGATGATCAGCGTTCTTGGTGAACCAGTTCGGGTCGCTGAACAGAAGGACGTCGGCGCCCTTCGAGCTGGATTGAATTTCCGCGGAGACTCGGGACGGTAGCTCACCGCCACCCCTGAGGACCCGCACTTTGATATCCGGATACTCACTGTTGAATTCCTTGACCAATCGCACGTTCTGCAGTTCGGGGGCGACAGAATAGAAGTTCACAACGCCCTCGTCTTCGGCCCCGTCCACGACGGCCTCCCAGGAGCGATCCTCCGGCGTCGTCGTGGGCGGTTCGTCGGTTCCGCATGCCGTGAGACCGACCGTGGCGAGCACGATGGCGGCGACGATGGCGATCCGGCGTCTCCATCGTTGTGCAGCGACGCCCTGGTTCGATGGGGCCGTCACGTTGCTCGGGTCGCCGCTGTAGACGGGTCGCAACGATGCCCGGCGCGCATCTGCTTTGTGCGTCATCACGCGACTCCGACCCGTACATGTTCGGTCGGTGTCAACGCACCGTCTTCGCCGTAACAGTGCGTCGAGGCGTGTGGAAGTCCGACGTCGACAGCACTTCCGATGCGGAAACCGATTCCGCTGACCGGGATTTCGACGTAAAGGACGCTGTCAGCGAGTTCAATGATGTACTCGGTTCGGTCGGCGCCGGGAAGGATCTCCACGACAGTTCCGCCGCTCAACCATGTGATGTGGTCGTCATGCCCGCGGTCGGTCGGTCGCCGCAGTTGGACATGGGCGGGCCGAATCCGCATGAGGTAGTCCCCCGGCAACGACGGAGCGGCGGAATCTGGGATGCGGCAACCCGCCATGGCGGCGCCCGAGCTGTCGACGACCATCGGAATCGAGTTCCGAGCGCCGAGGAAGTCCGCCACTCGTTCGCTTGCCGGATTGCGGTAGACCTCCTGTGGCGCGCCGATCTGTTCGATGCGTCCGTCGTTCATCACGGCCACCCGGGTGCCGAGTGACAGCGCTTCCTCCTGGTCGTGGGTGACGTACACGCCGGTGAAACCCAAGGATCTGTGCAGGCGACGGATTTGCGCGCGCATGTCGAGGCGGAGAAGTGCGTCGAGGTTGCTGAGCGGCTCGTCGAACAAGAGAACGGCCGGTTGCGGGGCGAGAGCACGGGCCAGCGAAACACGCTGCTGCTGACCGCCGCTGAGTTCTGGCGGGTAGCGGTCGGCCAGGTGGCCGCACTGAACGATGTCGAGTACCTCTCCCACTCTGCCACCCGCGAGTGCGCTCTTGAGCTTTCGCGCCTTCAGCGGGTAGGCCACATTCTGCGAGACCTTCATATGCGGCCAGAGTGCGTAGTTCTGGAACACCATGCCGACGTTGCGTCGGTTCGGGGGTGTGAAGATTCCCTTCCCCGGATCGGCGACCAGCTCGCCGCCGAGTTCGATCTGTCCCTCGCCCGGTCGTTCGAGGCCGACCAGGCATCGAAGGAGCGTGGTCTTTCCACATCCGCTCGGTCCGAGGAGGACGAGCAACTCCCCTTTTCGGACTTCGAGGTCGACCTCCTTCAGAACATGGACGTTCTCGCGTCGCCGCTGGAAGGCCTTGCTCAACCCGGAAACGCGCACTTCGACGTCAGGAGCCGAGTGCTTGTGCTCGGATCCGGTCATTTCGGTGGTCACGGTCGATTCGTTCACAGTCGCTCCATAGCTTTGGTTCCGCCGAAGGCAAGCGCCGCGACGACGCCGCCGGCGGTGATGACAGTCATGACGAGGGCCACGACGGCCACCCGTGGGTAGGACCCGGTGCTGAACTCCTCGTACAGCACCACCGACATCACGGTGCTTTCCGGTGACCGGAGAAGCAACGAGACACCGAACTCGTGGATGAGCAAAACAAACATCACCGCTGCCGACGCGGCCATTCCGGCACGGGACAGCGGAAAGACGATCCGGGTGAAGGTGCGCAGCGGTCCGGCGCCGCTCACCCGGGATGACTCCATGGTCTGCGGACCGAGCGCAATCAAGGTCGTCAACTGGTATCGGACGGCGTACGGCAACATAATCGCTAGGTAGGCGATCAGCAGTGCTGTTTTCGTTCCGTACAGTCCGGTATTTGTCGACGAGAACGCGAAGAGGAAGCCGAAACCGATCAGGGCCGCGGGAACGGCGAGCGGTAGCGCTGCCGCCACGTCCAACACGATCGAGACCGGCCGCCAGATGCGGTCCCTATTCGTGACCGCGAGGGCGACGAGCAGGCCGATCGGCATCGCCAGAATGACGCCGGCGAGTGTCACGGTGAGGCTGGTGGTGATCGATTCCTGCACCCGGGCGTCCGAGAGTGTCCGAACAAAGTGGGCTGTGGTGAAGTGTTCTCCGCTCAGTTTTCCGGACCAGTACGGGGACAACGCCACGAACGTCAGCGCGAGCAGCGGCAGTATTGCGGAGATTGCGACAAAGGCAGCGATGAAGGCAGTGGCCGCCGCAGTGGTCCAGGGGCGGGTGGGTGCTTTTGCCATGCTCATTGCGCCTCGGCCCACGTAACGCTTCTGGTCGCCGAGCAGTCGCCGCTGGACGAACATCAGGAAGAACGCGAGGACCAGCAGCGGGGTGCCCAGCGAGGCGACCAGCGCGAAGTGGATCGGATACTCGGTGGTGAGGACGAACATTCTGGTGGTGAGGACGTCGAGCCCTTCGCGCCGCCCCAGGATCAGAGGTCCGGTGAACTGGCCGAGCGCCAGCAGGAACACGATCATTCCCGAGTACACGAAGACCGGCCGCAGCATCGGCAGGGTGACGGTGCGCAGGATCCGGAGGCCACCGGCGCCGTTCGCCTGGGCGGCGAGACCGTAGTCCTCGCCCAGTGCTTGTAGTCCGCTGTAGACGAAGAGGTACACGAATGCGGAGAGGTGGATGCCGGTGTAGACGATGATCCAGAACGGCGTGTAGACCTTGATCGGACCTGACGCATCGTCATCGAACAGGGGTGTAGCCCTCAGCAGGGTGTTCGCGTACCCGTTCTCGGGTGAAAACAGGAACACGAATCCGACGACGTGCGCGACCGCGGGAATGATGATTGGCAGCACCGGAGCGAACGACAGGGCGCTGCGCAGCCTCGGTGGCAGCGAATGGACGGATAACGCCAGGCCCGTGCCGAGCACCAGTCCGACGATCGTCGCTCCGATCCCGAGGTACAGGGTGTTGACCAGTACCGACCCCAGACCTCGCATTTCCCCGAGTTCTTTCAGGCCGGCGCCCCCGTCTGCAAATACCTTGCTTTGCAGGGGGACGATGGGAATGAGCACGAGGATCGCGACCAGTGCGGTCAGAGCGATCCACGGCCCCTGCCGGCCCAGCTCTCTTCGGTGGCGCTGCATCGGAAACGACGCTGTTGATTGTCCGCTCATGTGGGACTCCTTGCGTGAACTCGATCACTGAAAGTCGATAATATATGGTGCGTCACAGAATGAGTTTGGGCAAGGCTTTACCCAAAGATTGGTGGATTTTGTTGCACCGTCAGGCAGACTGTCTTGTGCACCGCGCGACTTATCGCCCTGCTCACCGGGACACCGGCACGTTGTCGAACATTGTTGTCCTACACCATTATTCGGTGTCGAACTGAAGGCGCTCACTCGTGCGCCGCGCCTCTCGACGCTTGTTCCAGTCAGCCCGCATCGTCGGCGCGTCTCGAAGGAATCCTTCTCCGCGGCCGAGCTTTCCACTGAACGCGTCTACGTCGACACGGCTGGCATCACCGCGCATACCGTTTCCCCCGATCGATCGGAACGCGTACGCCGAATCTCCGATCACGCAGGCTGTGTGATCGGAGATTCGACTGGGGCAGAAGACGATGACGTATTGTGACGCAGTGAGCGGCTGGCATTTCCGCTGATTTGTGGGTGCATGTTTGCGCCGTGGTCTGCACCTGGTGGGCCGGACGCAGTCTGGCGCCTGCGCACGTTCAAGGCGACGTGCGTTGCTTGTCCGATCGACTGTCAGGCCTGGCCCGGGAGGCTGGCGTGTTCCGCGTAGAGCGGATCCCTAGTGTCCCGAAGCCCCCAGTACGGACCGTCCGTTCGGATTCCGTCGATCGCCACTGCGGCGAAGCGTGCGTCGATGACGACTCGCCGGTACGCGACCCGCCACACGCCCTCACGACGTTCGAACCGGTCCAGATAGCGTCCCCACGCTTGTCGGCAGAGGGCGTCGCCGGCCGATGTATGAGCAGCAGCGGCGCCGGTCGGCGGGATCAGGCGAGAACTGACGAAGTAGGTCTCCACCGATGCGTAGTCAGCTGCGGTCTGCTCGACAAGACTGTTACCCAGGAAGTGCATCGAGTTGTCGACGCCGGCGAAGCGATCGTCCAACCATTCGAGTAGCCCCTCGATGTTCCCCTGGTAGTCGACATGATCGTCGTACGCGTCGGGGTGGTAGGTCGATCGGACGAGTTCCCAGTCGCCGCGATCGACCCCTCGGGCATAGCGACACAACACGTCGTGAATGTCTTGACGATCAAGGATGCGCTGCAGCGCGGACGCCGCTTCTCTGTCGTTCATGCCATCACTCCTCGGGCGCTTGGGTAACGGGTACATCGTTGCGGTGCTGCGTTCACATCGTAGAAACGGTGGCCGGTAGGCCCGACTCGGTATGACGGAGGTCAATCCGCGTGGCGCCTTCCTCGGCCGATCATTGCCAGCGGGATCAGGCTGAGTGCGGCCGCCGTTGCCACGTAGACAGACACGGAGATGGTGGTGTGTGTGGTTTCGAGGAGGGCGACCATGATCAGGGGGGCGAGACCGCCTCCGACGATGTTCGCGCCCTGGGTTCCCATGGATGCTCCGGCATACCGCACGCTCGGTGGGAACATCTCGGCGAACAATGCAACGACCGGCCCTTGCATGGCGCCGACAGCGAGCAGTCCGACGAGCGCCGCCAGAACGACCAGTCCGAAGCTGCGGGTCTGCACGAGCGGAAAGATCGCGAACGCCCATATACCGGTGAAGATCGCGCCGCCGGCGAAGACCGCGCGCCGACCGACGATGTCTGACAGCCAGGCGAACCCGAGCGTACCGACCGTCCAGCCCACCATGGAGATCAGCACGGCGGTGAGCAGGGCGCTCTTGCTCATTCCGAGATCGCGCGTGCCGTAGTCGAGCATCCCCGTGTTGATGACGTAGAAGGCGATGGTGGCGGGCACAAACGTGCCGGCTGCAAGCAGTAGCTGCCGGGGTCGCCGCAGGACCTCGAAGACCGAGGAGCGCTGGGCTGCGCTCGACCGCGCCGCCAATGCGTCATCTGCTTTCTGGAACGCGGGGGTGTCCTCGATGAATCGGTGGATGTAGTACGCGATGGGGAACATCATGATGCTGAGCAGGAACGGGACCCGCCATCCCCAGGCGGAGAATTGATCGGCGTCGAGGACCTGGTTGAGGACCAGGAACAGCAGGGTGCCGGTGATCATTCCGACCGGGACGCCAAGCTGTGGAATGGCGCCGAAGAGGCCGCGACGGTTCGGCGGCGCGTGTTCGATGGCCATAAGTGCAGCACCGCCCCACTGGCCACCCACTGCAGCACCCTGTGCACACCGCAGAACGGTCAACGCGATCGGTGCTGCGATACCGATCGTCGCGTAGGTCGGCAGGACTCCGATGAGGGTAGAGGCAATCGCCATCAGCAGCATCGCGCCCAGGAGCGCCGGCTTGCGCCCGAACTTGTCACCGAAGTGGCCGAAGACCGCAGCGCCGACCGGGCGTGCCGCGAAGCCGACAGCGAACGTCGCGAAGGACGCCAGGACACCGGCGGTGGGGTTGATCGACGGAAAGAAATGACTGTTGAAGATCAGGGACGCTGCGGTGCCGTAGATCATGAAGTCGTAGTATTCGATCGACGATGCCGCGACCGACGCCACCAACACCTTGCCGGGTCGCGTGCCGGTCGGCTGCGCGGCTCGGGAGGTCAGTCCGTGAGTGCTCATTTCTGTCTCATTTCCGATGATATGACCCGTTGCCAGGCTGGTTCAATGCCGAGCGCGGGAATCGAGTCTGTCGATGTTGAACCGCATACGCAATTGGCGGTCTGCCTGCCGTGGGTGCCGTGTGTGCCACAAGTCGACGCTTGGATGCCACCAAACGGAAAGCACCTCGCTCTGCCCAGCATCGCCACCGCCTTACACCTTACCTCGATGATATATGATCGATCACATTTGGCAATAGGCGTGATGTCGGCCACGAATGGCCGACATCACGGATATGATCCGTCGATTTGTTCTTTCAGCCAGGAGATTTCGCACTCGCAGTGGGTACGTCCATCAACCGGCCAACAAGCTTTGGCCACCGTCGACGACCAATGAGGCTCCGGTGATGAAAGCCGCCTCCTCCGAGGCCAGAAAGAGTGCTGCCTGCGCAACATCCCAGGCGGTTCCCTGCCTGTTACGCAACGGCACACGCGCATTTCGTTCGGCGGCAACCTGCTCGCGGGTTGCGCCCCCTCGCCCGACTCGCTGTTCGATCGCCATCGGCGTATCCATCAGCCCAGGAAGGATGGTGTTGGCCCGGATTCCGTACTGCGCCTCCGTGATTGCGATGTGTTCGGTCAGTGCAACCACGCCCGCCTTGGAGGTCTTGTAGGCAACGTTCGGGTAATTGATCAGCACGGCATTGGAGGAGACGTTCGTGATCACTCCGCCGGCCTGCTCACGCATCACGGGGATGACGTGTTTGCAGGCCACAGTCATGCCCTGCAGATTGATGGCCACGATACGCGCGAAGGCGTCGGCATCGATGTCGCTGACCGCGGCGTCACCGGAGGATCTTCCGCCGATCCCGACGTTGTTGTGCAGGATGTCGATGCGCCCCCACCTTTCCGTGCAGGTGGCCGTCATCTCCGCGATGTCCTTCTCGCGTGTGATATCCGTGCGGACCGCGACCGCCTCGCCACCTTCGGCGACGATCTGGCGCACGGTTTCCTCCGCTGACGCCAGGTCGCGGTCAACGGCGAGCACGTTCGCGCCTTCGCGTGCCAGCAGCAGGGCTGCGGCGCGTCCGTTACCGACGGTGCGTCCCTCGACCTGCCCTGCCCCCACTACGATCGCAACCTTGCCCGCTACGCGCTGCCCCATGACATGACTCCTTCTTCGCACTGCCGCGGACGATACCGCCGTCAGATTCTCTTATCGATATGTGCCCGCGGTCGCGGTCGGCCGCATCGGCGCTGGTTACCCGGCTTCATGGCAGTAGTCCGGGTGTTGGCGCTGTCCGATTCGTCGCTCAGCCGGCCGTTGGTGCCGTCGCGTGTCGGAGACTGTGTTCGACGAGGTAGCTGAGTACCCGGACGGCGCGCCCCGGTTCGGAGTAGGTCGGAATCCCGGACTCGAGCAGTTGCCGACGTGGTCTGCCGCTGCCGCCGGTCCACGCGACGAAGAAGGGTTTCGACGTCTCGGCATAGGCGCGTCGGAGCGCGTCGACCATGGCGTCGGCTCCGGCGTCGGAGTTTCCGAGAACCACGAGCACCGCATCGGTGTCGTCGTTGTCGCAGGCTACTTGCAGGGTCCGGGTCAAGATGCCGACATCGTTGATCAGCGAACCGGTCGCGTCGATCGGGTTCGCTGTGGATGCGAAGTACGGCAGATGTGACGCAAGCAGTTCGCGGTCCTCGGACTGCCACGGTTCCACGACGAGGCCGAGTTCGACGGCTGTGTCAGCGGCGAGGGCGCCGGCGCCGCCACTCTGGGTGACGACGGTCAACCGTCGCCCGGCGGCGGGGCGCCCGGCCACGAAGGCGAGTGCCGCATCGGCCATCGCTTCCATGCTGTGCACCCGCACCGCGCCGTAGGTGGCCGCGGCCCGCTCGAACGCGTCGTCGTCCCCGGCCACACTCGCGGTATGGGCCGCGACGGCCCGTGAGCCCGCCGGTGTGCGTCCGGCCTTGAGCAGGACGAGAGGCTTGCCGCGGTCGGCCGCCGAATGCATCAACTCCTCGAGTGCGGTGAAGTCCTGGACTCCCTCGATGTGGCCGAGCAGCACGCTCACATCCGGTGCATCGACCAGACCGGCCAGCAACTCGACCACTGTCACGTCGGCCTCGTTGCCGGTGTTGGCGAAGTACCGCACCCCGAGTCCGAGCGAATTCATCGTGCTGTAGGTGAAGGTGCCGACCGCGCCGCTCTGCGACACGAGCGCGATCGGTGAGTCGGGCCGTTCGCCCTCGTCGTCGAAGGCGGTGGAAAAGGTTGCGAAGGCCCGGTCCGCCGCTGAGAAACTGCCGAGACAATTCGGGCCGACCACGCGCATGCCGGTGCGCCGCGCGATGGCGGTGATCCGGTCCTGGATCGCCGTGCCCGGGTCACCGATCTCGGCGAACCCGGAGGCGAAGATGATCGCGGCACCGACGCCGGCGTTCGCGCAGCGCTCCACCGCCTCCACCACCGCTGCGGCCGGGACGACGATGATCGCCAGGTCGACGGGTGCGTCGATCTGGGACAGGTCGGCGTAGGCCGGGACACCCTGGACCTGAGTGCGGTGTGGATTGATCGCGTAGATGCCGCCCGCGTATCCGAATTTCGTCAGGTAGGCCAAGGGCCGCCCGGACAGCTTGGCGGGGTCCGACGAGGCCCCGTAGACGACGACATTGCGCGGCCGAAAGAGCAGGTCGGCCACCGCCGCGGTCACGACGACGTCTCCGTCCGGAACGACGGTGCGCGGCGCTCACGGTGTGATGCGACTCCTTCGACGACGTCGGGTCCACCGAAGCCCAGGAATTCGAGGCCCAGCGCGGCGTCGAACAGCGGGCCTTGCTGGCGGTACCACTGATTGAGCGAGTACTTGGTCCAGCGGATCGCTTCCTGGGCGCCGGCGCTCATCTGGCCGGCGATCTCGCGGGCGGTGTCCAGAAGTTCCGCCGGGTCGACGGAGAGCGATACCAGGCCCGCGCGCTCGGCGTCCTCACCGGAGATCTCCCGGCACGTTAACAGCAGGTATTTCGCTTTCGCCATGCCGCACAGCAGCGGCCAGACCATCGACGCGTGGTCGCCGGCGGCGACCCCGAGTCTGGTGTGTCCGTCGATGATGCGCGCGTTCTTCGCGGCGATCGAGATGTCGGCCATCAAGGCGACGACGAGTCCGGCTCCGACGGCCGGGCCGTGGATGGCGGAGATGATCGGCTTGTTGCAGTTGACGATGTTGTAGAACAGGTCACGCGATTCACGCATCACGCGCATCCGCACGTCGTAGTCCCTGATTTGTGCGTCGATGAGGTCGAAACTGCCGCCGGCGGAGAAGGCCTTGCCGGCGCCTCGGACGACGACCGCCCGGACCTCGGGGTCCTGGTCGATCACCGACCAGATTTGCGGGATGTCGCTGTGGGTGGCTTCGTCGACGGCGTTGAGGTTCGGGCCGTCGAAGATCACCTCCAGGACCCCTGGCTGGTTGTTCTCGAAGGAGATGCTGGTGAACTCCTTGTACTTGTCGATCATGACGTTGTCCTTTCCTGGTGGGGCGGATCGGCGGGTGAGGGTGCCGGGGATCGCGTATCCCATGACGCGAGAACGGTCTCGACGTCGACGGTCCCCTCGTTCGGTGTGCTGACAGTTCGTGCGGGGGTTCGGCTGAACCGGGGTGCGGGAGTGGGATGGAGTGCTCCGTCGAGGCGCTGAAAGAGGCCGCGTTCGAGGTTGTGTGGGTGGTTCGCGGCTTCGTCGAAGGTGAGCACGGGGGTGACACAGGCATCGGTGCCCTGGTAGACCGTGGTCCACTGCGCTTGGGTCTTGGATCCGATCTGCGCAGCGATCAGTTCACGCAGTTGGGTCCAGCGCGCCCGATCGTCCTGATCCGGCCACTCGGAGACGTCGGCGTCCAGGCGCGCGACGAACTCGCGGTAGAAGTCCGGTTCGAGCGCGCCTACCGCGAGGTATCGACCGTCGGCGCACCGGTAGGTGTCGTAGAAGGGGGCCCCGGAGTCGATCCAGTTGGTTCCGGGTTCGTCCGAGAAGAGACCGGCGGCGCGTAGACCTTGGATCTTCGCGGTCAGGAGCGCGACCCCGTCGACCATGGCGGCGTCGACGACCTGCCCCTGACCGGATGTGCGGGCTTCGAACAACGCACACACGATGCCAAAGGCGCTGATGGCGGCACCGCCGGCATAGTCACCGAGTAGGTTCATCGGGGGTCGCGGCGCTTCACCGGACCGTGCCAGTGCGTGCAGAACTCCCGACTGCGCAACGTAATTGATGTCGTGCCCGGCGCACTGTGCGAGCGGCCCGGTTTGGCCGTACCCGGTCAGCCGGGCATACACCACCGCCGGGTTCCGGTCGAGGACGACCGCGGGGCCGAGGCCGAGCCTGTCGGCCACCCCCGGCCGGTAGCCCTCGAGGAAGATGTCGGCCGCCGCTGCCAGTCGCAATACGGTCGCGACACCGTCCTCGCTCTTGAGGTCCACGGCCACGGTCTCGACCCCGCGGTTGACCAGGTCGCACCCCTCCCGCAGGCCGTCGGTAGAGCTCAGCGCCCTGGCCGGTCGGTGGGCGGGGCGCGCGACGCGCACCACGCGTGCGCCCATGTCGGCGAGCATCATGGCCGTGACCGGCACCGGTCCCATCCCTGCCAGGACGACGACCCGGACCCCGGCGAGTGGTCCCCTCGATATGCCAACTACAGGTGCTGCCGCGTCCTCACAGCAGTCCGTCGGCGTTGCGGTCACATCCACCTCCTCTACAGCTCTGGATCATTCGCAAATCGGTTGCTGATCAAGCGTTTTCGGGTTGTCGTTCAGGGTCGTTCGAAGATGGCAGTCAGTCCCTGCCCGCCGCCGATGCACATCGTTTCGAGTGCGTAGCGGCCCTGGCGGCGTTCGAGCTCTCGCAGCATCGTGGCGAGAATGCGCACCCCGGTCGCCCCGACGGGGTGGCCCAGCGAAATGCCCGAACCGTTGACGTTGAGCCGGTCGAAGTCGTCCTCCCCGAGCTTCCACGCCGCCGTCACGGCGAGCGCCTGGGCGGCGAACGCCTCGTTGAGCTCGATCAGGTCCATGTCCTTCAGTTCGAGCCCGGCACGAGCGAGCGCGGTCTCCGTCGACGGCACCGGTCCGATTCCCATACGGGCCGGTTCGACCCCGGCCGCCGCCCAGGTCACCAGTCGGGCCAGCGGACGCAGCCCGAGTTCCTCCGCCCGCTCGCGGGTGGTGACGATGCAGGCCGCGGCGCCGTCGTTCTGCCCGGAGGCATTTCCGGCCGTCACGGTCGCGTCGGGATCGGCGGACCGCCGGACCGGCTTCAACGCGGCCAGGCTCTCGAGAGATACATCGGCCCGCGGATGCTCGTCCGTGCCGACCGTCACCTCGCCCCTGCGGGTGGACACGGTGACCGGGACGATCTCGTCGGCGAAACGGCCCTCCTGCTGAGCAGCCACGGCCCGCTGGTGCGAGGCAAAGGCCAGGCGGTCCTGCGCCTGCCGGCTGATGCTGTACTCCTTGCGGAGGTTCTCCGCGGTTTCGAGCATGCCGCCCGGCACCAGATGGTGCTTGCCGCCGGCGGTGACGCGTCCCCGTCCGATGCGGTCCGACAGGGGGGTGGAATCGCCACGGAACCCGAACCGCAATCCCAGTGCGTAGTGCTCGGCCTGGCTCATGCTTTCGGCGCCGCCGGCGATCACGAGGTCACAGATTCCGGTCTGTACGCGCATGGCCGCATCGATCACCGCCTGCAGACCCGAGCCGCAGCGACGGTCGATCTGCAGCCCGGGCACCGTCACCGGAAGTCCGGCGTCGAGCGCAGCGACTCGCCCGATCGCCGGGGCCTCACCGTTCGGATAGCACTGCCCGAACAGAACGTCGTCGACGTCCGAGCCCTCGATGCCGGTTCGCCTGATCAGTTCAGCCAGGACGGTGGCGGCCAGATCGGCAGCAGACACATCCTTGAACGTGCCGCCGTACCGGCCGACCGGGGTGCGTAGCGGTTCGCAGATCACTGCATCGCGCATGTCTTCCTTCTTTCTTCTCTGCTGGCGGTGCCGGGCAGGCTCAGATACCTCGGCCGCCGGTCACCTCGAGCACGGCTCCGTTGACGTAGGACGCGAGCGGGGATGCCAGGAAGATGACCGCTCCGGCAACCTCCTCGGGCAGACCCGCTCGCCCCAGCGGCACTTCTGCTTCCTTGGCCGCGAAGATTTCCGGTTTCATCGCCAAGGTCATTGCGGTGCGCACCAGGCCCGGCTGGATTGCGTTGGCGCGCACCCCGGACGGTCCGAGTTCCTTCGCCGATGCCTTGGTCAGTCCGATCAGCCCTGCCTTGGCCGCGCTGTAATTCGTCTGCCCCGGGTTGCCGATCTTCCCCGACAGCGAGGAGACATTGACGATGGCCCCGCTGCCCTGCGATCGCATGAGTGGGGCGACGGCCCGCGTCCCGAGCCACGCCCCCTTCAGGCTCACGTCGAGGACGAGATCGAAATCGGATTCGCTGAGCTTCGAGATGTACCCGTCTCGGGTGACACCGGCGTTGTTGACGAGGACATCGACCCGGCCGAACCGGTCCAGGCACGCCTGGACCAGCCCGGTTTGCTCTGCCTCGGAGGTGACGTCGCACTGATGCGCTGCGATATCGGCACCGGCGGCCACCAAAGGGGCGATCGCCTCCCGTGCCTTGTCCCCGTCGATATCGGCGACGAGGACCCGCGCGCCGTGGTCCGTCAACGCTTCCCCGATCGCGAGGCCGATGCCTTGACCGCCTCCGGTCACGATAACCACCTGTTTGTCGAGCAACCGTGCCGGGAGAGCGTGATTCAGTGCGCTCATCAGTACGACTTCGGCAGGCCGAGGACCTTGGTGGAGATGTAGTTGAGCACCATCTCCTGCGACACCGGCGCCACCTTGAGGAGCCGGGACTCACGCCAGAACCGCTCGACGTGGTATTCCTTCGCGTAGGAGTAGCCGCCGAGGGTCTGCATCGCCCGGTCACACGCCTGGAAACCCGCCTCGCTGCCCAGGAACTTCGCCGCGTTGGCCTCCGCTCCGCACTTTTGATGCGAGTCGAAGAGCGCGGCCGCGTTCATCGCGGTGAGTTCGGCGGCCTGCAGACGGATCCAGGAGTCGGCCAGCGGGTGAGCCACCGCCTGGTTCTTGCCGATCGGGCGGTCGAAGACCACGCGCTCGTTGGCGTACTTGGTCGCGACCTCCAGGGCGGCACGGCCGAGTCCCACCTGCTCCATGCTGACCACGATGCGCTCGGGGTTGAGGCCGTCGAGCAGGTAGTAGAAGCCCTTTCCGACCTCTCCGACGACCTCGTCCTCGCTGACCTCGAGGTTGTCGATGAACAGCTCGTTCGAGTCGACCGCCGAGCGACCGAGCTTCTCGATCTCTCGGACGGTGATCCGCTCGCGGTTGAGATCGGTGAAGAACAGGGTCATCCCGTCGAGGGGGTTCTCCTCGGTCCGTGGCGACGTGCGGGTGAGCAGCAGGATCTTATGGGCGTTCTGCGCGTTGGTGATCCACACCTTGTGTCCGTTGACGACCCAGCCGTTGTCGGTCTTGGTGGCCTTGGTGGTGATGCGTGAGGTATCAACGCCTGCGGTCGGTTCGGTGACACCGAACGCCATCAGCAGCTCACCCGCGGCGATCTTCGGCAGGAACTTGCGCTTCATCTGTTCCGACCCGTGGCGCAGGATCGGGCCCGGCGGGAAGATGTAGAAGTGGATCGCCGACGCGCCGGCCGTGCCGGCGCCCGAGGCTGCCACCTCGTGAAGCATGATCGCCGATTCGGTCAGCCCCAGTCCGAGTCCGCCGTATTCTTCCGGGATCATCGCGCCGAGCCAACCGCCGTCGGCGAACGCCTTGACGAATTCCCAAGGGTATTCGCCCTTCTTGTCCTTCTCCCGCCAGTATTCGAGATCGAATTTGCGGGCCAGTTCCCGAGTTGTCTGGCGAATCAGTTCCAGATCGCTCTGCTCGGTTGCGGTTGCGGTTGCGGTTGCGGTTGCGGTCATGCCTGCACTCCTGCTTGTTGATGGGTGGGGATGTCGTCGATGGGGGTGGCCGGATCCAGTGAGGAGAGGTCACCCTGCGATTCGCCGAGGTGACGGGCGCGTATGGCACGCCGCATCACTTTGCCGTTCTTGGTTTTCGGTACTGTGGCCACGACGTGCAGGGTGGGCGCGAACGAGCGGCCCACGTGGTGCACTGCCGTCTGTGTCAGGTCGTCGAGATCGAGGTCCCCGGGGCGGGCGACGACGAACGCGACCACCCGTTGGCCGCGCTGTTCGTCGGGCGCCCCGATGACCGCGGCTTCTACGATGCGGGGGTCTTTGAGCACCGCTGCTTCGATCTCGGCGGGACCGACGCGCCGCCCGGACACCTTGATGGTGTCATCAGACCGGCCGTGGATCCGCCAGTTGCCCTGGGTGTCGACGCTGGCCAAATCTCCGTGCAACCAGACTCCCTCCCAGCGCTTCCAGTACGTCTGCAGATACCGTTCGCGGTCATGCCAGAAGGCGTGGGTCATCCCTGGCCAGGTGTTGTGCACCGTCAACTCGCCCACCTCACCGGTCACCGGGTCGCCGGCAGCGTTGCGCACGGCCACATCCATACCGGGCAGTGGGCCGTTGAAGCAGGCCGGTTCCATGGGCAGGAACGGGTAGCTGACCAGGATTCCTCCACCGGTTTCGGTGCCGCCGCTGTAGTTCACGATCGGTCGCCGGGATCGGCCCACCGTCTCGAAGAGCCACCGCCACGTCGGCTCGTCCCATGCCTCGCCGGTCGACGCGAAAGCGCGGATCGAACCGAGATCACCGAAATCACCATCGCTACTTGACATCACCGCGCGCGCGGCGGTCGGGGCGATGCCTTGGAAGGTGACTCCGTTGCGTTCGGCGATGTCCCACAATCGGCGCGAGGACGGGTAGTCCGGTACTCCCTCGGTGAGCACGATCGTCGCACCCAACTGAAGGCCGCCCATGATCAGCAACGGCCCCAGCATCCATCCCATGTCGGCAATCCAGGCGATGACGTCGTCCTCGTGGATGTCGAAGCCGTATGCGAAGTCGACGGCAGCCTTGACTGCGAAGCCCGCATGAGAGTGGACGATGCCCTTCGGCGCACCCGTCGTGCCGGAGGTGTAGATGATTGTGAGTGGGTCGTTGGCGTCGGTGGCGACGGTGGCGGCCGGTTCGGGATCATGGTCGAGTTGATCCCAGTAGATGTCGCGCCCGCTGTGTATGTCGACGCCGTCGGCGAGGTGTCGCACGACGACGACGTGGCGGACCGACGGTGCGGATTCGAGTGCCTCGTCCGCGGTCTGCTTGAGGGGGATCCGCTTGCCGCGCCGTGTCGTGCCGTCGGCGGTGACCAGGACGACCGCTTCGGCGTCGCGCAGTCGGGTGGCGAGGGCTTCGGCGCCGTAGCCGGTGAAGGCAGGGACCGAGATGGCTCCGATCATGGCGCACCCGAGGTATGCGATCACCGCCTCGGGCACCACCGGGAGGAACAGGACCACCCGGTCTCCCCGCACGACCCCGAGCCGGAGCAGGTTGGCGGCGAATCGCCGCACCTCGCGGTCGAGCTCGGTATAGGTCAGAGATCGTCGCTGGCCGCTGTCGCCCTCGTAGACCACGGCCTCTTTGCCGGCGATCGGGCCGCCGGCGTGGCGGTGTGCGCACAGCATGGCCGCATTGAGCGAGCCTCCGACGAACCAGCGGGGGAAGGGTTTGCCCTCGCTGTCGTCGCGGACCCGTTCGAACGGTGTGTCGAAGGTGATGTCGAGGTCGTCGACCACGGCGCGCCAGAACCATTCCGGGTCGTCGACCGAGGTCCTGTGCAGTGCGTCGAGATCCGTAGATCCCCACCGCTGCATCGCCGCAAGCAGTCGACTGCGCTTGCGGTCGACCTCCTCCGGCACCCACGCGGGGGCGCCCGAATCACCGACCGGGCCGGCTTCACGCATCGCTACTCCTCCATCTCGTGTAGTGCCGGACCGTCAGGAGACGGCGACGGGCTTCTCGGCGGCCGAGCGCTTGAGCATCAGTCCGGCGCGGGCACAGTCGCAGACCACCTCGTCGCGCTGGTTGATGCCGTAGTGGCGGAAGAAGACGATGCCGGAGTCGTCGCGGCTCTTGGACTCGCGCTTGCTCACGATTTCGGTGCGCACTCGGATGGTGTCGCCGTGGAAGACCGGCTTGGGGAAGGTGACTTCCTGGAAGCCGAGGTTGCCCAGGGTGGTGCCCTGGGTGGTGTCGGGCACCGTGATCCCGGTGACCAGTCCGAGGATGAAGAGGCTGTTGACGAGCCGCTGCCCGTAGATGCTGTCCTTGCTGTATTCCGCGTCGAGATGCAGGGGTGCGAGGTTCAGCGTCATGGAGCAGAAGAGGACGTTGTCGGTTTCGGTGACGGTGCGCCGGGTGGCGTGTTCGATTACCGCACCGGGTTCGAGTTCTTCGAAGTAGAGACCAGGCATGAGAAGGGCCTTCCGGGGTTTACTTGGCGACGGCCAGGTCGGCCTGGCTGTCGGAACGGTTGTCGAGGAGGCGGCTGTACTCGAGCACCTCACGTGCGGTTTTGATGTGCGCGTAGTCGATGTGCATGCCCTCGTACAGGACGGCGGCCGCCCCGGCGGCTTCGGCTTCTTCGAAGGCGGTGATCATGCCGGCGTAGAAGTCGACTTCGAACTTCGAGGGGCTGAACACCTCGTTCGCGACCGCGACGTGGGAGGGGTGGATGAGGACCTGTCCGCGGAAGCCGAGCTCGCGGTTCTGTATTGCGAAGGTGCGTGCCCCTTCCGGATCGGCGAGATCCTGCCACACACCCACCAGTGGGAATTCGAGACCGTGGGCGCGGGCCGCCAGCAGCGCCCGGCTCCGCAGGTACAGGGTCTCCTGACCGCCGGGAGTGAACTGGAAGCCGATCGAGCGGGACACGTCCGCATCGCGGGCGGTCCCGGCGAACAGGGTCGCCACCCGCGGTGATGCGACCGCGATCTTCTCGCAGTTCTCATATGCTTCGGCGGTTTCCAATGAGCAGATGAACTCGATGGTCCCGGCATCGACGCCGTTGCGCGCCTCGAAATGCGTGACCAATGCATCGAATCGAACAATGTCATCGGGGCCGAACGTCTTGGGCAGCACGAATCCGTCGAGCCCGGGAATGGCGACGGCCTCGATGTCGTCTCCGGTCAGTCCGGTGTCCAGCGAGTTGAGCCGGACGTACACCGCCGGCCGATCACCGGACTCGGCAAGACGGGTGATCGATCGGGAGGCCGCCGCCCGACCCTCCGCCTTCAGATGAGACGGAACGGAATCCTCCAGGTCCAAGATCAGCCCGTCCACACCGGACGCCACCGCCTTGTCCACCCAGTTTTCCCGGTGACCGGGCACGAACAGCAGAGAACGTAGTGGTCTCATGAATCCTCCTCAGTGACTGAGCAAACCATATATTATGTGAGAACCTAATGCAAGGATTTACGATAATCGATAATCGTGCTACTTCCTGTTCATGACATCGCTTCACGAGATGCTCTCAATCGCTAGTGCACCTTGGCTTTTCGGACGCCATCCGACTCTTGGCACTGAAGCAGCCATCGGCGCCGGCGCGGATCAGTCCACCATCCAGCTCCGCGTACGCCTGTCAGACGAGGCCGGCCGGCCAGTCGGGAAGATGGACACCCGAGTGTCCAATGGATTGAACACCGGCAAACGCCACGGGAAGCGTTGCGCTATCCGAAGAGAGGTGGGGGACGCGGCGGCTGGGCGTCTCGATTGCTCCACTGATGGCCACCGTGTGTAGGCCGCCGTTCAATTACGGCTCCGGGCACCGGAAACCCGGTCAAGGGCGACGTGACTCGAGGGTGCCTCGATCGGTGCGGCGCCGTGCGATAACGCGCGACCGCAGCCGTCGGCGGTCGTAGGTGCCGATCCCCCACCGGCCATCACCGCCCGGCGTCCGCAGTCCCGGTGAGAACTGCTGCGTCGACGAGGCCCGAGCGCCCCATTTGCTGCTCGACGGCTGACCGCGCCGGTACAGAAGCCTGGCCGGAAGCGACAACGTCACTCCACAACCAAGCCGAACACGCCGGCGGCCGCGCAGTGGGTCGCACCTCCGGCGGGAGATCGACTGGTTGCGGACTCTCGTCGCGCAGCGCGATAGAGGGGCGCAGGACGGGCCGCCGTCGCCCCCGCTACCCCGTCAGGACACCGGCGCCTCGCTCAGGCTGTGCGGCGAATGCGATGCGGGGGAACCGGCCCCGGGCTGTAAGAGCACGGTGAGATCGGCAACCTCGGAGGCCGGGTCCAGCGTATCGACAAGCTCGAAAAGCCGCGCGGCCTGATCGCGCCCGATCACCTCGCCGGTCAGCTCATCCAGCTTGTCCTGAAATTCGGCCTCGGTGAACGGCTTCACCGGCGATCCCTTGGCGCGCTCCTGGAAATAGTGCGCGGCGGTCCCATCCTTGAAGTGGACGGTCACATCCGAGACAAAGAACTCGTACTTCTCGTCGAGATCCGTCGCGATCTCCAGCGTGATCCGACGGGCGAACTGCATGACCTCGGAGTCGGGTGACAGGTCCAGCCGCCCTTCCAAAAACGCACGGTGGGTCGCGTAGCCATTACCCTTGCCCAGAGCCGACAGGGCCATCTGCGTAGGCAGCGAGTACTGCAGTTCTTCGATATTTCGTGGGTTGTACAGCTGCGCGTTTCGGGTTCCCACGACGCTGTTGGTCATCGTCTGGATGCGGGCCACGACACTGTCGATCTCGCCCGCGCGGTCTCGGAAATGCTCCATGGCCTCGATGTAGCAGAAGGTCAGAGCGCAGCAGCAATAGGGCTTGAACGACAGGCCCGGCAGCATATTGGGTGCGCCGGGAAGGAAGCCGTCGCGGGCCTGCTCGGTGACGTCCGCATGGGCGAACATTCGATAGAGACCACGGTCCCCGCTCAGAAAGCGACGTGGACCGGTCACGCCCGCACGGGCAAGTTGGGCGGCCTCGATGCCGTTGCGCACGGCGATTCCGGCATGGACCCGCTTGATGGAACCCCCCGTCGAGGCATATTCTGTCGTCCCGCTTGCATGGCTGAGCGCAATGGCGAGGGCGTGGAAGGTCTTGTCCTCGTCAAGGCCGTACAGCTTTGCCGCAATCGCGGCGGCGCCGAAGTTCGCGAATACCGCATGCGGCTGCCAGCCCACGTTGAGGATCGCAGGCGAGGCCAGCGCTCCGATCCGGACGTAGGTCTCATAGCCCACGACCATCGCCACAATCGTCTCGTGCAGCGAAGCGCCTACCTCTTCGCCGATGGCGAATGCCGTTGGCACGACACAACATCCGGGATGCGCGTTGCCGAGGAAGTCATCGTATTCGAAGCCGTGGCCGAAGGTCGCGTTCAGGTATGCAGCATCGACCGCACCAGCCCGCGTCGTTTCACCGACGATCCGCGCCTTTCCGGGGCGCGGGTCTCGAAACTCACGCGTCATCTTCGACCACGGCAGCTGCGAGGCGCCGATCTGGATTGCGAACTGATCCTTGATCAGCGCCTTTGCCGCGGCGAGCGTGGCGGGGTCAATGTCGTTCCAACTGTAACGCGTCACGAACTGCGCAACGGCGCGTTCCAGAGTTGGAGCTGCGTCTGTCATGAAACCTCCCGATACTCGTGGCCTTCGCGGTGGAACCGCATGGGGCAGGATCGCCCTCGGAGGCATCCGATCCGCGTTTCCCGGGTCTCCTGCTGTGAGGAAATCGTGAAACGGCACCTTCTGTAAGATTATACATAATTGTAAATACAGGATCAGGGTCTTGCTGGGAAATGTCCCTCGGTAGACATTCAACTCTGCCGGGCGACGGCGATCCACAAACTCAGATCAGCAGACGTAGTGCCCCACCCACGCCGCCAAGTCCACGTTCGTTCCCGAAAGGAACTCCGATGCCACAGTCAGTCACCGAGATCGTCGACCTTCTCGACCTCGATACGATCGGCCCGAACACCTTCCGAGGAAGACCGGCCCGATCGACCGAGTTGGTCAAGGTCTACGGAGGGCAGGTCGTCGCACAGGCGCTGATGGCCGCAGGTAGGACCGTGCCAGGAGACCGGAAGGTGCATTCCTTGCACGCCCATTTCCTGCTCGGTGGCAACACGCAGATCCCCATCGTGTACGAGGTCGAGAATCTTCGCGACGGCCGGTCCTTCAGTTCACGACGAGTGACAGCCCGCCAACATGGTGACTTGATCTTCCACGCCACCACCTCGTTCCATAAGGAGGAACTGGGGTTCGAACATCGGCCGTCGTGCCCCGCAGCGCCGTCGTACGACGACGCGCCACCCCTTGCCGACCTCATGGAAGCGACGGACGTGCACACGGCGGCATTCTGGCGGCGCGAGTGGGAGGCTCTCGACATCAGGTATGCCGGCGACACTCGACCGCAGGATCAGCGCGCGGAGACTCCCGGCCTGCAACATGTTTGGATACGCGCGAACGGCCCGCTGCCGACGGACCCGTTCCTGCACACCTGTGTGCTCGCCTACGTGAGTGATCTCGGCTTGCTCTCGGCGTCCCTCGTTCCGCACGGCTTCCTCGTCTGGGCCCCAGGTGTGCCGCGGGCCTCCCTCGACCATTCCATGTGGTTCCACGACTCGGTGCAGGCCGACGAGTGGATGCGCTTCGATCAGTCGTCGGCCTGGGCCGGCGGAGCCCGAGGGCTGTCCCACGGGAAGGTGTTCGATACGCATGGACGGTTGCTGGCATCCGTGGCGCAGGAGGGGCTCATCCGACCACACGGTGCGGTGCGGGCCCGACTCGACGGAAACGGGTCTGCCCTGCGCACGCACACCGGATAGGCCACCAGGGCGCGCCGCGGGGTCCGGGTGCTCGTACCCCGAACCCCTCGGTTCACCGTGTGTCAGAGCGTGGTTGCCGTACCGCCGTCGACCGGCAGGACCGCACCGGTGACGTAGGCGCCCGCCCGGGACGCGAGGTATATGGCCGTGCCGGCCATGTCCGACTCGGCGACGAACCGCTTGAGCGGGACCGGGGCCAGGACCGCCTCCTCGCCACGTTGTTCCAGCGTGCCCTCGAGCATCTTGCTCTTGAACATGCCGGGGGCGATCACGTTCACCGTGATGGACCGGGGTGCCAACTGCGCGGCGAGGTGACGGCTCAGGTGATGGACCGCCGCCTTCGAGGACGAGTACGCATAGGTTTCGTGCTTGGGGACATGGAACGCGTCGATCGATCCGATGTTGATGATGCGGGCAGGATCCTCCGGGGACGCGGCCGCCTCGAGCAGTGGGGTGAGGGCCTGGATCAGGAAGAAGGAACCCTTGACGTTCAGGTCGAAGACTTTGTCCCACCCCGATTCCGGGTACTCGGCGAGCGTTTCGGCCCAGATCGCACCGGCATTGTTGACGAGCACGTCAAGGTGGTCCTCTTTCTCGCCCAGCGCGTGGGCGAGCGAGCGGCACCCGTCGACGCTGCCGAGATTGGCCGGCAGGGCAATGGCCTCGCCGTACTGTGAAAGTTCCTTCACCGCCAAGGTGCAGGCCTCGGCGTTCCGTGCGCAGATGTAGACCCGTGCGCCGGACCTGACGAATCCCTCGGCGATCGCGAGACCGATTCCTCTACTGCCACCCGTCACCAGGACCACTTTGCCGCTGACGTCGAAGAGCTTCTCGAACATCCCGCTGTCGGTCATGCTTGTTCCTTCCCACTGATTGTTTGTACGGATCGGAGCCGACTTCGATCGGCCACACGTTCGAGCGTGCGCACAGCGCCGGCCAGGTCGGGCTCGTACGGCAACTCGAGAATCGCCTCGTGGAACCCCATCTCCGCATAGGCCTCGAGGTTGTCGGCGTTGATGGCCCCGGACTCCGGGTCGGGACCGGGACCAGGTTTGACGATCAGTTTCAACTCGGTGAAGTCGCGGTCGGCAGCGTTGCACGCTGCCCGCAGTCGCACCAGATGACCCTCCAAGGACCCCAGACTCTGTTTCGCAGGCAGCCAGCCGTCGCAGACCGAGGCGATCAGGCGCATCGCCAGCGGACTGTGTCCACCCCACAGAAATTCGACCGGTGCCGGCGACGCGGGCAACATGGTGAAGGTCTTCGCCACCGGTTCATCGTCGCCGCCACGCACGGTGTACTCGCGCCTTCCCCGGGTCAGTAGTTCCCTGATCAGGGCGATGTCCGTCTGGGCGCGGCTCCCCCTCCTCTCGAAGGGCATCCCGACCGCGTCGTATTCCTCACGCAGCCATCCGGTACCCACCCCGAGAGAGAGGGGACGATCCGTCAGCCACGACATGGTCGAGAGTTGCTTGGCGAGCAGCGTCGGGTTGCGCAACGTCATGATCAGCACGCTCGTTCCGAACGTGGCCTCCGGCAGTTGACCGGCCAGCCAGGCGAGCTGAACGAGAGGGTCGAGCCACGGCGTGTCTGCCCGGAAGGGCTGCCGTCCGTCGCCAGAGTGCGGATAGACCGATGTAGTGGACTCCGGCAGCACCACGTGGTCCCCGACCCAGAACGAGCTGAATCCCAGTTCGAGCGCTGACCGGCTTATGGTCAGCAACCCCTCCGGTGTCACCCCGGGGCCCACCAAGGGCAATCGAACCCCGACGGGGATAGCGAACGCGCACACCATAAATCCTCGGTTCCTCGGGCGCGGCCGCCCGCTTCTCCACGAAGCCTACACTTATCATGCATTATCGATCTAGAGTTCTTCGCAGCGGAGTGACACACGTTCCGGGGTGAGGCGTGTACCCCAGAGGCGCGAAATCGCCCCTGCGTCGACCAGTCAGTCCGCAGCTCATCGCCGACCGCACGCGTACACAGTGGCATCACCATCTTGCGAAGCTGAGTGGATATCGATGCAGACAATGCATCGACCCAGCGCAGCGATCCCGATCGCGATCCGATCTCGGCGATCGAGATCCCTAGAGGCGGAATAGGAATCACGAATGGCACCCTTGCCCACAGTCGGACCGAACGGTTTGGTCGTTACACGGCATGAACCGGCCCGCCGCCCGTCGCCAACCGACAGCTCGCGGCGCGTGCCGAAACAGTGGCTGAACTGGGAGTTCCTATTCGACGGCGCACTATAGCCAGATCGACTTACGATAATATATAATGTGACTCCTATATGGTGATGTGACCGGAGCGAGGTTCCACCGTCGGTGAGACCCGTATTGAACGAGGTGACGAATGCAGCACAAGCCGCTCGAGAACATCCGCGTCCTGGAGCTCGGAGGCTACATTTCCGCGCCCTACGCCAGCTCACTTCTGTGCGCGTTGGGCGCAGATGTGGTCAAGGTCGAGAACGCGGGCGGCGGGGACGCCTACCGTTTCCAGCAAAACGACCGGAGCCCATTCTTCCGGCAGTACAACGCCGGCAAGCGCAGCCTCGGGGTGAACCTGAAAAATCCTGCTGGGCTGGAGCTGGTCGAGGCCCTGGTCCCGCGATTCGACGTCGTCCTCGAGAACATGCGACCGGGAAAGGCCACCGCGCTCGGCTTGGGTCCCGACCACTGTGCCGCACTCGCTCCCGCGCTGGTGTATGCCTCCGTCACCGGGTTCGGCCCTGGCGGGCCTCTCGCGCAGCGCCCGGCCTACGACACGATCGGTCAGGCGGTCGGCGGACTGTATTCGGTGCTGAGCGATGCGGGCTCGCCGCAACTGTCCGGTACCTGTGTGGCGGACCTGATCACCGGTCTGACGACGGCAACAGGGATCCTGGCGGCGCTCGTCGGGCGCGGGAGCACGGGCGCGGGTCAGCGCGTGGAGACCTCGCTCATGGAAGCGGTGAGCACGCTGACCATCGAGGCTCTCACCCAGTATTTCGACAAGGACCATCAGGAGCCGACCCGGCAGAGCCGACACCCCCAGGCCCAAAACTTCTGCCTCGCGTCCTCGACCGGGGAGAACATCGCCATCCATCTTTCGTCCTCTCAGAAGTTCTGGCTGTGCTTCCTCGAAGCGTTGGATCGGCAGGACCTCGCAGACGACCCCCGCTTCGTCACGTTCGCGCTCCGCGTCCAGCATTATTTCGACCTCGTCGAGATCGTCGAAGCGGAATTCATCGGCAAGCCCGCGCAGTATTGGGAGCAGCGCCTCACGGCGGCCGACGTTCCCTTCTCCCCGGTGCTGACAATGGGAGGGTTCATCGAGCACCCGCAAGTGGGCTGGCTCGACCTGATCGAACCGGAGAAGGACGGAGTCGCCTTGGTCAGGCCCCCGTGGAGGTTCGGTGGGCAGCGACCCGAGCGGCCCGGGCCCGCCCCCAAGATTGGCCAGCACACCCGCGAAGTCGCCGCAGAAGTGTACGACGAGGTTCGCATCAAGCAGCTGTTCGCCGACGAGGTCATCTTCGAGGAACTCGAGGCGTAGCAGCGCTACCGCCTCCACTCAACTCTGTCTCGGCTCCCCCGCCACGCATGACGCTTCGGATTCCGCGGCACCCCTATCGACAACACGGTCACTGCCCTTCCTCGCGAGCGCCCGCGTCCCCGAGGAAGGGCCAAAGTGAATACACGGAAGGACCCACCCATGCCGAAACTCTGTGAGACCGATGATCTCACCGATGTCCAGGAGCAGATCCTCGACACCGTTCGACGATTTGTCCGGGACAAGATCCTGCCGGTCGCCACCGAACTCGAGCACAAGGACGAATACCCCACCGCCATTGTCGAAGAGATGAAAGAACTCGGCATCTTCGGCCTCACCATCCCAGAGGAATACGGCGGCCTCGGCGAGTCGCTTCTCACCTACGCACTGGTGGTCGAAGAAATCGCCCGCGGGTGGATGAGTGTGTCCGGGATCGTCAACACCCACTTCATCGTGGCCTACATGCTGCAGCAACACGGAACCGAGGAGCAGAAGAAGAGATACCTGCCCCAGATGGCGACCGGCGAGATCCGAGGCGCCTTCTCGATGTCCGAGCCAGGCCTCGGTTCGGACGTCGCCGCCATCAAGACCAAGGCCACCAGGCAGGACGACGACACCTACCTCATCAACGGCCAGAAGATGTGGCTGACCAACGGCGGTTCTGCGAACCTCGTCGCCGTTCTCGTCCGCACCGACGAGGGGCGACCGAAGCCCCACCAGAACCTGACCACCTTCCTGATCGAGAAGGAACCCGGATTCGGTGAAACAGCGCCCGGCGTCACCATCCCCGGAAAGATCGAGAAGATGGGATACAAGGGCGTTGACACCACCGAACTCATTTTCGACAACCACAAAGTCGCCGCCACGCAGATCCTCGGCAAGGAACCCGGCAACGGCTTCTACCAGATGATGGACGGGGTCGAGGTAGGCCGGGTCAACGTCGCCGCCCGCGCCGTCGGTGTGGCCAACCGGGCATTCGAGCTCGGGATCGGCTACGCACAGCAACGCGAGACGTTCGGCAAGCGGATCGCCGACCACCAGGCAGTGTTGTTCCGCCTGGCCGAGATGGGCACAAAAGTCCAGGCCGCCCACCAGATGGTGGTGCGCGCGGCGCGGATCAAGGATCTCGGGAACCGCAACGATCTGGAGGCAGGGATGGCGAAGTACCTCGCCGCCGAGTCCTGCAAGGAGGTGGTCGAGGATGCCTTCCGGATCCACGGCGGTTACGGGTTCGCCAAGGAGTACGAGATCGAGCGACTGTACCGCGAAGCCCCGATGCTCCTCATCGGTGAAGGCACCGCGGACATTCAAAGGATGATCATCGGCCGGCGGCTTCTCGAGGAGTACCGACAAAAATGACCAGAACGCCACGGTGCCATCCGTTCGAATCGCCTTGCAGCGTCGTCGACCACGGGCGTGCAGACGCACCGTACGGCAGCTCGTCCGACCGGAAGGTGCGATGATGATCGATCTCGGTGAGACAACGATGTCCGAGGAGGAGATCGACACCTACCTGCGGACCCCCGGCCGGTTCGCCGCGGTCGCCTCCATGCGCAAGAACGGCACGCCGTTCGTCATCCCCATGGGCTACTACTACGACGGCAGCTCGCTGTACTTCTCCTCGACACCCACCCGAGGTCTCACATTGCGTCTGCGGCGCGATCCCTCTGTGTCCGTGTCGATTTTCGACCACGAACCGATTCACGGTTACGTCCTCGTCAACGGAATGGCACAGGAAGTTCCCGACCCGGACAACGTACTGAGCATGAAGATGCACCGCCGATACCCCAAACCGGGAATCGAGGACCAGGGCGAACACGACCGGATCTGGTTGTCTGCCGGCCGGGTGGTCTTCAAACTCTCCACAGCCGGCGCGTTCGGAATGGACCAGCGCAAAGCCGCAACCTCCCCGTATGCGCTCGCTATGCCCGACCGCACTCCTCACTCGGGGTAACAACCCGACGCTACAACTACCCCACTGGCACAGCATCGAGCAGTGGACTGCGGCGCCACGGTCGCGGTCCACTGCACATCTTCTCCGTCGACTGGTATCCCGTTCCCGGACACACGCCCGTACCCTGGGGGTGAAGCCTACGCACATCGAGTATTGTTTATACATAATGTATAAAGCCAGGAGGGCTAGGATGACCGAGACATTCGCCGTGACCAACCGCCGGGGCAAGCGGCAGCAGATTCCCGACGAGGTGGCGACCTACGCCCGCGAGCTGATCATCTCGGGTGCAATACGCCCGGGCGAATTCCTGCGCATGGACCCTATCGCCGAAACCATGGGAGTCAGCTACACACCGGTACGCGAAGGCCTTCTCATCCTCGAAAGGGAAGGTTTCGTCAAGATGCTTCCCCGCCGCGGCTTCGTCGTCGAATCCTTCACACAGCAGGACGTGCGCGACCTGTTCTTCGCTCAGGCGCACCTCGCCGGCGAACTGGCCGCCCGCACCGCCCAGAAGATCACCCCGGAGCAGGTCACCACACTCCAGGCGCTGGTCGAGCAATACGAGAAAGCGGCCGAGACCGGCGACGAGGAACTCTTGGCCTCCCTCGGACACGCCTTCCACCGCGAAATCAATCTGGCTGCGGACTCACCTCGCCTCACCTCACTGCTCGGCTACATGGTCAAGAATCTGCCGAACCGCTTCTACACCATGATCGCCGGCGGTGTGGACTCCAGCCGGATCGAACATCCCCTCCTCCTCGAGGCCCTCCGTAAGCACCACGCCCGGAAGGCGCGGACGTTGATGGAGCAACACATCCTCGCCCGCGGCGACCAACTGGTCGCGATCCTGGAGGAACGTGGCATTTGGAACAGGGACGAACCGGCCTCGTGAATTCTCTCAGCCCTGTGCCGCGGCCCCGATTCGGCCGCGGCAGAGTTCCGAGAGCCGATCAGCGCTCCCCGGTGGCGCCACCCATACCAGCTACAGACCGGCACTGGGCGTAATTTCGCGCTCCACCCCCGACGCCGCGACACCGCCCGAGCCCTCCTGCGGACGGCTCACCGTATACCCGGAATACAACGCATGGGCTCCACCGTCCGCCTCGGCGATCAACCCAGAAATATAGGACGCTTCCTCGGAGTTCAAGAACAGCGCAGCGGCTGCCTGTTCGGCCGAGGTCCCCGCACGCCGCAGGGGCACCACGGCCTCACGTTTCGCCCAGTAGTCCGGCGCTTCTCTTCTGAGCCGCTCGCTCATTGCCGTCTCGGTCAAGCCCGGGCACAGGGCGTTGACGCGCACTCCGTGGACTCCCCATTCGACAGCCAACGCCCGCGTCAGTCCCACGACGGCGTGTTTGGACACCACATAAGGAACGCGGCCCGGTAGGCCCATCGTCCCAGCCACCGAGGCCGTGTTGAGGATGGCACCGCCGCCTCGACGGATCATCACCCGCCCGACTGAAGCGGCGAGTTGGAACGCGGCATCAATGTTGATCGCCATGACACGACGCCATTCCTCGGCGCCGATATCGACGGCCGGCCCGGCCGAGCCGATTCCGGCGTTGTTGAACAGAGCATCGATCCTGCCTCCGCGCATCGTCAGGGCCTCTGCAGTCAGTCGACCGGCCGCCGACGCCTCACTCACGTCAGCGGCAATCACGGTGACCCGTTCACTCTCGAGTGACTCGATCCGATCGCGTGAAATATCGTTCGCGACAACATAAGCCCCTTCGACGACCAAACCCTCCACGATCGCGCGGCCGATACCCGACCCGGCGCCCGTCACGATCGCAACCTTGTCCCGATAACGGCGCCGCAGCCCCTCCTGGTCGACACTTTCCATTGACCCCACCTCGGTTCGTTTGAATTGTTCGGGACGCCCACCGATATTCGGGCCGGGTTGCAGAACTCCAGAGCCGCCCCGATCGTTCATCGATTATATATCATCGTTCGCGACGGGATGTCACGTGATGGCCGCACGGCGATCACCTCCTGCCTCGTCCCCGCACCTGAACCGTCAACAGCTGCCAACTCGATGATCGATTGTGTATTATGTCGATACGTATTTCTCTGGAAGGACGGACTGACCAATGACCGGTACCGCACTAACACTTCCCCTGAGCAGAGGTACGAAGCGGACCCAACTCCCCGAAGAGGTTGCAACTTACGTCCGCGAGTTGATCATCTCGGGCGGCGTGCGCCCGGGAGAGTTTCTGCGAATCGAGCCGATTGCGGAAGCAGTCGGGGTGAGCAGCACCCCGGTCCGAGAAGGGCTCCTTGCTCTGCGCAGCGAAGGGTTTGTTCAACTTGTGCCGCGGCGCGGTTTCGTCGTCGCACCGATCACCCAGCAGGATATTCGAGACATCTTCTGGGCCCAAGCACAGTACGCCGGCCAGTTGGCTACGCGCGCCGCGGAGCGAATGGACGCGGAACAGATCGAGCGGCTGGAAGTGAACATCGAGAAGTACCAGCGCGCCATCGCCGATGACGATCAGCCGGCAATCGCCTATCTCGGGCATTCCTTTCACCGAGAGATCAACCTGGCGGCCGACTCTCCCCGCCTTGCCTTACTGCTCGGTTCAGTCGTGAAGCAACTGCCGAACTCCTTCTACGCCACCATCGAAGGCCACGTCGAAGGCGCTCGCGGCGAGCATGTCAAGATGCTGCGGGCTCTCGAGAAGCGTGATTCCGTCAAAGTATGCAATCTCATGCAGCGGCACATTCTCGAAGGTGCGGACCGGCTGATTGAAACCCTCGAGAAGCGTGGGCTTTGGACTGCGAACCCGTAGAACACCGCGGGAAAGCGCATCGCACGGCGCCGACGACGCGCGACACTCGCCCACCACTACCCACCGCGGCTGCCATCCAGCGATAAGTGTGTGACGATTCGACCGCACCGCACGCTCGGTGTCATCCCCGACGTCAACGCGATCCGCGAAGTCATCGTCGGCCCCGGACCCACAAGGAAGCCGGGCCCACCGCAGCACCCCTGAACCAGCCCAGACCGACCCCACCGCGACCGGACCCGTCCGTCTTCGAGGACTCGTGGCGATGCGGACGCTCGTGTCGACGGCATGGCGGTCCAGCACCGAAGGGTATCCTTGACACGGTCTCCCGTCCTTGCCACTCAGACAAAGTGCCACTCAGACAGAGTCTCCCGTGCAGACGACCGGCGATTCTCCGCTTCGGCACCCAGGGGTGATCCTTTCGCACCCCAAGGGGGATGTTCGCGGCCGCGCCGGGAACAGAGAATTGGCTGTGTACCCCAGCCGCCCGAGGAGTCCGCATGTTCAGTCGCACCCCCGTCCAACGCGCCGTCGACACGGCCCTGAAGAACGGGACGCTCCCCCCGTACGCACCGACGCAAGTATGGGGGCCGCTGCTGGCCGACAAACGCGCCGCACTCGCCCGCATGCGCACGATCACACTGATACTCGCCGCGACGATCTGGCTCGGGCTCGGTCTCGCCACGATCGTCTCCGCCGCCGAGGGCTCCGCCACTCCGGCCACCTACCTGCGGTCCGCCGTCTCGATGATCACCATCGCGGCGCTCCCGCTCGCGTTTCACTATCACCTCAGCAGGGTGGACCGGCTCGCCTCACAACTGCGGCCCGTATAGGCCCGCCGCACGGCCACCACCACCGTCATCGGAATCCGTCTCCTCGTACACCCTTCGTTCCGATGCTCGTTCTCGGAGACCGGGATCGTCAGGAAGGGCGAAGGTCCCCGACAGCTGACCGGTGCACTGTGGGGCATCCGATTCAGCCGAACTACTGCGCGCCGGCCTCCCAGTTCGCGGACGGCCAGTCCCCTCGCTCGACGGCCTCGTGCATGTGGCGGACCAGCAGATCGGCGATCGCGTGCACGGCGGGCGGAATCCGCGGGGTGCTCGGCAGCGCGAGCACGACGGTGCGCTCGACGGCCGGGGAATGGAGGGGCGCCGCACTGAGCAGACCGCCGGCCACATCACTCGCAACGGCGATGCCCGGCAATATCGTCCAGCCGTGGCCGGCGCGGACGAGCCGTTT
This sequence comes from Rhodococcus sp. T2V, assembly GCF_029269925.1. NCBI lineage: Bacteria > Bacillati > Actinomycetota > Actinomycetes > Mycobacteriales > Nocardiaceae > Rhodococcus > Rhodococcus sp. T2V. The sequence goes on from NZ_JARJBD010000068.1 coordinate 35,945, forward strand.
CTGGATGCTCACCTCGTTGGTCTCGACGACGATGTTCAGATCGATATCGAGTTTCGCGCACGCCTCCGCGACCAACGTCCGAATCCCGTGGGGCGCACTGGGCATCACGACGGGGTGGGTGGCCACCTCGTCGAGCGTGACCGGTCGTCCGGCGTCCAGACCGCCGTCGGGCGGAGCGACCGCCCACAGGTTCTCAGCGAGCAGGGCCCGCACGTCGAGCGAGGACGTCGACTTCAGGTTGTAGAGCAGCCCCAGATCGATGTCGCCGGCGTCCAGCCACTGCCACAGGTGCCCGGCGTAACCGGACACGATTCGCAAACGGACCGCGGGATGCTCCCGCAATACCGTGGCGACCAGTTGTTCGGCGAGCAGTTCGGACGTGGAGGCCAGCAGCCCGACCGTCACGATTCCTTGCAGCACTCCGGGATTCGGGCGGATCTCGGCCCGGGCACGCTCGAGTTCGGCCAGCACTCTCCGCGCGCGTTCGAGCATGAGCCGGCCGGGCTCGGTCAATTCCATTCCGGCACGGCTGCGCTCGAACAGGGGAACACCCAGTTCCTGCTCCAGCGTGCGGATTTGGCGTGTCACCGCCGGCTGAACGAGATGGAGGAGTTCGGCCGCCCGGGTCACGCTCCCGGCGTCGGCCACCGCAACGAGTGCGGTCAACTGCTTGACGTCCACCGGATGACCCACCTTCCCGGGCTACTCGCCGTCCCGCGCCATCAGCACGCGATATATGACGGCGAGTTCGATCACAAGGAAGAATATCAATGTTCGGTGAGGAAGCTGATCGCCGCGGCACTCGCGACTTCGCGTTCTTCGTCGAAGTAGGCGTGCCGTGCGCCGGGGAACAATTGCATGCGTGCGTCCGGGATCCGTTCGGCGAGAAGCGGCGCGTTGTCGACCGGGGAGAGCAGGTCGTCGGTCCCGTGCAGGACCAGGGTCGGTGCGCTGATCGACGGCAGCGCGTCCCACGCGTCGTGCCCGTTGCTTGCCCGCAGGTGTGCGAGCCTGGCGTGCGCGGGCATGTCGGCATCCCCGAGGGTGTTGTAGGGGGCGGGATTTCGACGGAGCCACTCCCGGGTGTACATCAACTCCGGCAGGGCGCCGCGCGACCGTTCGGGATCGGGGTGCGCCAGGTTCGCGCGCACTTCGCGGCTTCGCTCCACCGCATGGGTTCCGCCCGGGGAGGTGCAGCCGAGGATCAGGGCGCGGACACGCCGGGGATGACGTGCCGCGACCCACTGCGCCACCCGCCCACCCATCGAGGTGCCGTAGACGTGCGCCGTCTCGATGCCGAGCGCGTCCAGCACGCACATCGCGTCCTCGGCGAACAGTTCTGTGCTGTAATCGGTCTCGGGTTTTCCGCTGGATCCGGTTCCGCGGTAGTCGATCGTGACGGTGTGGAAATGCCTGTCGAAGTCCGTGCGGATGCGGTCCCACCAGTGATGGTTGTTGGCCTGACCGGCGAGCAGCAGCAGCGACGGTCCGGTGCCGGACTCCTGGTACGCGATCGGCGTTCCGTCGGACGCCACGGCATGGGGCACTGCGGACCTCAGACCGTCTCTGCCGTGCGGAGTTCGGAGATCGCGGCATCGGTGTAGCCGAGTTCTCCCAGGATGGCATCGGTGTGCGCGCCCAGGGCCGGGACCGGGTCGAATCGCGGTTCCACACCACTGAGGTTCGCCGGCGGCAGCAGCGCCCGAACCGGGCCACCCGGGGTGTCCACCCCACGCCAACGATCCCGGCCGGCCAGGGACGGGTGCGACAGGAAGTCCGACACGGTGCCCAGTCGGCCGTTGGCGATCGACACCTTGTCGAGCAACGCGAGGGCGTCGTCGGTGCTGAGCAGGCGAGTCCGCTCCGAGATCAGCGCGTTGCACTCCTCGCGGTGCTCCACCCGCGCGGAGTTGCGGCAGAAGCGCGGGTCGGTGGCGATCGACGCGTCGCCGAGCACCTCCGCGCAGAACGCGGACCATTCGCGGTCGTTCTGGATCGACAGCAGGACCGTGCCGTCGGCGGTGGGGAACGGACCGTACGGGGCGATCGTCGCGTGTTCCGCTCCGACGCGGCTCGGCTGCCGGCCCCCGTATTCAGTGTAGTAGGCGGGCGAGCCCATCCATTCGCCGAGCGCCTCGAACAAGGCGACCTCGACGGCGCGGGCCGTGCCGGTGGTGGCGCGCGTGTACAGCGCGGACAGGATCCCGCTGTACGCGTACATGCCGGCCGCGATGTCGGCGATCGACACGCCGGCCTTGGACGGGCACTCGTCGGGGCCGGTCAGCGACATCAGGCCGGACTCGCCCTGGACGAGCATGTCGTAGGCCTTGCGATCGGACCAGGGGCCGGTGTTGCCGTAGCCGGACACGTCGCACGGAATCAGCGTGGGGTACCGCTGCTGGAGCGACTGCGCGTCGAGGTTCATCCGGGCCGCGGCGCCGGGGGCCAGATTCTGCACGAAGACGTCCGCTGTGGACAACAGCTTTTCGAGGATGTCGCGGCCCTCGCCGGATTTCAGGTCCAGTGTCAGGGACTCCTTGGAGCGGTTGAGCCAGACGAAGTAACTCGATTCGCCGTGCACGGTCTCGTCGTACCGTCGTGCGAAGTCGCCGGCATCGGGACGTTCCACCTTGATCACGCGGGCACCGAGGTCGGCCAGTTGCCGGGTCGCGAAGGGCGCGGCGACGGCTTGTTCGATGCTCACGACGGTGATCCCTGCGAGCGGTAGAGCGGTCTGCGATCCCATCGAACCAGCCTTCCTAGAAATGTACGGCCATTTTGCAGGCCGATGCGGGCAGTAGTCAACCGCGTGGGCCCGGAGTTTTACATGCAGTTGAGGTTGGCGGCGGTGCCGACCCGCGACCGCCGGCCGTTTATGGCCGTACATGACGACCGTCAGCCGTGGTGGCGGCGGTACGCCGCGACCGCACCCGGGTGACGCGGGACGCCCGCCGTCTGGATCAGCGACCGGACGTCGAGGAACTGGGCTCCGACGGTGTCGGGTGGAATCAGGTCCTGCGCGCGGTCGACGAGAAGGTCCACGAGCGCACCGGCCACGACGTCGGGTAGTTGGGGGGACGCGACGAGCAGGCTGGGGACGCCCACCGTCGCGGTCTCGGCGGTGTCACCGTACGCCCCAGCAGGAACCGAAACCGGTTCGTACATAGGCCCGTAGACCCTGCGCATCTCCACGTACTCGGCGGACAGGTCGAGTAGCCGGATCCCCCCGTCCGGACCGTGCCCGGGCCGCGGCACCGCCGCCGGAGTCGGCACACCCCCGGCCCACAGCGCGGCCGCGACGGTGCCGTCGGCGAGGGAGTCGAGAACGGTGGTGAGCGAGACCGGGCGCACCGTCACGTCGTCGACGGTCAGCCCGCTCGCCTCGAGCACCCGCCGCCCGGTCTGCGCGGTCCCCGAACCCGGGGAACCGAGGCTGATCGTCTGCTCGCGAAGATCTTTCATCGACCGGAACGGTGAGCGCGCGGGCACCGCGCACTGGAGATAGTTCTCGTACACCCGGCCGATGGCCAGCATCGGGGTGTCCGACAGCACGGCCGAATCGGCCAACGTCAGCCCGATCAGGACCTCCCCCGACGCCAGCAGTGACAGATTCTCCAGCGAACCGGTGGTGTACCGCACCGTGAACCGCAGATCCCCGCTTTCGGTGGCCGCGGTGTCCGCGAGCAACTCCGCGAATTCGGACTGGAATCCGTCGCGCTCACCGGACGCGATCTCGTACGTCCCCGACGGCTGGGTCCGGGCACACCCGGACAGCGCGACCGCCGCGGCCACACCGCCGAGGAACTGTCGCCGGTTAATCATCGTCGGGCGTCTCCACGTGCGGTTCGAGCCACAAGCGTACGCGCAGACCACCGGCCGGGGCCTCGTCGATGGCGAGTCGGCCACCGTACGCGGCGGCGACCACCTCGACGATGGACAGGCCGAGTCCCGTCCCGGCCTGGTCGCTGGCCCGGAAGAAGCGGTCGGTGAGCTTGCCGCGCAGCTCTTCCGGGACGCCCTGGCCGTCGTCGGCCACCCACACGCATACCTGCGGGTGGTCCTCTGAGCGCTCCACGCCGACGCCGATCTCGATGGTGGGGTGGGGTCCCGCGTGCCGGGAGGCGTTGTCGATCAGCACGTCGAGCACCTGGGACAGATCGTTCTCGGCGATCGCGACCGGAACGCGGTCGACGCCGGGTGCCGCGACGGTGGTCAGGCGCGCGCCCCGTTCCCTGGCCGTCACCGACCAGAAGTCGACCCGGTCGGCGACCACCGACAGGGCGTCGCAGGCCGCCTCGGCTCCGAACCGCGGCGTCTCGGCCGAGGCGAGCGAGAGCAAGCTGTCGAGGATCGTCTGCAGACGTTTGGCCTCCTCGGTCACGCTGTGGTAGTCCTCCCGCGCGTCGTCCGGTATTCCCTCGTCGAGGAGGTCGAGGCGAAACTGCAACGCCGCGAGTGGGTTCCGCAGCTGGTGTGCGGTGTCCGCGATGAGACGCTGTTGCGCGTCCGCGGCCCGCAGCACCGCCGAGGACATCACGTCGAACGAATGCGCAAGCCGGCGCACCTCGGGAGGTCCGCCCGCGGCCGTGGCGGGCAAAACGGACGGCGGAGGCTCGGACGCCGGGGGCGTCCTCGCGTCGGGCATGCGGCGGATGAGTTGCACGATTCCGGTGGACAGGTTCGCGAGCGGTCCGAGTACCCACCGGCTCAAGGCGATCGCGAGCACACCGAACGCGACCAATGCCAGCACCGCGCCTGCCGCGATCACGGCCCATTGCCGGAGGATGTCGGCGCGCGCCTCGGCCGTCGAGGCGCGCAGCACGATGGTGCCGTTCACCTGCGCGCCCGATCCCACGGGTTTGACGAACAGGGCCTCGTCGTCGCTCCACGGCAACAGCCGGTCGACGGTGGAGACCCGCTCGTTGCGCAGTCCGCTGCGAATCGCGGCCTCGATGCCGGGTTCGCTGCCGTCGAGGCCCACACCGAGGGTGGGCACTCCGCGGGTCGAGACCACCAGAACGCCCTCACCGTACACGTCGTCGTACGCGTCCACCTCGCCTTCGATTCTGGCGGGGTCGCCGGTGCGGACGTATTCCTCGGCGAGGACTGCGAACCGTTGGATGTCGCCCTCGCGGCCCAGGGTGAACTCCTGAGTCCGTGCGTCGGCGGTCGCGATCGCCAGAGGGATCGCGAAACTCGCGACCGCGCACGATCCGAGGATCGCGAGAATGAGCAGTAGCCGTCGGCGCATATCGTTTCGACCTCCGGTCAGCACACCCAGCGGTAGCCGAAACCACGGATGGTGCTGATCAGCCCGGGCCGGTCCAGCTTGGCCCGCAGGGTACCGATGTGGACGTCGAGCGAGCGTGAGACCGCGACGAACGCGTCACCCCAGACCCGGTCCATCAATTGCTGACGACTGACCGCGGCACCCGGGTTCTCGAGCAGAATCTCCAGGAGGGCGAACTCCTTCGACGTCAGGTCCACGTCCGCGTCCGCCACGGTGACGGTGCGGGAGTCGAGGTCGACGCGCACATCCCCGGTGACCACTTCCCGCGGTGCGCCGCCTTCGACGGCCAGACTTCGCCGGCGCACCACCTCGATGCGCGCGAAGAGCTCCGACATCCGGGCCGGCTTGACCAGGTAGTCGTCGGCGCCGCCCCGCAGCCCGCGCACCACCGACCGTTCGTCGTCGCGGGCGGTCAGGATGATGACGGGGACGCCGCTGACCTGGCGCAGCTGGCGAAGCACCTCGAGGCCGTCGCGGTCCGGTAACCCGAGATCGAGCAGGACGAAGTCCACCTCGCCGTGGTGCAGCAGCAGCTCCGACCCGAACTTCATCCGCACAGGCTGGTGCGCCTGCCGGGTCAGCCCCGCGACGAGTGCGTTGCCGACGCCGTCGTCGTCCTCGACCACCGCGATGCGCATAACCGGCATTGTCCCCCGGCCACGGTGGGCCGGGGGAACAATGCCGGAGGCGCAGGGATCAGACACGCTCGAGTTCGCGGCCGTCGCGGTCGTCGCGGGCGGGGGTGTCCGTCGCGGGATCGAGGGTGGTGCCGCCCTTGCCCTTGGGCATGAACAGTGCCGCGACGAGGGTCAGCGCGGAGCAGCCGACGACGTAGTAGAAGAACGCCGATTCGTGTCCGGCCTGCTTGAGAGCGAGCGCGAGCGGCTCGGCGGTACCGCTGAACAGGGCTGCGGTGATCGCGTGCGGCAGGCCGACACCGAGTGCGCGCACCTTCGTCGGGAACAGTTCCGCCTTGACGATCGCGCTCAGCGCGCTGTAGGCGGTGACGATGACCAGTCCGGTCATCATCAGGCCGAACGCGACGAACGCGTTGGTGGTGTTGCCGAGAACGGTGAGGATCGGCACGGTCAGCACCGTCGAGCCGATACCGAAGAACAGCATGACCTTGCGGCGGCCGATGCGGTCGGAGATCAAGCCGGCCACGGGCTGCAGCAGCATGTACACGAACAGTGCGGCGAAGTTGATCCACGCCACCGTTTCCGGGGCGATGCCGGAGGTGTTGATCATGTACTTCTGCAGGTAGGTGGTGTACGTGTAGAACGCGACCGTGCCGCCGATCGCGAGGCCGAAGACCATCGCGAGCTGCTGCGGGTACTGCAGCAGCAGACGCAGGGTGCCACGTTTGGCCGACGGCGTCGTGCCGGACGCCTTCTCGGCCGCGATCCGGGCGGCCTCGTCCTTGTACTGGTCCGACTCGTCCATGCCACGCCGGAACAGCATCACCGTCACTGCGGCGATCGCGCCGATCACGAATGGAACACGCCAGCCCCAGGCGTGCATCTGATCGAGGGTGAGAAGCTGCAGCAGAATGATCTGGACGCCGAGAGCGGCGAGCTGACCCAGAATGATCGACACGTACTGGAAGCTCGAGTAGAAGCCGCGCCGGCCGGGAGTCGCGACCTCGGACAGATACGTGGCGCTGGAAGCGAATTCACCTCCCACGGACAGTCCCTGGATCAGTCGCGCCGTCACCAGCAGCGCCGGGGCGAGCATGCCGATGGCCTCGAAACTCGGTGTCGCGGCGATGATCAGCGAGCCTGCGGCCATCATGAGCACCGACAGCGTCAGCGCGTTCTTGCGCCCGTAGCGGTCCGCGTACCGGCCCAGAATGTAGCCACCGATCGGGCGCATGAGGAATCCGACAGCGAAAACCAGTGCCGTGGAGAGTAGCTGGGCGGTCGTGCTGCTCTTCGGGAAGAACGATGCCGCGAAGAACACACTGAACGCTGCATAGACGAACCAGTCGTACCACTCCACGAGGTTGCCGATGCAGCCGCGAACCACGTTCGCTACAACCCGCCTCTCGCCGGTCGACGACGCTGGGTTCGAAGTCGTGTGTCGCATGATGTCCCTTCCTCGACTGCTGTGATCGTGCGTAGCCACTGGAACCAATGTGGCCGTCACCACAGCGCGAGGGAAGGGATGAGCGGCTTTCCTTACATTCGCTTTAGACGACACCGCGGCGCGTGCCGCAGAACGGTGCCGCGCGCGCATTCGCCCCGGTCGTAGCCGTTTCCCGGCCGAGGCCCGAGCAGAATGCCACGGCCCGAGGGCGCATGCCGGATCGTCATGGTCCCATCAAAAAACAGCATTGTTCAGCGGCATCAATCACGTATCAGAATGTTGGCGACCGACTTCCCAAGGAGGAGCCACCATGCACACCGTCGAGAAAGAGACTCCGGTATGGCAGAAGGAGATCTTCGAGATCCTGAAGTCCGGAGCCGTCGAACAGATCGCCTACGTCCCCGATGCCGGACATTCCCACGTCATCCGTGAAGCACACCGCGACCCGGACATCCGAGATGTCGTGCTGACCACGGAGGAAGAGGGGGTCGCCGTCGTCAGCGGCGCCTGGCTCGGCGGCCAACGGTCCGTTCTGCTCATGCAGAGCAGCGGAGTGGGCAACTGCGTCAACATGTTCTCGCTGCTAGAAATGTGCAAGTTCCCGTTTCTGACGCTGGTCACCATGCGCGGCGAATACGCCGAGTTCAACCCGTGGCAGAGCCCGATGGGGCAGGCCACCCAGTCCGCCCTGGAGATCATGGGGATCACCGTTCACCGCGCAGACCATCCCGACGAAGTCGCCGACGTCGTCGCGGCCGCCTTCGACTCCGCCTTCCTGGCCGGTGAACGCGTCGCGGTACTCCTCGGCCAGAGTCTGATCGGGCGCAAGAAGTGGGAGAACATCTGATGAGTGCCGACACCGCAACCAAGGTCGACCGACGTCCTTTCGTCGCGGACCTGCTGTCCGAGGTGCCGGACGCGCTCGTCGTCACCGGCCTGGGCTCGCCCTCCTACGACGTGTGCGCGGCCGGCGCCCGGCCACGCAACTTCTACCTGTGGGGCGCCATGGGCGCAGCAGCACCGCTCGGACTCGGTCTCGCGCTGGCACAGCCCGACGAATCCGTCGTGGTGATCACCGGGGACGGCGAGCAACTGATGGGAATCGGCGCGCTCGGGTCGATCGCGGTCCAGTCTCCGCCCAACCTCACCATCGTGGTGCTCGACAACGGCCACTTCGGGGAGACCGGGATGCAGCCGAGCCACTCCGGCCTCGGAACCGACCTTTGCGCGGTGGCACAGGGATTCGGAATCGGAACCACCCTGAAGATCGACTCGCAAGACGGGTACACGCAGATCGCCGACCACATCCGCGCGCGCCGCGGGACGACGTTCGCGCAGGTGCTCATTTCGAGTGCCGAGGCCCCGCGTGTCCTCCCCCCACGCGACGGCACCCACGTGAAGAACACGTTCCGAGCCGAACTCGGATTCGCCACCTTCTGACGAGAGCGAGGCAACGATGCAGCAATACCCGCTTCACATCGACGGCACCCAGCGGCGCCCCCGCGAAGATCGCTGGATCAGCAGCGACAACCCGTACACCGGCACACCGTGGGCCGAGGTCGCGCGGGGTGACGACCGCGACGTCGACGAGGCCGTCCGGGCCGCCCACCGCGCGTTCACCGAAGGTCCCTGGTCCACCATGACCGCGACGGACCGCGGGCGGGTGTTGCGCGACCTCGGCGACCGCATCGCCCAGGACGCCGATCGGCTCGCCCGAATCGAAGTGCAGGACAACGGGAAACTGCTCTCGGAGATGCGCGGGCAGGTCGACTACCTCCCGCAGTGGTTCTACTACTACGGAGGATTGGCCGACAAGGTCGAGGGCACGGTCCCCCCGCTCGACAAGAAGGGCTACTTCACGTTCACCCGGCGTGAGCCCGTCGGGGTCGTCGCCATCATCACCCCGTGGAACTCGCCGCTGATGCTCCTGGCGTGGAAACTCGCGCCGGCCCTGGCGGCGGGGTGCACGGTGGTGATCAAACCCTCCGAGTTCACGTCGGCCTCCACCCTCGAACTGGTGCGACTGCTCGAAGAAGCGGGCCTGCCGCCGGGAGTGGTCAACGTGGTCACCGGATTCGGTAACGAGGTCGGCGGCCCCCTCGTCGAGCACCCGCTGGTCACGAAGGTCAGCTTCACCGGGGCGGACACCACCGGGCGTCGGATCAACGAGCAGGCCGCGCGCAGCCTCAAGCATGTGAGCCTCGAACTCGGCGGCAAGTCGCCGAACATCGTGTTCGGCGACGCCGATCTGGACTCGGCCGTCAACGGGGTCGTGTCGGGCATCTTCGCGGCGACCGGCCAGACGTGCATCGCCGGATCCCGGCTCCTGGTGCAGCGATCGATTCACGACAGCTTCGTCGACAAGGTCGTCGACCTGGCACGCACCGCGCGGATGGGCGACCCCCTCGACCCGCACACGCAGGTCGGCCCGATCACCACCCGGCCGCAGTTCGCGAAGGTACTCGAATACATCGACCTGGCCGAGCAGGACGGTGCCCGCGCGGTGCTCGGCGGCTCGGCGGCGGAGCGACCCGAATGCGGCAACGGCTGGTTCGTCGAACCGACGATCTTCACCGGCGTCGCCAACGACCATCGCCTCGCGCAGGAAGAGGTTTTCGGCCCGGTACTCGCGGTCATCCCGTTCGACGACGAGCACGACGCGATCCGTCTCGCCAACGACGTCCGGTTCGGCCTCGGCGCCGGCGTGTGGACGAGTGACGTTGCCCGGGCATTCCGCATGGCCGAGGCGATCCAGTCGGGAACCGTGTGGGTCAACACCTACCGGGCGGTGAGCTTCATGGCTCCCTTCGGCGGTGTCAAGGACTCGGGACTCGGACGGGAGAACGGAATCGGAGCGCTGGACGAGTACCTGCAGACCAAGAGCGTCTGGATCAACACCGGTGCCCCGTCCGGCAACCCGTTCGTCATGCGCTGACGTCGACCAGCCGGTGAGCTTCCGCACAGGGGGTGGGCAATGAGCACCCTTGGGTGGCTGTCGACCGGCTCGCTCCGGGGGCAATGTTGGTGTGGTCAAGGAACACTCGACCCCACACCAGCAAGGACTCCGCATGTTTCGCCACACCGCCATTCGCGCCGGCCTGATGTTCGCCGCAGTCGCATTCTCCGTCACCGGCGCGGCCGGAATCGCACACGCCATGCCCGCCTCGACGGGCGGTGACGTCGCCGTCACCTCGCAGTCGGACCGCGACAACCGCGACCGGGATCGGCGCGACCGTTTCGACGACGACGCGCAGGGCGCAATGTGCGAGGGTCAAGCCGTCGTCAACCACCCCAGCTGCTCCTCGCTGCCGTACTGACCCCGATCGAGGTGACACAACGCCGCTGCCGCAATCACTGCGGCAGCGGCGTATCGTCTGCGGCAAGGTAACCCCGCGGCACTACCGGTTGTGCAGGGCCACCGATTCGATACCGTTCGTGTCGACCCGCGAGCGCGGGTCATGAGATCGGCACACATCCGAACTGTGGGAGGTTTTTCGTGGCTGGTGGACTCGTCGCCCTGTTGGACGACGTCGCGGCACTCGCGAAAGCGGCCGCGGCATCCATCGACGACATCGGAGCCGCAGCCGGCAAGGCCAGCGTCAAGGCAGCGGGAGTGGTCGTCGACGACACCGCCGTCACCCCCCGCTACGTGCACGGGTTCTCCCCCAATCGCGAACTGCCCATCATCCGCAAGATCGCAATCGGGTCGATCCGCAACAAACTCCTGATCATCCTGCCGGTGGCGATGATCCTGAGCGAGTTCCTGCCCCAGGCACTGCCGTACCTGCTGATCGCCGGTGGCCTGTTCCTGTGCTACGAGGGAGCCGAGAAGGTCTACGAAGCACTCACCGGCAATCACCACGAGGCCGCGGGCGAGGCCGAAGGGCAGAGCGGACCCGAATTCGAGAAGACCATGGTCAGCGGCGCGATCCGCACCGACCTGATCCTGTCCGCCGAGATCATGGTGATCTCACTGTCCTCGGTCGAGGACGAACCGTTCCTCACCCGGCTGCTGGTGCTCGTCGTCGTCGCGATCCTCATCACCGTCCTGGTGTACGGAGTGGTCGCCCTGATCGTGAAGATGGACGACGTAGGCCTGGCGCTCGCCCAACGCGAGTCCGCGTTCAGTCAGCGGATCGGTCGAGGACTCGTCGCGGCGATGCCGAAGGTGATGGCAGTGCTCACCGTGGTCGGGATCGCCGCGATGCTCTGGGTCGGCGGCCACATCCTGCTCGTCAACATCGGCGAGGCCGGATTCCACTGGCCCGCCGATCGCCTCCACGATCTCGAACACTGGTTCGGCGATCTCGTGCACGGCGGCCTCGGCGGTGTTCTGTCCTGGACTGCCGGGACCGTGGTATCCGCACTCGTCGGGCTCGTCGTCGGCGCGATCGTCGTCCTGATCATGCACCTGATCCCGAAACGGAAGACACGCGCCGACTGACCGAGGTGGCCGGCACCGCCCCAGCTGCTCCTCGCTGCCGTACCAACCCCCGGACACAACGCCGCTGCCGCAATCACTGCGGCAGCGGCGTATCGTCCGCGCAAGGTAACCCCGCGCCCGATCGCTTCGTCTATCGGCCCGCCTACTGCGCGGGGAACGACTACGCCGATTCCTCCCGGCCGGCCACGGCCGAGCTGAGGGCTCCGAGAACCGGGGTCCACTGCACGATGCGCTGAGCGGGTACGAGTCCGTGGACGACGAACGGGTCTTCGGTGAGGAGTTGCCGGACCGTGTCAGCGGTGTCGGCGGCGGCGATGATGAAGGCACCGGAGTCGTCGCCGTAGGGTCCGCAGGTGAGAACGGTGCCGGTGTCGACGAGATCACCGAGCCAAGCCCGGTGCGCGGCGCGGTGGGTGTCGCGGCCTGAGGCGGTCTCGGCCGTGTACGTGTAGTCGACGACGAAGTAGGTCATGTTTCCGCGTCCTTCTGGGGGTCGGTTCGGATGTGCCGCGCTCGCAGGGAAGCGGGCCGGCGCACCGTGGGATGCGCCGACCCGTTGACGGTGACCCGTCAAACCCGGTGATGTGTGTCGAGGTCAGACAGTGTCAGCCGACCAGTTCGTAGATGAGTAGGCCGGACAGAGACAGGATCGAGACGAAGCCGAGGGCTCCGATGATGTTCTTCCACCAGGTGTTCCGAAGGTTGCCCATCAGTGCGGTGTTGTTGCTCATCACGAAGAGCAGCAATCCCAGGAAGGGGGCGATCAGCACGGTCAGGGCCTGGGCGAAGATGATCAGCTGGACCGGTGACTTCGTGAACAGAATGGTGATCGCGAGTCCGAAGGTGAGAATCGCGGCGCTGGTGCGTTTGGCCGTCGGGGTGCTAGGGGAGGGTCCCTTACCGAGGCCGTCGGAGAGCATGGTGCCACCGGCGGTGGCGTTGGCGACCATCGCGGAGAAGGCGGCTCCGGAGAGACCGAGGGCGAAGATCGTCGATCCGACCGGCCCTGCGATGGGCTCGAAGATCTTGGCCAAGCCGGCGAGGGTGGTGGCTTCGGCGTTCTGGCGGCCGAGGACGGCGGCGGCAACGACGATGACGAGAGACGTCATGATGCCCGGCGCCACGATGCCCGGCACGGTGTCGGCGATGGTGGTCTGCCGATATTCAGCGGCGGTGCGGCGTCGTTCGTGGGTCCCGTAGGAGGTGAAGAACGCGGCGTTGAGGGAGAAGTTGGTTCCGACCAGGGCGACGACGAGAAGCTGTCCGCCTGGCGGGATGGAGGGGATAAGTCCGTTCGCTGCCTGCAGCCAGTCGGGTTGGGCGATCACAGCGCTGAAGATGAAGGTGGCCGCCAGTAGCGCGACGATCACGAGGAGGACGCGTTCGACTGTGCGGTAGACGTTGTTGAACAACAGGATCAGACCGACGAATGCGGTGCAGACCACGGACCACAGCACCGGGGAACCGCCGAAGACCATCGACAGACCCAGGCCGGCGCCGACGGCGTTGCCGACCGAGAAACACAACGTGATGATGAAAACACCTATCCCGGCGGCGGTTCCCACGCGCCGGCCCAGGATGTCCTTGACCGAGCTGATCATGGACACCGGGGTGCGGATACCCAGTCGCACACTCATATCCGCGTAGACGAGCATGAAGATCGTCGACAGCGCGATCACCCAGATCAGCGAGTAGCTGTACTCACTGCCCGCCTGCACGGCGCTGGCCAGGTTGCCGGGACCGAACTGCCATGCCCCGGCGATGAACGCAGGTCCGGCCATCGCGAGGGTACGCACCCAAGGGCGTTGCGACCACTGTGAGCCGGCGGGTGGTCGGGGGGTGTTGGCGACCACGGCATCGTCTCCGACCGATTCGGCTGATATGCGAGATTGCTGACTCATCGATGAGCCTACTTTCTGGTGTTCGAACCGCTGTGCGGGACTGCGGCACCGGTGAGTGCTGGCCGCCGCCGTGTTCGACGGGAAGGTACGCCCGACCACGGGGCGCGGTGTGGGGCTGGGACTGCTGTGGTGGTGCCGCCCGGACCGGAATGTCCGGCCGGCACCACCGGCGCACGAGCAAACCTCGTGCGGCGGATTCCGCGAGAAATTCGGTGGAGCCGACCCGGCAGGAGTGGGGCCGGTCAGGCAGGGACGGTGACCGAGGTCAGACCGGCCGACTGTACGGCGGCGGCGATTTCGGCGTGGGCGCCGTCGGCGAGCGGCAGCAGCGGCGAGCGGACGGTGGCGTGCTCGAGGATTCCGCGGGCGACGAGGCCTTCCTTGAGGGCGACGGTGCCTTCCATGTGCGAGCCGCGGTGGTAGACGTTCGCCGTCACCGGCAGGAGGCGGTCGTGGATCGCCCGAGCTGCGGGGTAATCCTTGGCCTTACCGGCCGCGATGAGTTCGACCAGCGGCTCGGGCGCGAGTCCGCCGTAGCCGACCAGCAGTCCGTCGACGTCGAAGATGGTGTGCAGCAGGTACTCGTCGTGGCAGCTCAGGATCTGCAGGTCGGGGTTCTCGCGGCGCAGGACCGGGATCTCGCGGTCCCAGCGGCGCATGTTCCGCACGCCGTTCTTGGTGGCGAACACCCCGGGCTGGGCGGCGATCTCGAGCTGCGTGTCCAGGTTGTACGTGGCCTTGGTGACGTCGGGGTACTGGAACAGGATCAGCGGCAGGCCCGACCCTTCGTAGATTGCCTTGTACCGATCCTGCGGGGCACCGTCCTGGTATCCGAACCGGAGCCACCCGTGCGACGGATATACCAGGCCTGCGGCGGCCCCGGCGTCCACGGCGCGCTGGGCTTCCTCCACCGAAACGGCGGTGCCTTCGCCGGTGATGCCGGCGATGATCGGCAGCCGGCCGTCGACGGACTCCTTGAAGGCGGCGATGACGCGAACCTGCTCGTCCTGGGTGAGGAAGGTGCCCTCGCCGGCGTGGCCGAGGACGACCAGGCCCTTGACGCCGTCGACACTGCCGAGCCACGAACCGAGACGCTGGATTGCGTCGTAGTCGACGGCGCCGTCACGGGTGAAGGGCGTCACCGGTGCCGGAGTGAGGCCACGGAGGTCGAGAGTGCTCATGGTTGCTCTTTTCGATCGAGGAATTGATTTGCAAACGATCCCGGGAACGTTCCCGTGAACGATTTCATCGTGCAGTAGGATGGGTGACTGTGTCAAGGGTCACTGGCCGGACCGTGGTGTGATCAGGGCAGGCCGGGTCGCCGGACAGCGCGTCCGGGGCGGTGAGACGAGGAAGAGCATGGAAGCAAACGCAAACGCACCGCAGCAGGTGCGGGACAGCAGAAACCGCGTGGTGACCCTGAGGGAGGTCGCCGAAGCCGCCGGTGTGAGCACCTCGACGGTCAGCCGCGTGCTCGACGACCGCGTCCCGCCGTCCCGGTCGGCGACCGCCGAACGCGTGCGCGCCGTCGCCGACCAGCTCGGCTACCGCCGCAACACCTTCGCTTCCAGCCTGCGGCGCGGGCAGACCGCCACCATCGGCGTGCTGGTCCCCCGGCTCAGCGACACCGTGATGGCCCTGATGTACGAGGCGATCGGCCGAGCCGCCCACCGGCTCGGCTACTTCACGATCGTCGCCACCACCGGGGACGACCCGGTCGACGAACAGCAGGCAGCACAGACCCTCCTCGGTCGCAACGTCGACGGTCTCGTCGTCGCCTCCAGCCGCCGCGAGGACCCACTCCCGCGGCAACTGCGGGAACAGGGCGTGCCGCACGCGCTCGTACTCCGCACCGACGGAATCAGCCCGTCCTCGATCGGCGACGACGAGGCCGGTGGCTACCTCGCGACTCGGCACCTGATCGATCTCGGGCACACCGACATCGCGGTATTGTCGGGCCCGTTGTTCACCTCGACCGCCACCGGGCGACTCGCCGGCGCAATGAAGGCGCTCCGCGAGGCACGGATCACGGTCGATCCGAGCTGGATCGTCGAGTCCGACTTCGGGATCGAAAGTGGCGAAGAGGCCGGCCGGCGGCTCTTCGCGTCGTCGACCCGGCCGACCGCCGTCTTCGCCGCCAACGACAACCTGGCCCTCGGTGTCATGGCCGCAGCGCACCAACGCTTGCTCACGATCGGCGACGACATAGCCCTCGTCGGCTACAACGACATCCCGCTGTCGCAGCGGCTTCCGATTCCTCTCACCTCCGTGCGCACCCCATTCGACCAGATCGCCGCCACCGCACTGGATCTGATGTTCGCACCCTCCTCAACCGGAGACCTCATCCGACGTGCAATGCCCACCCTGATCCCGAGACGTTCCTCAGGACCGCACAAGCCCCCGAATTCTCCGTCCTGAAAGAGCAGTTTCGCGACTTGACATTTCAGGCATCCGGCTGACGTCGGCGTGGACTACTGCACCCCGCGCCGATCGCGCGTCGAAGCTCGCCCGGGTGGACAGCGCTTACCTCCTCGCGGATCAGGGACGACGGGACGAGCGGATCGCGTAGATCACGGCCCCGAGCCCGAGGACGATCACACCCGGAATCACCGAGGCCAGGGGAAGGAACGCGGCGAGGACGATGCATCCGACGGCGCCGACGACCGCCACCAGGCGCGGCCACGGTTTCGCGGACAGGGTCCAGGCGGACGCGTTGGCGATCAGGTAATAGAACAGCACCGCGAACGAGGAGAACCCGATGACGCCGCGCAGGTCCGCCGTCGCGGCGAGGAACGCCACCACCGCCCCCACCGCCAACTCGGCCCGGTAGGGCACCGCGAACCGGGGGTGGACGGCGTCGAGCAGACGTGGCAGGTGGCCGTCGCGCGCCATCGCGAACGTCGTCCGCGAGACCCCGAGGATCAAGGCGAGCAACGAGCCGAGCGCGGCGATCACCGCGGCCACCCGGACGACCGGCTCGAGACCCTCGAATCCCGCAGCGGCAACCGCCTGCGCGAGCGGATCCGTCGCGGCCGCGAGAGTGTCGGCACCGAGCGCGTTCAGGACTGCGACCGCGACGCACAGGTACACGACGAGTGTGATGGCCAGAGCGAGGGGAATCGCCCGGGAGATTGTCCGAGCCGGGTCCTTCACCTCCTCGCCGAGCGTGGCGATCCTGGCGTACCCGGCGAACGCGAAGAACAGCAGACCGGCGGCCTGCAGGACCCCGGTCGCGCCGTGGCCGGAGGCGATCTCCAGGCCACCGAACCCGGTGTCGGGGCCGGTCAGGCACACGATGACGACCACGGCGAGGACGGCGAGGACCGTGAACACGATGATCCGGGTGACCAGGGCCGACTTCTGCACACCGAAGTAGTTCACGGCGGTGATGGCGACGACGGCGACCACCGCGACGAGATGCTCACGGCCGGGCCAGGCGTAGGCGCCGACCGTTAGGGCCATCGCAGCACACGAGGCGGTCTTGCCGACCACGAATCCCCAGCCCGCCAGATACCCGAAGAATGGTCCCAGGCGTTCACGCCCGTAGACATAGGTGCCACCGGATTGCGGATACAACGCGGCAAGCCGGGCGGAGGAGTTGGCATTGCAGTAGGCGATCACCGAGGCCACGGCCAACCCGACGAGCAATGCATCGCCCGCGGCGGACGCCGCAGGCCCCAGCGCGGCGAAGATCCCCGCCCCGATCATGGACCCGAGGCCGATCATCACCGAGTCGAACACCCCCAGCCGCCGGCGCAACTGCGGCGTCGCGGCCGGGTGCGCGTTCTCGCCATCCGAAATCTCGTCACCGGCCATGCGAGGCAGTTTCCCCTTCGAACGTGCGGATGTCGGGCAGCCCAACGCTAGCGCCCTCCGGTACACAGACGTGAACTCCACGGGGTCAAACGGTTTCGACACTGTGGCATGCTCACGGCTGCGAGCAGGGCCGCGACGGCCGGTGTGGACTGCGCATTCGAATTGCCGGTAACCCCGCGAAGGGGTGATTTTCGCCGACGGCTCGGACCATAATTGTTCCATCGGGATAGATAGCCCGAAGATTGCTTGTAACCCGAGAATCATCGCCCGGTGAAGGCCGGGCGACAATCGAATCAAAGGTGACATCAGATGAACACGTTCGCATTGCGCACGGCGGTTACATCGGCCGCGATCGCCGCGGCTTTTGCACTCGGCTCCGGCATCGCGGCGTCGGCACCGGCATTTCATGGAGACCCGAGCACACCCGGCACGCAACTCCACGTCCACAACGACACCCCCAGCGACATGAACAGCTACCAGTGCGGGGCGATCGGCGTCGGCGGTGCAGGTGTCGGATCGAACGCTCCTGGAGGCAGCGGGCAACTCAATGGCGTCTTCTTCGGCAGCGGCCCGGTGCAGGGCGGTTGCATCGGCAACGACGGCTCGGTGCATTTCCCGTCCGGACGCTCCGAGTAATAAGAACCCGGCCTGAGGCCCCGACGAGGATAAGCGACAGGGCCCCGGGTCCCGTAGGCGAGCACATCACTGCTATCGAGTCGAGTGGTGACCTCGTCCGATGGTGACCGTGCCGCACCTGCACGGTCAGGGTCGTCTTCGCGCCACCATCGAACTCACCGGAGCGCTATATCATCATTTCACTGCAACCGATAGAGTCGCATGGATGCAAATACGACTCCGCGCTCATCGAGCGCAACAGACCGGACAACCCTCCCGTGACCGCTGACAGCGCTGATGCCATCTTCGATGGCGACCAGACCGACGATCGCCTCGCCCGCGCAGTGGTCGAGGCCCTCCGGGCGGGCAGGTCGTGGGCGCACATCGCCACGGATCTCGGGGTTCCACCTCCAGCCGTCCGCGACCGGCTCGGCGTGACCGATCGGGACTGGCAGGAGGCAATCGTCGCCCATGAGAATGCCCGCGCGGCCCGGCTCGACGATCTGTCCCGGTCCCGGCTCTCGTAGACGAGACACGCCGACCGCAGTACCGGACGGTCCCACGGGGGAAGTGTCGACCCGCCCGTCAGAGTTCGGCGAGAGACACCAGACCGTCCTGAAGTGCCCGGACCAACAGTCCGGACTTGTCGGTGACAGGGCGTCCGACAGCGGCGTACTTCGCTCGGATCCGGGCCAGGTGGGTGTTGATCGTGCCCAGGCTGATTCCCAGGTCTGATGCGGCAGCCGTTTTCGATTCACTCCGCAGCCACAGACGAAGGATCTCCAGCTCCCGCGGCGACAGCGCGGGCATCCGCTGCGGCCCAGCGACGGAGTCGGGCAGCGGGCCCGTGCCGGAAGTCATAGCCATCTCACCTTCTCCAGTCGCAGTGGGCGCTACCTGTCGTCCAACGCAGCACGCACGCTGTTTACCGCGGTGAACAAACCGTACCTGAAGCCGGTTTTGTGGACGTGCCGACGCGAACGCACCTGGTGGATATTGGACAGGTCACCGGCGAAAATGTGGCAGCGGCGCTCGCTCCCGACAGCTCTCCGACCGGGACCGCAGTCCGAGCCGGCAGTGTCCGCGACGAGCCCCTCCGGCGAGTCGTATCCCGGACTGTCAAATCTCGACCCGACGGGATACGGCCCGCACCTTCCAGATTAAGTCGTCGCCGGACGGACCTCAACGGTCTATTCGATACCAAACACACGCCGCTTTGTCAAGGGACATTGGTTTCTGCCCACGGGCGGACACGAAACCTGCCCGTAGGCG
>NZ_JARJBD010000069.1:0-54851 GCF_029269925.1 Rhodococcus sp. T2V
TGCAGCCCAATTCGGCGCCCTGCCGGGCGATCTCGAGGACCTCGTCCGGCTCCAGATACGCCCCGCGCCCCTCCGCCCGCAACTTGCCGGGCACCGTCACGAACGTGCAGTAATGGCACCTGTCCCGGCACAACCGGGTCAGCGGGATGAACACCTTCCGCGAATACGTCACCGCCCGAGGTCGACCCGCCGCCAGCAACCCGGCATCGCGGACCTTCGCCGCCGACGCACACAGATCCACCAGATCCCCGCCACGGGCCTGCAACAACACCGTCGCCTCGTCCACGTTCAACGTCGCACCGTCCCGCGCCCGCCGCAACACCCGCCGCATCGCGGACGCGGACGGTGCCACTTCCTGCGCCGATGCGCCGGACGGGGGTGCTGCCGGAACACCCGGCATGGGAAGCATCGTGGGCCGGCCGGACTCTTCACCTGAATGGGTCACCCAGCGATCATGCGCCATCGACGACGAGCCGTGCCACCCAGACTCCGTGAGCGGCGAGGATCGCTACCCGCGCGGGTAGTCCTCGTCGACCGGAACCGCCCGGCTCTGCTCGGCGGCGTCCGCCTCGTTCACCTCCAGCGACGACACTTCTTCGACCTCGTCGGAATTGTCGTCGTCGACGGCGATCTCCTGCTCGAGCCGGTCCGCCTCGGGAACCTCCGGAGAATCGGCCGCATCGAATGACGTCATGTCTGCGCTCCTTTCGCTTCGGGGGTCCTCCCACCATAGGTCCGTTCTCGACAGAATGGCGGGGCACGGCCAAAGTAGGGGCATGAGTGTGCCCACCACCGTCACCATGGCGGAACCGCTGTGGCGGCCCAGCCCCAAAGCCAAGCAGCTGTGGGCAATCAACGCCGCCCTCCTCTGGTTTCCCCTCTTCGTCGCGCAGGCCGTCGCTCTCGTGTTCCACTGGTGGCCCGTGTGGGTGCACGTCACGGTCCTCGCGATCTCCGTCGTGCTCGCGATCGCCCACGTCGCCGTCGTCCCGCTCTGGCGGTACCGGGTGCATCGGTGGGAGATCAGCGACACCGCGGTCTACACGCGCAGCGGCTGGTTCACCCAGGAACGGCGCATCGCGCCCATCTCCCGGATCCAGACCGTCGACACCGAACGCGGACCCATCGACCGCATGCTGGGGCTCGCGACCGTCACCGTCACTACGGCGTCGTCCGCCGGTGCCGTCAAGATCTCCGCCCTCGATCAGGACACCGCCGACCGCACCGTCGCGAGGCTCACCGAGATCGCCGGCACCAATGTCGGTGACGCCACATGAGTGCGGCACCGGAACCGGGCGTCGCTCCGCCCATCGCGCAGGGCGAGGCGGCGGTCGCCGAGGAGGAGGAGCAGCCCTGGTTGCGCCTGGACCGCCGGATGCTGCTGGTCCACCCCGTCAACGAGATCGTCAAACTTCTGCCGGTGTTGCTGATTTCGCTGGTGATCGGCACCCAGAGCGGCAACCACGTGTGGAGTCTCGTCGCCATCGTCGTGTTCGTGGTGTTCGGCGTCTCGCGCTGGTTCACGACGAGTTACCGCATCGGCCCGGTCCACGTGCAACTGCGGCAGGGCCTGTTCCGCAAACGCCTGCTGTCCGTACCGCGCAACCGGATCCGCTCCGTCGACGTGGAGGCGGGCGTCCTGCACCGGCTGCTCGGGCTGTCGATCGTGCGCATCGGCACCGGCCGGCAGGTGGGGTCCACACCGGACGCGGCGAAGTTCGAACTCAACGCCCTCTCCACCGGGCTGGTGCCCGACCTGCGCGCCGCGCTCCTCGCCCGTCAGCCGTCCCCCGAGGTCGAGCACACCGCGGTCACGCAGGAACCCGCGGTGACCGAGATCGGCCACTGGACCCCCGCCTGGGTGCGCTACGCCCCGTTCTCGGTGACCGGGGTGGCGACCATCGCGGCGATCGTCGGTCTCGCGTTCCAGTACGGAATCGGCGCGAAGATCGCCCGCTCGTCGACGGTGGCCGAAGGGATCGAATCCGCCGAGCGCGTCGGGATCGCCGTGGCCGTCGTCGTCGGCATCGTCGTCCTCCTGATCGCCGCCAGCGGCCTCGCGTGCGTCCGGTACCTGCTGACGTACGGCAACATGACGCTGACGGACAACGGCCGCACCCTGCACGTCAGCCACGGCCTGCTGAAGACCCGCCAGACCACCCTCGATCGCGCCCGGCTCCGCGGTACGACGCTCGAAGAGCCGCTCCTGCTGCGGCTCGCCGGCGGCGCCCGGCTGGATGCCGTGATGACCGGTGTCAGCGCCGAGAGGCGCGAGTCCTCCCTCCTGCTCCCCCAGGCGCCGCGCGCGGAGGCCGAGCGGGTGATGGCCACCGTCATCGGCGACCACCGCCAGGCCGCGGTCCCGCTCACCCCGCACGGGCCGGTCGCGCAGCGGCGGCGCTACACCCGGGCCCTGATCCCCGCGGAGATCGCGCTCGCCGCCGCCCTCGTGTTCCTGATCCTCGACCGGCCCGTGTTCTGGGCGGTGTGGGCCGGGATCGCGGTGCTCGCCGTCGGCGGCGTGGCGCTGGCGTGGGATCGGTACCGCGGTCTCGGTCACGCGGTGCTGCCCGGGTGGTTGATCACCCGCAGCGGCTCCCTCGACCGCGCCCGGGACAGCCTCGAGGCCGACGGCATCATCGGGTGGACCGTGCGCCAGACGTTCTTCCAGCGGCGGGCCGGGGTGGCGACCGTCATCGCCGCGACCCCCGCCGGCACCGGCAAGTACCTGGTGATCGACCTGCCCGCCGATCAGGCGTGGTCGCTCATCGAGTCGGTGACACCCGGCGGAGGTGACGTGTGGGCGCGGCGCTGACCGACATCGCCGGGCTCGACGCCCACCTCATCGACTGCCGGGCGTGCCCCCGCCTCGTCGAGTGGCGGGAGACGGTCGCACGCGAGAAGCGCGCGTCGTTTCGCGACGAAACCTATTGGGGCCGCCCGGTTCCCGGATTCGGTCCGGCCGACGCGTCCCTACTGATCGTGGGTCTCGCGCCCGCCGCGCACGGTGCGAACCGGACCGGGCGCATGTTCACCGGAGACCGCAGCGGCGACTTCCTCTACGCCGCCCTGCACGCCGTGGGTCTCGCGAGCCAGCCGACAGCCACCCACATCGGCGACGGCCTCGAACTGTTCGGCGTCCGGATCACGTCCCCGGTGCACTGCGCGCCGCCCGCGAACAAACCCACCCCGGAGGAACGCGACAACTGCCGCCACTGGCTCGACGCCGAACTGCGCATCCTGCAACCCGGTCTGCGGTCGGTGATCGTGCTCGGCGGGTTCGGCTGGCAGTCGCTGCTCCCCGTCCTCGACGACGCCGGCTGGGCCGTCCCCCGGCCGCGACCCAAGTTCGGGCACGGCGCGCACGTCGAACTGTCCGGCGCCGAACGTCCCCTGCACCTGTTCGGGTGCTATCACGTCAGCCAGCAGAACACGTTCACCGGACGCCTCACCCCCGCCATGCTCGAGTCGGTGCTCTCCGACGCCGCACACGCGGCCGGGCTGCCCAAGTCCCCGGACGAACGGGACGCCCGTTCGATCTGACGCAACGAACGTCCCGTTCGTCCGGTGGGGAGGACCGTCAGCGCCGCTTCGGGAGCTCCTCGATGATGTACTTGGCCATGCTGCCGAGCCGGGGGCGGGCGGGTTGCATGGTGTCCACCCCGAGGACGGTGAGCGGCGAGGCCGTGACGGAACCGACGCAGACAGGTGCGACCGGACCGTGGAACGCCTGCAGGAGGGCCTCGACCCGGTCGGTGTCCTTCGCGGTGCTGAGCAGCGAGGACACGGCGGGTGCACTGGTGAACGTGACGGCGTCGACCTCGGCGCGGACGATCCGGTCGAGCAGCGTCAGCAGTGGCTGCTGGTTCTCGGGCCGGATCCACCGGTACACCGACACGGCCGTCGTCTCGGCCCCGGCGCCGGCGAGGGAGACGCTGAGGTCGGTCATCGGTTCCCATTCGGTGATGGTGCCGTGCAACTGGACCGCGACGCGCAGTCCGCGCACGCCCTGGGCCACGAGGTGTTCGTGCACTTCCTCGGACGATTCGGTGTCGGGCGACCACTCCTCACGCAGGCCTGCGCCGCGCACGGCGCCCTTCGCCTTGGGACCGCGGGTGATGATCCGCGCCGACTGCAGGGCGGCGAGCAGCGCGTCCTCCTCGTCCCAGGCCCGTGCCGCGTCCAGCCACCCCCGGAATCCGACGGCGGTGCTGACCACGAGGAGGTCCGGCGGCGACGCGATGATCTCGGCGGTGCGGGCGCGCAGATCGGAGTCGTCGACGAGCGGAAGCACGTGGATGGCCGGGGTGTGGACGATGGCGGCGCCGTGCCGTTCGAGCAGCGTGATGAACTCGGCGGCCCGGCGTTCCGCGGTGACGGCGATGGTCAGTCCGGAAAGTTCGTCGTTCGACATTCTCTCAGTGTGACGGACGAATCGCACTAAGCTGCCCACATGATCACAGCTGTGCACACTCTGGTCTACGCCGACGACGCCGAGGCCGCCCGCGATTTCTTCCGCGACGTGCTTGGCTGGCCGCATGTCGACGCCGGCGGCGGTTGGCTGATCTTCCGCACCGGGCCGTCCGAGATGGGTGTGCATCCCACCTCGGACGATCGGGGCGGTGAGCCGTGGTCGACCCGGCCGCACCACGAGATCTCGCTGATGTGCGAAGACATCGAGTCGACCGTGGCGGAACTCGAGGCCAAGGGTGCCGAGTTCACCCGCGGAGTCCGCGACGACGGGTACGGCCTCACCACCTCCCTGAAGATCCCCGGAGCGGGAGAGATGATGCTGTACGAGCCACGGCACCCGGTGGCGTTCGAGCGTTAGGCCTTCGCCTGCGCGGTGCTGCGCGCCGGATTGGCCTGCTCCCCCGCCTTGGGATCGGTCTCGGACTGCTTCGTCGACACCCCGTCGGCGATCCGGTCGCCGAGCGTCTTGTCGACGTTGCGCCAGTAGTCGAACGCCTTCGCCAGGATCGGTTCGCTGACACCGTTCAGCAGATGGCCGACGATGTTGTCCACCAGGCGGTCCCGGGCGGCGTCGTCGAGCACGTCACGGACCATCGTCCCGGCCTGACCCCAGTCGTCGTCCTCCTTGTGGAGTGCGTAGGGCGAGCGGACCATGTCGCCGGCGCCGTACCAGGTGGCGGTCTCGCCGACCTGCGACGGGTCGGCGTGCGGGCCACCCTTGGAATTCGGCACGTACACCGGGTCCCCGGGGTTGTGGTGCCGCATGTTGCCGTCCTTCGAATACGAGTGGACGGGCACGTGCGGCCGGTTGACGGGCAGTTCCTTGTAATTGGCACCGATCCGGTAGCGGTGGGCGTCCGGGTAGGAGAACAGCCGACCGATGAGCATCTTGTCCGGGCTCGGTCCGATGCCGGGAACCAGATTGCTGGGTTCGAACGCGGCCTGTTCGATCTCGCAGTGGTAGTCCGTGGGGTTGCGGTCGAGTGTCATTCTGCCGACGGGGATCAGCGGGTAGTCGCCGTGCGGCCACACCTTGGTGAGGTCGAACGGGTTGAACCGGTAGTCGTCCGTATCCTCGAACGGCATGATCTGCATCTTCAGCGTCCAGCTCGGGTACTCGCCGCCGTCGATGTGCTCCCACAGGTCCCGTGTGTGGTAATCGGTGTCGACGGACGCCATCTGGTCGCCCTCGTGCTGCGTGAAGAATTCGATGCCCTGGTCGGTGTGGAAGTGGTACTTCACCCAGAACTTCTCGCCGGCGGCGTTCACCCACATGTACGTGTGGCTGGAGTACCCGTTCATGTGCCGCCACGTGCGCGGGATGCCGCGATCGCCCATCAGCCAGGTGACCTGGTGCGCCGACTCCGGGGACAGCGTCCAGAAGTCCCACTGCATGTCGTGGTCGCGAAGGTTGTTGTCGGCGCGCCGCTTCTGCGAGCGGATGAAGTCCTGGAACTTCATCGGGTCGCGGACGAAGAAGACGGGCGTGTTGTTTCCGACCATGTCGTAGTTGCCCTGCTCGGTGTAGAACTTCACGGCGAACCCGCGAGGATCGCGCCACGTGTCCGGGCTTCCGCGCTCGCCGGCGACGGACGAGAATCTGATCAGCAGATCCGTCTTCTTCCCGGGCTGGAACAGATCGGCTTTCGTATACGCGGAGACGTCCTCGGTGACTTCGAACCGTCCGAACGCCCCGCCCCCCTTCGCGTGCGGTTGGCGTTCCGCAACGCGTTCGCGGTTGAACTGGGCCATCTTCTCGATCAGATAGTGGTCCTGGAGGAGGATGGGCCCGTCCGTCCCGATGGTGAGCGAGTGTTCGTCACTCGTGACCGGGATGCCGGCGTCGTCGGTCGTGAAGTTCTGTTCTGTCATCGCGATGCTCCTTCAGCAGACTGCTGGTCGCTACCGCGTACCCTCGCGTTCCGGAGGCGAAACAGCCCCGAAAGCCGCTTTGGCACTGACCTTCCACAGGTAGACCGCCGCGGGGAGCAGCGAGCCGATCAGGAGCAGGAGCGTCCAGACAGACGCGAGCATGAGCACGTCGCCGCCCGGCCCGCCGAACATGCAGAGCAGGAAACCGGCCCCCCAGCCGGCGAGCGGCAGCACTCCCGACCTGATCCGGCCGGTCGTGGACCGGGCGGCGATCACCAACGCCAGATTGGCGACCGCGGCGGCGAGAATGCTGATCGGAAACGGCGTGGCACCGAGGTAGCTGGGCAGGAACAGCACCGACAGGACGGCGCACAGAAAACCGTCGAACACCAGCAGCGCGAGGGTGACCCTCCCCACGGCGTCGAGGTGCCCGGGTTTCGCTGCGGTGCCGACGGTCATGTGTCAATAGTGGATCAGGCGACGGGCGGGTAGCCCAGCAGGGTCAGCAAATGGCTCTGCATGTCGGCGAATCCGTACAGCACGCTGTAGTACAGGTCGTGCTGGGCCGGCCACGAGGGCCGGAGCGTATCGACGAACGCGACGATGGCGTTCTGAACATCCCAGTTGTACATCTATCGCCTCTCCTGACGGGTGCCACGCGGACTCGACCGCGGCCGCTGCGTGACGTGCGCCACAGTGTAATACGTAACGCCGGTCACAGACACCTGCGGTCAGAGACTCACGCCACCGAAGAGGTCCCGCTCCCGGCCGTCGGCGTCCCGATCCCCGAGGGCGCCGCGGACCAGCACGAAATGCTCCTCCACCAGGATCGGCTGCGCGATGTCGTTGGAGAGCGCGTACTCGGTGCCGCTCGGCGCCACGGTCACCTGGGTGGCGTGCGCCGACAGCGCGTTCCGCTTCGCCTCGAGCACACCCCGCACGTCGATCACCGTCGTGACGTCGGCGTCCGGCACGCTCGGCAATTCGCCGGGCTCCGGCAGCCGCCAGCCGTCGGGAAGGTCGCCGATCCGGCAGAGTCCCGCCTCGAGCGCGCTCGCCTCGGTCACCGTCCAGTACAGTTTCGCGACCTCCCAGGGGACGCCCGCGTCGGGGAACTGTTCCGTTCCCGCCGCCTCGACGGCCGCCGTGACGATCCCGTGCGCCTGGATATGGTCGGGGTGCCCGTATCCACCGTCCGGGTCGTACGTGACGACGACGTGCGGCCGCACCTCGCGGATGACCGCCACGATCGCCGCGGTCACCGCGTCGCGGTCGGCGTTGACGAAGGCGCGCGGGTTCGCCGCCGACGCCGTGCCCGCCATGCCGGAGTCACGGAAGCGTCCCGCCCCCAGGAGGAATCGTGGCCGTCCGGCACCGAGAGACGTCAGCGCGGACGTCAGCTCACCGATCCGGAACCCGCCGAGCTGATCGGCGGCGCCGGCGACCAGGTGCGCCCACTCGTCGCCGATCACCTCGCCTTCCTCGCCGAGCGTGCACGTCAGGACGTGGACGTCGGCACCCTCGGCGGCGTAGCGCGCGATGGTGCCGCCGGTGGTGAGGGTCTCGTCGTCGGGATGGGCATGGACCAGCAGAAGTCGCCGCTCACTCATTCCTTGATCCTGCTCCAGTCTGCTGCGTCACTGAATATTCCGACCGGCACGGCGCCCGACAGCGATACCCCGTCGACGCCCGGCCCGGCCGCGACCAGCGTGCGGTCCTGCATGATCGGCAGCACCGCGGCCAGGTCCCACAGCCTGCGATCGGCGTCGGCGAGGGCCTGCGGCACGTCACCGACGCCGCGCAGCGCGGCGTCGATGGACGGCTGCAGGGTGGGGTCGCAGACTCCCGAGAGGTTGGACGGGGCCTCGGCCTCCGACACCGAATCGCGTTCGGGTCCGGCGGTTTCGGTGTTCTGCTGGGTCGTCGCGACCACTGCGGGCGGACAGCTGTGCCGGGACGCCAGCGCCGTCGCCGGGTCGGACCCGGCGCGCGACCAGCCGACGACCGCTCCGATGTCGCCCTTGCTCAGCGACTCCCCGTACAACTCCTCGGCGGGCAGCGACGTCACGGTCGCGTCGATGCCGGCGCCGCGCAACTGGTCGGCGGCCGTGTTGGCGACGGCGCTCGCGGTGTCGTCGCCCTCGGGTGTCCCGATGACGAGCGTGAGCGGGACGCCCTCGCGGACGAGCCGGGTGGGCGGCACCGTACCTGCGGGAACGACGGTGCCCGGAGGTGTTTCGGCGACGTAGCCGTATTCGGCCAGCTGCGCCAGCACCTGTTCGCGGCTCGGCCGCGCGGGTGCGGTCGCGCTGTAACCGGGATCGGAGGGGGCGTAGACCTGCGAGCGCGCCGGGACCGCCGAGGCCTCGCTGCCTGCGCCGACGACGGCGAGCAGTTCGGTGTCCAGCAGGTTCAGCAGACTCTTCCGCACCCGGACGTCGGCGAGTTCGGGCACCCGGCCGTTCAGCGTGAGGTCGAGGCCGCGGGGCTGGAACGACGCACCGGTCCGCACCGTCGGGATCGCGGCGAGCTGAGCGGAAGTCGCTGTGCCCCCGTGAATCTGGACGACCTGGGTGTCGTTGTTGCGCATCGAGTCGGCGAGCTGCGACGGGGTGCCGTCGCGGCGCATCAGGATCTGGTCGGGGGTCGCCGGCTTGTCCCAGAACCGGTCGTTGCGTTCGAGCAGGATCTCGTCGCGGCCGCGGTCGATCGACTTGATGTGGAAGTGTGCGCCCGACACGGGGATGTTCTCGGCCAGTCCGGTCGCGAAGCCGCCCGGGGAGTCCTTGATGAGGTGTGACGGCAGGAGGTCGGTGAAGAGTTCGCGCCACGCCGGGTAGGCGGCCTTCATCACGACGGTGACCGTCTTGCCGCCACCCGAGGACCGGACGTCCTGGATCAGGTCGTAGCCGGCGGGGTCGACCACGCCGGGGGCGCTGATCATCTGCTGCCACAGGTAGCGGAAGTCCTCGGCGGCGATGGGCGCGCCGTCGGACCATTGCGCTTCGTTGCGCAGCTGGTACGTGACGGTGAACGGTTCCTGCGAGGTGACGTCCGCGGAGATGACGAGGGAGGAGTCGGGAATCCAGATGCTGCCGCCCGCGTGCGCCGGGTCGGGCACCGGCCGGAACGGGCTCGGCAGGACGAGGGCGCTGACCGCGGAGTTCGCCGGCGACTGGTCCGACAGCAGGTGCGGGTTGAATCCGCTGCCCACGTCGTCGATCGCGACGACGACGGGCTGCTTCTCGGTCGGCGACGCCGTCGGCTTCGGGCTGTCGGTGCTCTCGACCGGCGGCGGCGGATCGGCGGTGCACGACGTGAGTACCGCCGTCGACAGTGCCAGCAGGAGGGCGGTCACAGCCACACCGTTCCCGCGCCTTCGGCCCCGCACTCCCCGAAGTCCCCGAACTCTCGCGAGTCGACCCCCAGCACCCACCGCAGCCGCCTTTCCTCAGAGATACCGGAAGGCTCCGGAAACCCACGAGCGAATGTACCTTCGGTCGACGATCGATCGAAGGTACATCCGCCCGGTTGTGTTTGACGTGGTCGGACGTGCCGACTACAGGGCCGCCTTGTCGCGAGCCTTGGAACGCGAACGCTCACGGGCACGGTCGGTGGCCGACAGGTGCACCTTGCGCACCCGCACGACCTCCGGGGTGACCTCGACGCACTCGTCGCCGGCGCAGAACTCCATCGCGCCTTCGAGCTCCAGCTTGATCGGCTTGGCGAGGGTCTCCATCACGTCGGCGGAGGACTGACGCATGTTGGTGAGCTTCTTCTCGCGGGTGACGTTGATGTCGAGGTCTTCCTGGCGCGGGTTGATGCCCACGACCATGCCCTCGTAGGTGTCGGCGCCGGGCTCGACGAAGAACGTGCCGCGGTCGGCGAGCTGGATCATCGCGAACGGGGTGACCGAGCCGGTGCGGTCCGAGACGAGCGAGCCGGTGTGGCGCGCGCGGATCTCGCCGGCCCACGGCGCGTAGCCGTGGAAGACGGCGTTCGCGATACCGGTGCCGCGGGTCTCGGTGAGGAAATCGGTGCGGAACCCGATCAGGCCGCGCGAGGGGACGATGAACTCCATCCGGACCCAGCCCGCGCCGTGGTTGGCCATCTGCACCATCTTGCCCTTGCGGTTGGCGAGGAGCTGGGTGATGGCGCCGAGGTACTCCTCGGGGCAGTCGATGGTGAGCTCCTCGAAGGGCTCGTGCACCTTGCCGTCGACCTGACGGGTGACCACCTGCGGCTTGCCGACGGTCAGCTCGAAACCTTCGCGGCGCATCTGCTCGACGAGGATGGCGAGCGCGAGCTCACCACGACCCTGGACCTCCCAGGCGTCGGGGCGACCGATGTCGAGAACCTTGAGCGAGACGTTGCCGACCAGTTCCTGGTCGAGGCGCGACTTCACCATGCGGGCCGTCAGCTTGTGTCCGCTGACCCGGCCGACGAGCGGCGAGGTGTTGGTGCCGATGGTCACCGAGATGGCGGGCTGGTCGACCGTGATCCGCGGCAGCGGTACCGGGTTCTCCAGGTCGGCGAGGGTGTCGCCGATCATGATGTCGGCGAAACCGGCGACCGCGACGATGTCACCGGCGACGGCCTTCTCGGCGGGCTGGCGCTCGACGCCCACGGTGGCGAGCAGTTCGGTGATCTTGGCCTTGGTGACGACGGGCTCGCCGTCGACCTCGCGGCACCAGGAGACCGTCTGCCCCTTGGTCAGCTCGCCGTTGTGGATGCGGACGAGCGCGAGACGTCCGAGGAACGCGGACGCGTCGAGGTTGGTGACGTGAGCCTGCAGCGGCGCGTCGACGTTGCCCTTGGGCGCGGGCACGTAGTTGAGGAGGACCTCGAACAGGGCGTCGAGGTTCTCGGCGTCCGGCGCGTGACCGTTCTCGGGCTGAACCTTGGACGCCTTGCCCTCACGGCCGGAGGCGTACAGAACGGGAAGGTCGAGGGCGAGCTCGGCGGCTTCGGCGGCCTCGTCGTCGAGGTCGGAGGCCAGGTCGAGCAGAAGGTCGTGGCTCTCGGAGACGACCTCTTCGATGCGGGCGTCGGGACGGTCGGTCTTGTTGACCACCAGGATGACGGGCAGTGATGCGGCGAGCGCCTTGCGCAGGACGAAGCGGGTCTGCGGCAGCGGGCCCTCGGAGGCGTCGACGAGCAGGACGACACCATCGACCATGGACAGGCCGCGCTCGACCTCGCCGCCGAAGTCGGCGTGACCGGGGGTGTCGATGACGTTGATGACCGTGACACTGCCGTCGCCGTGGTGCTTGTGGACGGCGGTGTTCTTCGCGAGGATGGTGATGCCCTTCTCGCGTTCGAGGTCGCCGGAGTCCATCACGCGATCGACCAGTTCGGCGCGCTCCTCGAATGCCCCCGACTGACGCAGCATGGCGTCGACGAGAGTGGTCTTGCCGTGGTCGACGTGTGCGACGATGGCAACGTTACGGAAGCTGGTGATGGTCACGCGGTGGCTCTCCTGGCTGAGTTGATTCGGCCACGCGAAAGTTCCCTCGCACGGCTTTCTGGCGGCCGCCTTGTCATCTCGATTCAGAATCCTCGTCGAGGCGATGGTAAATCGCCCAGTACAGGCATCGCGGCCACGTGAATACTACCCGCCCGAACGGCTACTTCGCGCATCGCCGGCTTCGCGGGGCATGCCCGACCAGCGTAAAGTGATCTGCGCCACGTCGAATTCGGCCCGTCTCGCGTGTGCGGTGAGGCCGAAAGCTGAGGGGACGCTAACCTGAGCGGAGCCGGCGGATACCGGCGTTCACCGGAGTAGGAAGGCCGAGCCGAGTATGGGCAAGGTGAAGGCCAGCAAGGTCTCGGGTCTCAAGCCGAAGAAGAAGTGCTGCCGCAGCAAGACGCGGTGCATCAAGTGCCCGGTCGTCATCATGCGCATGAAGAAGCTCGAGAACGAGGGCGCGTCCAAGAAGGAACTGAAGAAGGGGCTCAAGAAGGCCCGCGCAGCCTGAGGTCAGGCCCACCCGTTCAGGTGCAGCCGCAAGTCCGGCACCCATCCGCGGTCGTTGCCGACGAGATCGATCTCGCCCAGTTCCCGCGCGTCCACCCATCGCAGTTCCGCGTGGTCGAACGCGGCGGGTGTTCCCGACACCAGTTCGACGCGGTACGCGCGCAGCACCCGGCCGTCGGGCAGCGGCACGTCGTCACCGATCCGGTCGCCGCCCGACACCTCGACCCCGAGTTCCTCCCGCAGTTCGCGGCGCAGCGCGTCCTCGGGGCTCTCCCCCGCCTCCGCCTTGCCGCCGGGCAGCTCCCACAGTCCGGCGAGTTCCGGGGGCCGCGTCCGCTGCGCCAGCAACAGCCGGCCGTCGACGATGATCGCGGCCGCCACCACTTCACCGGCGTTCTCGACAGGTCTTGCACGTTCCTCGGGCACGGCACCATCATGAGGTATGGCCGAGTTGCTGTCAGACGGAGAGATCGACACCGCGCTCGCAGGACTGCCCGGGTGGCAGCGGGCGGGTGATTCCCTCGTCCGCACCGTGGAGTCGCCGAGTTTCCCCGAAGCCGTGGAGCTGGTCCGGAAGGTCGCGGAGGCGGCGGAGGCCGCGAACCACCATCCGGACATCGACATCAGGTGGCGCAAGGTCACCTACACGCTGTCGACGCATTCCGCGGGCGGTCTCACGCAGCTGGATCTGGATCTTGCTGCGCAGATCGACTCACTGGCGGGCTGATCTCGCCGACGGCCGCGGTGGCACGCTTCGTGCGTCGCCCGGCGTAGGCCACCCAGAGGTAGACACCGAACGCGCCGACGACGTCGACGGTGCCCAGCCACGCGAGTACCGCGGGCCGGGAGATCAGCCAGATCGAGTCCTGGAAGAAGCTGAGCACCCAGGGCACGCCGATGAGGGTGGTGACGAGCCAGTACCCGGCGAGGATCCGAGTGCCGAGCATCGAACCGTAGGGGCCGTGCAGCAACCAGATCAGCATCGGGATCACCCACACCCAGTGGTGCGACCACGAGATCGGTGAGACGAGCAACCCCAGCAGCTCGACGAGGACGAGGGTGCCGAGCCGATCGTCCCGGGCGATCGCCCGCCAGGCCAGGCCGGCGAGGACGACGGTGACCGCCACCGCCAGCAGCCAGAGGACGCCCGTCTCGACGTCGTACCCGAGCAGCCGCGACAACGCGCCGCGCAGCGACTGATTCCAGACCGAGCCGACCGGACCGATGCGATCGGCGTCACCGAGCAGGTGGGTGAAGTACTCCCGTGCCTCCGAGCCGATCAGCAGGTAACTGACTCCGACGGTCGCGGCGAACGCGACCCCGGAGAAGACGGCGGCCTTCCAGCGGCGTTGCATCAGGAAGTAGAGGCCGGTGATCGCCGGCGTCAGTTTGATCCCGGCGGCGAATCCGACGAGCGCACCGGACAGCCACCACCGGGAACTGCGGACCGCGGTCATCACGAGCAGGGCCAGGAAGACGTTGATCTGGCCGTAGTCCAGCGTGGTGCGCACCGGCTCCACCCACACCCCGACCGTGGTCCACAGCACCGCGACCGCACGCCAGTGCGGGCTGCGCGCGGCGTCGCCGAGCACGAGCCCCAGACTCATTCGCGCCAGCGCATACAGGGCGAGGATGGTGAGCAGTTGCCAGCCGACCCCGACCAGCGGGAACGGCAGGTAGTGCAGGGGGAAGAAGACGAGCGCCGCGAACGGCGGGTAGGTGAACGGCAACGGAAAGTCCGGTGTCACTTCCGAATAGGTGAAGTCGTAGAGACTGCCACCGTGGAGCGCCTCGGAACCGTCGACGTAGACGTGCAGGTCGACGAGGTTCATCCCGTTGGGGCTCAACAGCGTCCACGCCATCCGCCCGAGCACCGACAGCACGAGAAGAACAGGCGCGCATCGCAACAGGGTGTGCAGGGCGGATGTTCCCCGGGTGGACGTGGGTGAACGCTCGGAAGTCGGGTCGTCGGAGGCTGCTCCGCCGTCGGACGCTGCATGGTCGGACACAGTGTGGCGCTCTCCCGTGAGGTGTGTAGATGTCTCAGCCGATCCCGAAACGGTCCCGCACAGCGTAGACGGCGCCGCTCGCGGCCTCCGAGGTGTCCGTAGCCGTGCGTAACAGTTGCATCACCAATCACACGAACCACACGTGCCACACGCTATCGTCACCGGAGGATCACCGTCGGGGTCTATATGCCATACACTCCCACCGGGGTGCCGCAGCTACCGGTGAACGAACTCGTGAGCTGTACAACCCGGGGGCGCTGTACATAGAGTGACCCCCCGAGCCGTCAGACGTGGATTGTTTTGTCGTCCACGCTGTTATGACTAAGGATGGGGAGACTGTGCTTCGAACCCGAGGTATGCGCAGAGCAGTAACTGCTCTCGCCGTTGCCGCAGCAGCCGCTATGGCAGTGCCGGCCCAGGCGATCGCGCAGCCGACGCCGCCGCCCGTGCCCGAAGGCATCCCCGTGGAGATGCTCGCGTCGTTCGCACCCGCCATCATCGGCGCAGCCGCTGGTACCGAAGACATCGCCGCAGGACCCCAGGACGCGATCCTGGACCAGGCCCGCAACCTTCTCGAGTCCCCCGGCATCCCGCCGGAACTCAAGTCCACCCTCGAACGCGTCATCACGTTCCTCGACGGCAGCGGCGGCGGCGGTCCCGAGATCCCGAAGGAAAACGCGCCCGTCATCGCGCAGTTCCTCTACCCGACCATCGGCAAGGGCTGCATCGGCGAGGGCGCCGACTCGGTCGGCACCGCGCTCGCGGTCCCCGGCCCGGCCCAGCTGCCCCCGCCCGGCCCCAAGGCAGGTCAGGCCGGTTTCGTGTTCACCGCACTCGGAACCAGTTCCGTTGCCGCCGAACAGCCCGAACCGCTGACCGTGACGTGGATCAACCTGGACAACCAGCGGCGCGCCACTCAGAACCTCACCAACGAGGCCAAGATCAACCCCGACGGACCGGCAACCCTGTCGGCGATCGCGGACACCGGCCCGGGCCGCGTCCTCGCGGTGGTGTCGGGCGGACTGACGACCCAGAAGGAGGGCGCGGCGCCGATCACGTGCAGCTTCCTCCCCACCGTCGGCATGTTCCAGGTCGCGTAGTACTTCACAGCTGACGAGCGAGGGGCCCTCCGGACTTTCCGGAGGGCCCCTCGCTCATGTCTGCGCCGCTTCACTGTTTGCCGACGGCGCCACCGTGGTAGACCGAGGAATGCCCTCGACGCACCACACACCGGACCACTCACTGCGATCGCGACACGCCCGGCGTTCCATCCTGTCGATCCGTTCGGAAGGATCGATCCTCTCGATCGGTTCCGCCTACTCGGTCCTGTCGATCGGGAGTGTCGGCTCGGTGCTCTCGATCGGGTCCGTCGGATCGGCAGGCTCTGCACTGAGCACCGCCTCGTTCGCCAGCCTCGGATCGGCGCTGTCGGGTCTGTCACGGTGGTCTCTGCTGTCGTGGAAGGGCTGGCACGACGCGCCGCCCGAGCACCCTCACCTCACGGTCATCGCCGACGAACCGGACCTCACAAGGGACGCGACCGCGCACGTCCAGTCCTGACGACGTCCGGTCAGGTCGTCCGGCCGGCGCGCGGCCAGGAGTTGCCGTCGTACTTCTCGATCTCGCCGTTGAACTTGGTCAGCAGGCGGCGCAGCTCACCCCGGTCGTGGTCGCTCCACTCGGCGATGATGCGTTCGACACCGTTCCTGCCGAGCGCCCGGTCTGCGTGAAGCTGCTCGAGTCCCCGCGCAGTGGCCTCGACCTTGCGGGCCATGCCCCCGTCCGGGTCGGGGACCCGCTCGACGAGTCCGCGCTTCAGCAGCGCGCCGATCTGCCGGTTGATCGTCGAGATGTCGAGCCGGAACGCCTCGGCGAGCTGTTTCAGACTGAGCGGATGTTCCAGTTCCAGGCGTCCGAGAAGCAGGTAGGCGGAACGGTCGAGTTGGAATCCCGCCCGCTGCGCGTGGGCGTGATAGCGCGACAGCAATGTCAATTCGTTCTCGACATCAGCCGCCACCTCGTCGCGATCGGACACCGACACCTCCCAGAGTTACCGTCATTCTGCCCGAGGCACGGTTTCCTCGACCGAGGCATCATTGTGCACCATACACATCATATGTAGCATGCACATTCCGGTGCCGCGGGCGCCAATCAGGATCCGTTGACGAACAGCGCGGTGTAGAGAACCGACGCGACGGTGTACACGACATTGATCAGCAGATCCATGGCAGAACCTCCGGGTTCCGAAGTGAAACGAGTGACAACAGGCAATCGGAGTTGACTCGGGTGGCGTTTCAACGATCCCATCCACGGAAAACACCCCACAACAGAACTGAAACGTGTTCTTATTCTTCGGGGCACACAGATGCGGTGCCGGACGAGAGAAGGGGATGCACCATGCCGTGGAGTCGCGCCGAACTCGACGAGGCGTTCGCGCACTACCAGCGAACCGTCAGCCGCTGCGTCGAACTCGGAGACTGGGCCGCATTCGCGGACCTCTTCACGGAGGACGCGACGTACGTCGAGCACGCGTTCGGGCACTTCGCCGGACGCGAGGCCATTCGCACCTGGGTCACGCGCACCATGTCGGCCTTCCCCGGAAGCCGGATGACCGAGTTCCCGGCGAACTGGTACGTGATCGACGAGGACCGGGGATGGGTGATCTGCGAGATCGACAACCCCATGGAGGATCCCGGCGACGGCTCGCGGCACGCCGCCGCCAACATCACGATCCTCCACTACGCCGGCGACAACCTGTGGTCACGCGAAGAGGACGCGTACAACCCGATGAACTTTCTCGCCACCGCCAAGAAGTGGTGCCGCGCAGCGGAATCCGCGGGCAACCTACCCGAAGACGCGCGGGAGTGGCTCTCGAAGACGGGTGATCGACCGGTCACCACTGCCCGTAATCGGGCTTGAGAATGTCGTTGAGATCGACGCCCACCCCGTCGACGTTGCTCGCGTCGATCTCGTACTGATGCAGGTGCGCCGACGGGTGCACGTACCCCTCGGGCGTGCCCCAGTCGTGCTGCCAGTACCACGACCCGAGCCCGGCGAGTACCGCCAGATCCAGGGTCTTGGAGTTGGCGTAGATGCCGGTGTTGCCCTTGCCGACCACCGACTCCCACCCGGCGAGGTACGGGGCGATCATGGTGAGGAAATCTGCGGGCGAAGGATTGTCGTCGATGGACGCGTAGATGGGGCGGTCTTCGGGACCGCCTGCGGCGAGGTGCAATTCGAGTCCACGCTCCGCGTGCCGTTTGCCCGCCTCGAGCCCGCCGCGCCAGTCGGCGGTCGGCCCCTTGCCGAATTGATAGCACGAGACGACGGACAGTCCGGCGTCGAGCAGCGCCTGCGCCTCGTCGGCGAGCATCGGCTTGCCTTCCATCCATTCGGCGCCGGGACGGCGATCCGACACGTAGCGGATGGCGCCGTCGTATCCGGCCTCGAGGATGGCGTCCGCCGAAGGCACGCCGCCCGCGTAGTCGATCAGGATGCCGAGACTGTCCGCCTTCGCGACGGCGACCGAGGACGTGGTGGACGTGAGCGCCGCGATCCCGGCCACGGCGGATCCGGCTGCCGCGTACCGGAACAGGTCTCTCCGAGAAATCTGCACTGTGGCCCCCATATCCGATCGGTCGCGCTCCGGCGTGTCTCCGACATTCACTCTCGCTCAGTCGGTATGTTGTCCGGTTTGCATTCCACCACACTCACACGGGTCCCGCCAGCCACTTGGACTACATCCGTCACATCGGACACTCGCGACCCGCCGGCACCGCCGGGTCAGCGAAAGAACACCGCGGCCTGGTCCGCCAGTTCCAGCGCCCCCTGCGGCAGGATTCCGAGCACCACCGTCACGACCACTCCCACCGCGATGGCGGCGGCGGTGAACATACTGGGCACGACGATCGTCGGGGCGTCGCTCTGCGGTTCCGAGAAGAACATCAGGACGATCACCCGGACGTAGAAGAACGCCGCGATCGCGCTGCTGACGACGCCGACGAGGACGAGCGGAACGGCACCGCCCTCGATGGCGGCCTGGAAGACCGCGAACTTGCTGACGAACCCACTCGTCAAGGGGATTCCGGCGAACGCGAGCAGGAACAGGGCGAAGACCCCGCCCACCAGAGGCGAACGCCGCCCCAGCCCCGCCCAGCGGGACAGGTCCGTCGCCTCGCCCCGGCTGTCCCGCACGAGTGTGACGACGGCGAACGCGCCGAGCGTGCTGAATCCGTAGGCCAGCAGATAGAACATGGTGGAGGACAGACCCGCCCGGTTGGCCGCGACCAGACCGGTGAGGATGAATCCGGCGTGCGCGACCGAGGAGTACGCGAGCATCCGCTTGACGTCGTTCTGCGTGACCGCCATGACGGCACCGACCACCATGGTGAGGATGGCGACGCCCCACATCACCGGTCGCCAGTCCGCGCGGAGGTCGGGCAACGCCACGTAGAAGATGCGCAGCATCGCCCCGACGGCCGCGACCTTGGTGGCCGCCGCCATGAACGCGGTGATCGGTGTCGGCGCACCCTGATAGACGTCGGGGAT
The DNA here is from genome assembly GCF_029269925.1 of Rhodococcus sp. T2V. Classification (NCBI taxonomy): domain Bacteria; kingdom Bacillati; phylum Actinomycetota; class Actinomycetes; order Mycobacteriales; family Nocardiaceae; genus Rhodococcus; species Rhodococcus sp. T2V. The sequence continues at coordinate 18,880 of NZ_JARJBD010000069.1, forward strand.
CCAGGAGTGGAACGGGACCGCCCCGATCTTGAACAGCAGTCCCACCGACAGGAGCGCGGTGCCGATCAGCGCCAGCGTCCGGTCCTCGGCACCCCGGGCGAGTGCGTCGCCGATCCCCGGCAACGCGACGGTGCCCGCGTAGCCGTATAGCAACGCAACCCCGAACAGGAAGAACGCCGACGAGAACGCCCCGAGCAGAAAGTATTTCATCGCGGCCTCCTGCGACAGGAGCCGGCGACGCCGCGCCAGTCCGCACAGCAGATACAGCGGCAGCGAGAGCACCTCGAGCGCCACGAACATGGTGAGGAGGTCGTTGGACGCCGGGAACAGGAGCATCCCGCCGACCGCGAACAGGGTGAGGGGGAAGACCTCGGTGTGCCCCGGCGCGCTTCTGGTGGCCTCCCGTTCGGCGACACTGCCGGGGACGGCGAACGCCTGCGGGGTGAAGGCGTCGGTTCCGCCTTCGGGCTCCGCACCGCGGACGGCCGTGACCTCCGCGGTCGCAGCGCCGACCCCGCTGTCGACGCTCCGCTCGGCGATGATCAGGATCGCCGGGATCGAAATCAGCAGGATCGTGCCCTGGAGGAACAGCGTCGGACCGTCGACGGCCACCGCTCCCCCGACCACCGAGTCGCGGGTTCCGGCCAGCAGGACGACGGCCACGAATGCCGCGGTGAGTCCGCCGAGCGCGAGAACGAGATGGCTCGAGTAGCGGCCGCGCCGGGGCAGGAACGCCTCCACGAGCACACCCGCCACAGCCACGCCGAACACGATCAACATCGGCGCCAGCTGGCCGTATTCGATGTCCGGCGCAGGCAACGGCGCGGACTGGGCGAGGACGAATTCGGAGGTACTCATCAGGGTGTGCCTCCCTCTGGGTCCTGCCCGGCGACGGTGGGGGCAGGATCGTGCTGACCGACGGTGACGAGGACGTGGCTCACCGCGGGGGTGATGACGTCCAGCACCGGCTTGGGGTAGACGCCGAGGACGAGCAGCAGGGCGATCAGCGGTGCCACGACCGCGATCTCACGGCGCACGAGATCGCGGACCGTCTCGTTGCCCTCCTTCAGCGGTCCCGTCATCATCCGCTGGTAGAGCCACAGCACGTAGATCGCCGCGAGGACGAGCGCGAGAGTCGCGACCACGGCAGCGATCTGGTACCGCGAGAACGTCCCGACCAGGACGAGGAACTCACTGATGAAGGGCGCCAGACCCGGCAGCGACAGCGTGGCCAGCCCCGCCACGAGGAACGTGCCCGCCATCACCGGGGCGACCTTCTGCACGCCGCCGTAGTCGGCGATGAGGCGGGTGCCGCGCCGGGACACCAGGAACCCGGCGATCAGGAACAGCGCCGCGGTCGAGATGCCGTGGTTGACCATGTACAGCGTCGATCCGGCCTGCCCCTGGCTCGTCATCGCGAAGATACCGAGGATGATGAACCCGAAGTGCGAGATCGACGTGTACGCGATCAGTCGCATCACGTCGGTCTGTCCGATGGCCAGCACCGCGCCGTAGATGATGCCGATCACCGCCAGCACCGTGACGAACGGCGCGAAGTACGCGGACGCGTCCGGGAACATCTGCAGGCAGAACCGCAGCATCCCGAACGTGCCGACCTTGTCGACGACGGCCATCATGAGCACCGCGCTGGCCGGGGTCGCTTCCACCGCCGCGCCCGGCAGCCACGTGTGGAACGGCCACAGCGGGGCCTTGACCGCGAACGCGAACATGAACCCGAGGAACAGCGCCTTCAGCACACCGGGGTCGGCGTCCAGCCCCTCCGCGACGATCACCCGGAAGTCGAAGGTGCCGCCGCCGAACGCGTCCTGGCGCGCCGTCACCACGTACAGCCCGATGACGGCCGCCAGCATGATCAGGCCGCCGAACAGGTTGTACAGCAGGAACTTCACCGCGGCATACGACCTCCCCGCCCCGCCGAATCCTCCGATCAGGAAGTACATGGGGATGAGCATGGCCTCGAAGAAGATGTAGAAGAGCAGGACGTCGAGGGCGGTGAACGAGACGATCACCATCGCCTCGACCATCAGCGTCAGCGCCACGTACGTGTGCGCCATCCGTCGCCGGTCGTAGTCGGGAGCGGAGTCGCCGTCGTTCCACCCCGCCAGCAGCAGCAGGGGCACGAGCACCGCAGTGAGGAGCACCAGGACGAGCGCGATGCCGTCGAGGCCCAGGATGTACCGGGTGCCGAACGCCGGGATCCAGGCGTGCGATTCGACGAACTGGTACTGCTCGCCGGTCGGGTCGAACCGGATCGCCAGTACGACCGCCAGGCACAGGACCACCACGGACACACCGACCGCGATCGATTTCGCGAGCGCGCGCCTGTCGACGGGCAAGGCCAGGACCACGCCGGCGCCGACGAGTGGCAGCACCCACAGGACCGTCAGCCACGGGAAGCCGCTCACCACAGCCTCACCAGCATCGTGGCGACCAGAAGCGCCGCACCCGCGAACATGAACAGGGCGTACGACCGGACGAACCCGGTCTGCAGACGCCGCACCCGCACCGACGTTCCGCCGACGAGCGCGGCGAACCCGTTGACGGCGCCGTCGACGCCCCGGTCGTCGACGGTCACGAGCGTTCGCGTCAACTCCTGCCCCGGACGCATCAGCGCCGCCTCGTTGAACGCGTCGCCGTAGAGGTCCCGCCGGGCCGCGACGGTGAGCGCGGTGACGTCCGTCGGCGCGACGTCGGGGACCGGCTGCCGGGCGTACTGCCGGTAGGCCACCGCGACCCCGGCGAGCACCACCACCAGAGTGAGTCCGGTGATCGCCCACACGGGCAAGGCGGGCTCGCCGTGGTGGGCGCCGACGACCGGTTCCAGCCAGTGCTGCAGCGAGGACCCGACGGCGAGCAGGGCTCCCGCGGCGACCGAACCCACCGCGAGCAGGATCATCGGCACCGTCATCACCCCCGGCGATTCGTGCGGGTCGGAATTTGGTGCCCATCGGCGGCGTCCGAAGAAGGTCATCAGCATCACCCTGGTCATGTAGAAGGCGGTGAGTCCCGCACCGAGCAGCGTCACCGTCCCGAGGACGACACCCTGCACGCCCTCGGCGGCGAACGCCGCTTCGATGATCTTGTCCTTGGAGAAGAAGCCGGAGAACGGCGGAATCCCGATGATGGCCAGGTATCCCAGCCCGAACGTGACGAACGTGATGGGCATGACGGTGCGCAGACCGCCGTAGCGGCGCATGTTCACCTCGTCGTTCATGCCGTGCATCACCGAGCCCGCGCCGAGGAACAGGCCGGCCTTGAAGAAGCCGTGGGTGAGCAGCAGCATGATCGCGAACGCGTACCCGGCCGGTCCCAGACCGGCGGCCAGCACCATGTACCCGATCTGGCTCATCGTCGACGCCGCCAGCGCCTTCTTGATGTCGTCCTTCGCGCAACCGATGATCGCGCCGAACAGCAGGGTCACCGCGCCGACGATCACGACGCCGAGCTGGGCGTTCGGCGCCAGGTCGAAGATCGCGTTCGAGCGGACGATGAGGTACACACCCGCCGTGACCATGGTCGCGGCGTGGATGAGCGCGGACACCGGTGTCGGGCCCTCCATCGCGTCGCCGAGCCAGGACTGCAGCGGGACCTGCGCCGACTTGCCGCAGGCGGCGAGCAGCAGCGCGAGGCCGATCGCGGTGAGCACGCCCTCGCTCGCGGCGTCGGCGCGCGTGAACACGTCGGCGAATTCGATCGACCCGAACGTCGAGAACATGATCATGATCGCGAGGATCAGCCCCATGTCACCGACGCGGTTGACGACGAACGCCTTCTTCGCCGCGGCCGCCGCGGACGGCTTGTACTGCCAGAACCCGATCAGCAGGTACGACGCGAGACCGACGCCCTCCCACCCGACGTACAGTCCCAGGAAATTGTCGGCCAGCACCAGCAGCAGCATCGCCGCGAGGAACAGGTTGAGGTAGGCGAAGAACCGCCTGCGCTCCGGGTCGTGCGCCATGTAGCCGACCGAATAGATGTGGATCAGCGAGCCGACACCGGTGATCAGCAGCACGAAGCACACGGACAGCTGGTCGAGTTGCAGACCGAAGTCCACCTGGAGTTCGCCGACCGGCACCCAGCTGAACAGGATCTGGTGCACGACCCGGTCGGCGGCGTCCCGGCCGAGCATGTCGACGAAGAAGACGAGGCCGAGTGCGAACGAGGCGAGCGCCGTCACGCAGCCGAGGAGATGACCCCACGCATCGCTGCGCCTGCCCGCCAGCAGGAGCACGGTGGCGCCGAGGAGCGGCAGAACCGGCAGCAGCCACACGGCCGACGAGAGCGTTCCGCTCATGCCGCACCGCCGATCGGGGTGTCGTCGGGCAAAGTCACCTTCTCGAGGATGTGCGTCATCGGGGACCCGTCAGTTCTTGAGGAGGTTGGCGTCGTCGACGGAAGCCGAACGGCGGGAACGGAAGATGGTCATGATGATCGCCAGACCGACGACCACCTCGGCGGCCGCGACGACCATGGTGAAGAACGCGAAGACCTGCCCGTCGAGGTTGCCGTGCATCCGGGCGAACGTCACGAACGCCAGATTCGAGGCGTTGAGCATCAGTTCGATGCACATGAACACGATGATCGCGTTGCGGCGGATCAGGACCCCGGCGGCACCGATCGTGAACAGCAGCGCCGACAGGTAGAGGTAGTTCTCGGGGTTCATCGCCCACCCCCGTCTTCGGTCGCGGCGGGTTCGGGGGCCGCGACGTCGGCGGTGCCCAGTGCCCGGGCGGGCATGCTCGGCCGCCGGTCGAGCGACCGGCTGACGGAGAGGTCGGAGAACGTGCCGTCGGGCAGCAACGCCGGGATGTCGACGGCGTTGTGCCGCGCGTAGACCCCGGGACTGGGTAGCGGCGTGACCCGGGCACCCTCGCGGACACGGTCCTGGGACAGCTCGCGCTGGTCCTTCCGCCGCTCGAACCGTTCCCGGTGGGCGAGCACCATGGCACCGATCGTCGCGGTGATCAGCAGGGCGCCGGTCAGTTCGAAGGCCCACACGTACCGGACGAAGACGAGTTCGGCCAGCCCCTGGACGTTGCCCGCCGCGTTGGCCTGGTCGAGACCGGTGAACGCGGAGACGGACGCACTTCCGAGGCCGCCGATCAGCAGGAGACCGAATCCCAGCCCCGCCGCGATCGCGGCCACCCGCTGACCGCGCAGGTTTTCGACGAGGGATTCGGAGGAATCGACGCCGATGAGCATGAGCACGAACAGGAACAGCATCATGACCGCTCCGGTGTAGACCACGATCTGCACGACGCCGAGGAACAGCGCGCCCTGGGCGATGTAGAACACGGCCAGGATGATCATGGTCGTGGCGAGGAAGATCGCCGAGTATACGGCTTTCGTCGCGCTGACCACGCCGAGCGCGCCGATCACGGCCACGGTCGCGAGGACCCAGAACTGCACGCCCTCGCCGGTCGAGGTCTGGGTGAAGGGTTCCGCGACCAGTTGGACCGCGGACGGCATCGTGTTCACCACGTCGGCTCTCCTCCCTCGATCACGGCCTGTCCTCCGCCGTGTCGTGCGCCACGGACTCGTCCTGCGACGCGGGCGCCGCTCCCCCGGTCACCGTGCCCCGGTAGTAGTCCTCGGCGGTGGTGCCTGGGGCCATCGGGTGCGGCGAATCGACCATGCCGGACTCGAGCGGGGCCAGCAGCCGATCCTTCTCGTAGATCAGGCCCGCCCGGTTGTCGTCGGCCATCTCGTATTCGTTGGTCATGGTCAGCGCCCGTGTCGGGCACGCCTCGATGCACAGCCCGCACCCGATGCAGCGCAGGTAGTTGATCTGGTACACCCGGCCGTACCGCTCGCCGGGCGAGAAGCGTTCCTCGTCGGTGTTGTCGGCGCCCTCGACGAAGATGGCGTCGGCGGGGCACGCCCAGGCGCACAGTTCGCACCCGATGCACTTCTCCAGGCCGTCCGCGTACCGGTTGAGCTGATGCCTGCCGTGATAGCGGGGCGCCGTCGGCGTCTTCTCCTCCGGGTAGAACTCGGTGTTCGATTTCTTGAACATCGTGGAGAAGGTCACGCCGAATCCCGCTATGGGGCCGAGGAATTTAGTCATCGCTGTTCTCCTGAGTCGATCCGGTGGAGTGCGCGCTGGTGACGGAGACGGGCGTGCGCCGGAACGCGGGCAGCGTCTGACCCGGCATCGGCGGAACCGGGTATCCACCGGCCATGGGGTCGAACGGTTCGAGTGTCTCCGAGGCCGGTTCGGCGCGGTCGCGCGGCTCGACCGGTTTCTCGGGTGCGCGAACGCGGCCCGGACGCAGGCGCTTCCACAGCAGCGCCACCACGACGAGGGCCACCACGAGTCCCGCGACGACGAGGGTGATCGTCCTTGTGTCGTAGCCCTCGTTGCGGAAGGCCCGGACGGTCGCGACGATCATGACCCACACCAGCGAGATCGGGATCAGGATCTTCCAGCCGAGACCCATGAACTGGTCGTACCGCAGCCGGGGCAGCGTGGCCCGCAACCACACGAACACGAACAGGAAACCCCAGACCTTCAGCGTGAACCACAGCACCGGCCACCATCCGGAGTTCGCGCCGTCCCACAGGCTGAGTGGGAACGGTGCGTGCCAGCCGCCGAGGAACAGGGTGGTGGCGAGCGCCGAGACGGTCACCATGTTCACGTACTCGGCGAGCATGAACATCGCGAAGCTCAGCGAGGAGTACTCGGTGTGGAACCCGCCCACCAGTTCACCTTCGGCCTCGGGCAGGTCGAAGGGCGCCCGGTTGGTCTCACCCACCATCGAGGTGACGTAGATGAGGAACGACGGCAGCAGCAGGAAGACGTACCAGGTGTGCTCCTGGGAGGCGACGATCCCCGACGTGGACATCGTTCCGGCATCCAGGAAGACGGCCGCGAACGACAACGCCATCGCGATCTCGTACGAGATCACCTGCGCCGTCGAGCGCAGACCTCCCAGCAGCGGGTACGTGGAGCCGGACGCCCAGCCGGCGAGCACGATGCCGTAGACGCCGATCGACGTGGCTGCGAGGACGTAGAGCACGGCCACCGGCAGGTCCGTCAGCTGTAATGGCGTGTAGTGCCCGAAGATCGACACCGCCGGTCCGAACGGGATCACCGCGAACGCCATGAACGCGGGCACCGCGGCGATGATCGGCGCGAGGATGTAGATCGGCTTGTCCACACCCTTCGGGACGATCCCCTCCTTCAAGGCGAGCTTGATGCCGTCTGCGAGGCTCTGCAGCATGCCTCGCGGGCCCACCCGGTTCGGGCCGACGCGCATCTGCATCCACGCCATGACCTTGCGTTCGGCCAGAATCGTCAGGAGCGGGGTGAGGACGAGGAACACGAAGACTGCCAGCGCCTTGCCGAGAACCAGCCACCACGGGTCGTGCCCGAACAGTGCCGGGTCTGGGTAGACGGCCGCGATCGTCACAGCGCACCTCCCGGGGCGATCCCGTTGGTGGCTGCGGCGCGGCGTACGTTCACGACGGTTCCCGCGCCGGCCGCCAGTTGGCGGTAGACCGCGGAGCCGGGCGAGTTGAGCGGCAGCCACACCACCCGATCCGGCATGTCGGTGATCACCAACGGCAACGTCACCTCGCCTCGTTCCGTCGCTACGGTGACCGGATCTCCGTCACCGGCACCCGTCTCGGCCGCCGACGCCGCGGACATCCGCACGACCGGGGTGCGCGCCGTGCCCGCCAAGTGCGGTTCCCCGTCCTGCAACCGCCCCGAGTCGAGCAGCATCCGCCACGTGGCGAGCACCGCCTCCCCCGCCCCGGGGTCCCGCCGTGGGTACTGCGGGACGTCGGGCGGATCCGGGAAGTCACCGTCCCAGGCGCCGAGCCGTTCGAGTTCCCGCCGTGCGGTCGCCGCGTCGGGAAGACCCAGCGGGACACCCATTTCGCCGGCGATCGCGTGGAGCACACGCTGATCGGGCATCGCCCCGGTGCCGCGGAGTGCGGCGTCGAAATCGCGGGTGCGCCCCTCCCAGTCGAGGAAGGTACCCGGCTTCTCCATCACCGGTGCGATGGGGAACACCACGTCCGCGCGATCGGTGATCGTGCTGTGGCGCAGCTCCAGACTCACGACGAACCCGGCCGCGTCGACTGCCGCCGTCGCGGCCTGCGGGTCGGGGAGGTCGTCGATCTCCACACCGCCGATCACCAGCGCCCCCAGCGTCCCCGATTCGGCGGCGACGAGGATGCTCGCGGTGTCGCGGCCCGCGGTGTCCGGTAGATCCGCGACATTCCACGCCGACGCGACCTGCCGACGGGCCTCGGGATCGCCCACCGGCCTGCCACCCGGGAGCAGTCCGGGCAGCGCGCCCGCCTCGAGTGCGCCGCGTTCACCGGCCCGTCGCGGCACCCAGGCCAGCCGGGCACCGGTGGCGTCGGCCAGCCGGACCGCGGCGGACAGTGCCCCCGGCACCGCGGCGAGCCGCTCCCCCACCACGACGACCGCACCCGGTCGGCGAAGCAACTCGGTGACCCCCGGGTCCGCATCACCCGTGCGGAGTCCGTCGAGGACCTCCGGTTCCGCATTCGGCGCGGCCCGCAGCAGTCTGCCGGACACCTTCTCGAGGCCGCGGGACGTGTACGGGGCGATCGAGTACACCGGAACGGCCTTCGTGCGCGCCGCCTTGCGCAGGCGGAGGAACACGATCGGCGACTCCTCCTCCGGCTCGAACCCGGCGAGGAGAACGACCGGCGCGGCGTCGAGATCGTCGTAGGTGACCGCGAGTCGCTGCCCCGCCACCCGGGCCGCCAGGAAGTCGGCCTCCTCACCGGAGTGTGCGCGACTGCGGAAGTCGATGTCGTTGGTGCCGAGCGCCGTTCGCGCGAATTTCGCGTAGGCGTAGGCGTCCTCCCACGTGGACCGACCACCGACGAGAACACCCGCACTGCCCCGCGCCGCGGTCAGTCCCCGCGCCGCGACGGCCAGGGCCTCCGACCAGGAGGCGGGCGCCAGCGTGCCGTCGCCGCCACGGACCAGCGGGGTGGTGATCCGGTCGCGCTGGGTGGCGTAGGCGAACGCCCACCGCCCCTTATCGCAATTCCATTCCTCGTTGACCTCGGGGTCGTCGCCCGCCAGCCGCCGCAACACCGTGCCCCGCCGATGATCGGTGCGCTGGGCGCAACCGCTCGCACAGTGCTCGCACACGCTGGGGCTGGAGATCAGATCGAACGGGCGGGCCCGGAACCGGTACGCGGTACCCGTCAGCGCGCCCACCGGGCAGATCTGGACGGTGTTGCCGGAGAAGTACGACTCGAACGGTTCCTTCGCGTAGATCCCGACCTGCTGCAGCGCACCCCGCTCCATCAGCTCGACGAACGGATCCCCCGCAACCTGCTGGGAGAACCGGGTACACCGTGCGCACAGCACACACCGCTCGCGGTCCAGCAGGACCTCCGTGGACAGCGGAATCGGCTTGGGGAACGTGCGCTTGATCTCCCCGAAACGCGACTCCGCGCGCCCGTTGGACATCGCCTGATTCTGCAACGGGCACTCGCCGCCCTTGTCGCACACCGGACAATCCAGGGGATGGTTGATCAGCAACAACTCCATCACCCCCTTCTGCGCCTTGTCGGCCACCGGCGACGTCAGCTGGGTGTGCACCACCATGCCGTCGGTGACAGTCGTGGTACACGACGCGAGCGGCTTCCGCTGCCCCTCCACATCCACGAGGCACTGACGGCACGCACCCACCGGGTCGAGCAGCGGATGATCACAGAACCGCGGAATCTGGATGCCGATCATCTCCGCCGCACGAATCACCAACGTGCCCTTGGGAACACTGACCTCGACACCGTCGATGACAACGCTCACTGCGTCAGGGCTCGCTCCGCTCGCGGGCACCGGGGCTTTCACACCCGCCCTTCCCACGTCACTCATTCGCTCCGCTCCCTCGCTCCTCGGTCCAGACCGCGCGGCCCCGGTACCGAGTCACGGCTCGCTCCGCTCGCGGGCATCATGCGCGTACTCCAGCCATGAGCGTGGACTGATGCGGGTCGAACGGGCAGCCGCCCTGCTCGAAGTGCGCGAGGTACTCGTCGCGGAAGTACTTGATGGAGGACATGATCGGGCTCGCCGCACCGTCACCGAGAGCGCAGAACGACTTGCCGAGGATGTTGTCCGCGATGTCGAGCAACTTCTGCAGGTCCGCATCGGTGCCCTCCCCCCGCTCGAGCCGCTCCAGGATCTGCACCAGCCAATAGGTGCCCTCCCGGCAGGGCGTGCACTTGCCGCACGACTCGTGCGCGTAGAACTCGGTCCAGCGGAGCACGGCGCGCACCACACACGTGGTCTCGTCGAAGATCTGCAGGGCCTTGGTGCCCAGCATCGACCCGGCGGCGCCGACCCCCTCGTAGTCGAGGGCGACGTCGAGATGCTCGTCCGTGAAGATCGGCGTCGACGAACCGCCCGGCGTCCAGAACTTCAACCGGTGCCCGGCGCGGACGCCGCCCGCGTACTCGAGCAACTCCCGCAACGTGATTCCCAGTGGAGCCTCGTACTGTCCGGGTGTGGTCACGTGCCCCGACAGGGAATAGAGGGTGAACCCGGGCGACTTCTCGCTGCCCATCGAGCGGAACCACTCGATGCCGTTCACGATGATCGGCGGGACGCTCGCGATCGACTCGACGTTGTTGACGACGGTCGGGGACGCGTAGAGACCGGCCACCGCGGGGAACGGCGGACGCAGCCGGGGCTGACCGCGGCGACCCTCCAGCGAGTCGAGCAGCGCCGTCTCCTCGCCGCAGATGTACGCCCCGGCACCCGCGTGCACGACCAGCTCGAGGTCGAACCCGGTACCCAGGATGTTCTTGCCGAGGTAGCCCGCCGCATACGCCTCCGCGACCGCGGCCTGCAGCCGGCGCAGCACCGGCACCACCTCGCCGCGCACGTAGATGAAGGCGTGCCCGGCGCGGATCGCGTACGCCGCGATGATGACGCCCTCCACGAGCGCGTGCGGCGTGGCCAGCATCAGCGGCATGTCCTTGCAGGTGCCCGGTTCGGACTCGTCCGCGTTGACCACGAGATAGTGGGGCTTGTCGTCGCCCTGCGGGATGAACGACCACTTCATGCCGGTCGGGAACCCGGCACCGCCGCGACCGCGCAGACCGGCCTCCTTGACCGTCGAGATCACCTCGTCCGGGTCCATGCGCAGCGCCTTTTGCAGGCCCTCGTACCCGTCGTGGCGACGGTACGTGTCGAGGGTCCAGGACTCGGGCTCGTCCCAGTAGCGGCTCAGGACCGGGGTCAGCGGCATGTCAGTCTCCCTTCCGTCCGGGGTCGGTGGCAGCCGGGTTCGTTTCGGAGGAGGACGGTTCCGGAGGCACCGTCGCCGACGGGGCAGGCGCCGGCTCGTCCTTCGTCGACTCGGCCGCGACCGCCTCGGTGTCCCGTGCCTGCGGCTCCGGGACGAGGGACGTCTCCGCCGGATCCGGCGCCGTCATCCCCCGCTCCCGCGCAACGCGCAGGCCGGCCAGTGTCGCGTCGCCTGCGGCGCCGCCCTCCTCGAGCGCACCGGGACGCTCGTCGGGGAACCCGGCGAGAATGCGGGCGGTCTCCCGGAACGTGCACAGCGTCGCGCCGCGGCTCGGCGACACCCGGTCCCCCGACCGCAGGGAATCGACGAGCGAGCGAGCCGACTCCGGGGTCTGATTGTCGAAGAACTCCCAGTTCACCATCACCACCGGGGCGTAATCGCACGCCGCGTTGCACTCGATGTGCTCCAGCGTCACCTTGCCGTCCGCGGACGTGCCACCGTGCGGCAGATCGAGATGCTCCTCCAGCGCGGCGAGGATCGCGTCGCCGCCCATCACCGCGCACAACGTGTTGGTGCACACCCCCACGTAATAGTCGCCCGTCGGCTCGCGCCGGTACATCGAATAGAACGTCGCCACCGCGGCCACCTCGGCGCCGGTCAACCCGAGCCGGCCGGCACAGAATTCGACCCCCGCCGGCGTGATGCACCCGTCCTCCGCCTGAACCAGATGCAACAGCGGCAGCAGCGCGGAACGCGAATTCGGATAACGCGCGACGACGACATCGGCGTCGGCGTCGAGCCGCGCCCGGATCTCCGGCGGATACTCCTCCCGCGCACCCGGCCGCACCAGGCGACCGTTCTCCTCCGGCCGAGGCCCGAACTCGATGAAAACAGGTGGTTGCGCCGGTGCGGTTCGCTCGGTCATCGATCCACTCCCCCCATGACGGGATCGATGCTCGCGACCGCGGCAATCACATCCGCCACCATGCCGCCCTCACACGTGGCCGCCACCGACTGCAGATTCGTGAACGACGGATCCCGGAAATGCACCCGGAACGGGCGCGTGCCGCCGTCGCTCACCATGTGCACCCCGAGCTCACCCCGCGGCGACTCCACCGCCACATACACCTGGCCCGGCGGCACCCGGAAACCCTCCGTCACCAACTTGAAATGATGGATCAGCGACTCCATCGACGAATCCATGATCTCGCGGACATGCTCCGGCGAATTACCCAGACCATCCGGGCCCAACGTCAGATCCGCAGGCCACGCGATCTTCTTGTCTTCCGCCATGATCGGCCCCGGCCGCAACTTGTCGAGACACTGCTCGACGATCTTCAGCGACTCCTTCATCTCGTCGACCCGGATCAGGTAGCGGCCGTACGCGTCGCACCCGGTGTCGGTACTGACGTCGAACTCGTAATTCTCGTACCCGCAATACGGCTGCGACTTCCGCAGATCGTGCGGCAGACCCGTCGCACGCAGCATCGGACCCGTCACCCCCAGCGCCATGCACCCCGTGAGGTCGAGATACCCGATGCCCTTGGTCCGGCCCTTCCAGATGCGGTTGTCGTTCAGCAGATTCTCCATGTCCCGCAACCGCTCCGGCAGCAACCTCAGCAACTCGCGGACCTTCTCCACCGCACCCTCCGGCAGATCCTGCGACAACCCGCCCGGCCGGATATACGCATGGTTCATGCGCAACCCCGTGATGAACTCGAACACATCCAGGACCAACTCACGTTCCCGGAAGCCGAACAGCATCGCCGTCACCGCGCCCAACTCCATCCCGCCCGTGGCCAGCGCCACCAGATGCGAGGAAATGCGGTTCAACTCCATCAACATCACCCGGACGACACTCGCCCGCTCCGGCACCTGCTCCGTGATGTCGAGCAACTTCTCCACACCCAGGCAATACGCCGTCTCGTTGAAAAACGGCGACAGATAATCCATCCGCGTCACAAACGTCACGCCCTGCGTCCAGCTACGAAACTCCAGGTTCTTCTCGATCCCCGTATGCAGATAACCGATACCGCACCGGGCCTCCGTGACCGTCTCACCCTCGATCTCCAGGATGAGCCGCAACACCCCGTGCGTCGACGGATGCTGCGGACCCATGTTCACGACGATGCGCTCCTCGCCGCTCCCCGAACCCGCGTCCTCCGACGCCGCCTTCACCGCATCGACAACCTCGTCCCAGTCCTGACCCGCAACCGTGAACACCGTGTCCTCGCTCATCAGCTGTACCCCCGCCGCTCGTCCGGCGGCGCGATCTCCGCGCCCTTGTACTCGACGGGAATACCGCCGAGCGGATAGTCCTTCCGCTGCGGATGACCCGGCCAGTCATCCGGCATCTCGATCCGCGTCAACGACGGATGACCGTCGAACACGATCCCGAAGAAGTCGTACGTCTCCCGCTCGTGCCAATCATTCGTCGGATACACGTCATACAACGACGGAATATGCGGATCCCCATCCGGCACCGCCACCTCCAGACGGATCCGCCGATTGTGCGTAATCGACAACAACGGATACACCGCATGCAACTCCCGGCCCGCATCCTGCGGGAAATGCACACCATTCACACCCAGACACATCTCGAACCGCAGATCCGGCTCATCCCGCAACGCACGCGCCACCGGCACCAAGAACTCGCGCCGCACACCGAACGTCACCTCACCCCGAAACACCACCACCGACTCCACCGCCACCTCGAAGCCCACCCCCGACTCCGCCAGCGCCGCCCCCAACCCATCCGCCACCTCGTCGAAATACCCGCCGAACGGCCGCGGCGTACTCCCCGGCAACAACACCGGACGCACCAACCGCCCATACCCCGACGTATCCCCACTACCCCGCACCCCGAACAAACCCTTACGCACACCGATCTGCTCTGTAACATGGCTCGCTTCGCTCGCGGGTGCCGGAGCTTGGTCGCGCGGTTTTCCGGTGTTGGTCTGGCTCGCTTCGCTCGCGGGCGTCTGGGCTTTGTCGCGCGCTCTTCCCTCGTCACTCACTCGCTACGCTCCCTCGTTCCTCAGTCCAGACCGCGCGGCCCAGACGCCGGATCTCGGGTCGCTCCGCTCCCTCGCGGCGCGCGCCGTCACCGGAGCAGGCCCTTCATCTGGATGGTGGGGGTGGCGGCCAGCGCGGCCTGCTCCGCCGCACGCGCCACCTCCTCCCGGTGAACGCCGAGCGGCATCTGCTGGATCTTCTCGTGCAGCGTGAGGATCGCGTTCAGCAGCATCTCGGGTCTCGGCGGGCACCCCGGCAGGTAGATGTCGACAGGGACGATGTGGTCGACACCCTGCACGATCGCGTAATTGTTGAACATCCCACCCGACGACGCGCACACGCCCATCGCCAGCACCCACTTCGGCTCCACCATCTGGTCGTAGATCTGCCGCAGCACCGGCGCCATCTTCTGGCTCACCCGGCCGGCGACGATCATCAGATCGGCCTGCCGGGGTGAGGCACGGAACGCCTCCATGCCGAAGCGGGCGATGTCGAAGCGTCCGCCCGCGGTGGCCATCATCTCGATCGCACAGCAGGCGAGCCCGAAACTGGCGGGCCACAGCGAGCCCTTGCGGACGTAACCCGCGAGCCCCTCGACCGTGGTCAGCAGGAAGCCGCTCGGCAGCTTCTCCTCGATGCCCATATCCGACTCTTCCCTTCCGACTTGGCTTTTCGATCGCTGGCGGGACCGATCAGTCCCAACTGAGACCGCCACGCCGCCACTCGTACGCGTAGGCGACGGAGACGTTGAAGATGAACAGGGCCATGGCCCCGAGACCGAAGAAGCCGAGGGCGTCGAAATGAACAGCCCACGGATAGAGGAACACGATCTCGATGTCGAAGATGATGAACAGCATGGCCGTCAGGTAGTACTTCACCGGGATGCGGCCCGCGCCCAGCGGCGAGGACGTCGGCTCGATCCCGCACTCGTAGGCGTCGAGCTTGGCACGGTTGTAGCGTCTCGGACCGACGATCCTCGCCACGATCACGGAGAACACCGCGAACGCGACCGCAATCGCCCCGAGCACGAGTATCGGCACGTAGACATTCACGCCGTCTCAGCTCCCCTCTTCCCGAGCCTGTCCGCCCGATTCCCGGGCGGTCGTTTCCGAAGCTACGCTCTTGTGAGTTATGCCACAGCGTACAAGGGAAGTCGTCGGGCCCGGCCGATTTGACCGAGCGAGTTCCAGGCGATCTGGAAATGCGGAAAACCGCTGCGGGACAGGCGCTCGATGCGCCTTCCGACGGCGGAATCGGAAGTCAGGAGACCCTAAGCAGAGAGTCGGGTGCGGAGCAGCGCTATGACCGCTTCCGACAACCGGATCGGGTCGAGCGGGTGCGGCACCGCGGCCTCCGCGCGCGACCAGCTGGCCAGCCAGGCGTCGTCGGGACGTCCGGTCAGGACCAGGATCGGCGGGCACTCGTCGATCTCGTCCTTCAACTGCTTGGCGATCCCCATCCCGCCCGCGGGCACCGCCTCGCCGTCCAGGACGGCCAGGTCGATACCGCCGGCATCCATCTCCCGGATCACCACGGGCGCCGTCGCCACCTCGACGTACTCCAGCTCCGGAAGGTCGGGGTGCGGACGCTTCCCCAACGCCAGCACGACCTTCTGGCGGGTGCTCGCGTCGTCGCTGTAGACGAGGACTCGCAACCGATCGGAACGGCTGGTGTGGGCGGTCGCGTCGGTCACGGACACGATGCTACCGGTCCCCCGCCTTCCAGACCGGCGGCTCGCGGCGATCGAAAAACGGCGCGTCGAAATCGAATTGGTTTGGCCGGCGGCCGCAGCTGCCCGGCTACAGTCTCTCCGCAATGGCGAGCGCCGTGGAACCGAGCTTCGGCAGGCGGAGATCCGCGATGGGGGTCAGCATGTTGCCGAGCCGGTTGGTGACGAAGGCGATCGACAGGCCTGTGTCGGCGTCGGCGAACGCGCCAGACCCACCCAACCCGTAGTGCCCGAACGTATTCGACGGCTGCTTGCGGCGCGCGACCATTCCCGCGTGGTAGCCGAGCCGCCAGTTCATCGGTATGCCCAGAACGTAGTCGCGGGCCGTGGTCTGCACCTGACTCAGCTGCGCCACGACCTCCGGCGGGAGGAATTCGACACCGCCGACGGTTCCGGTGTTGGCCAGCGCCCCGTACATGCGCGCCAGGGCGCGGGCACTGAACACGCCGTTCCATCCCGGCATCACGCTGTCGTGGATCGCAGGGTTGCGGACGAGGGCGTCGAAACCGGCGGGCATGCCGGCGTCGGCGACGTTGCGGAGACCGGGCAGCCGCGCCATCGCGAACGACGTCGCACCCCACGGAACACCGAACGGGTTGATGTGCGGGAAGGTCCTCGCGATGCGGGACCGCTCGGCGGGCGGCACCTCATACCAGAATTCCTTCACCCCGAGCGGTTCGGCGACCTCGGTGCGCACCAGTTCGGTGAACGGTGTTCCGGCCGCACGGGACGTCAGTTCGGCGACCAGCGAGCCGAATGTCACGGCGTGATAGCCGGGGGTCTTCAGCCGCCGCCGGTCCGGGGTCGCCGCGGCCAGGGCGGCACTGACCAGGCTATGGTCCATCAGACTGAGGGGGCCCGGAACGAGCCCGCGAACGCGGTGCAGTCCGGCGCGGTGCGACAGCAGTTCGCGCACGGTGATCTCGCCCTTGCCCGCGGTGGCGAACTCGGGCCAGTACTGCGCCACCGGTGCGTCGTAATCGATGATCCCGCGTCCCGCGAGACGGTGCAGCACGGTCGACGCGACGCCCTTGCCCGTGGAGAACGTGAGGGTGACTGTGTCCTCCTGCCAGAACGTGTCGCGGCTCGCCCACCCGGCCCACACGTCGACGACCGGCTCACCGTGGAGGTAGACGGCCAGCGCACCGCCGCCCTGGCCGACGTCGTGGAAGAGCCGGAAAGAACTGGTCGACGAGCACCCCGAATCGCCGGTCCGCCAGCATCCCCGCCGGTGGCCGTACGGTGCGGCGCCTCAACGGCCACGGCGATGTGGTCGTCATGTCGACTTCCCTCGGTCGCTCTTCACGTCAGTGACATGTGCATTTAACTTCCTCTTTACACACGGGAGAACGCCGTCGGCACCGCTTCAGAGCCTGCGTGATCGCTTCGTGGCCATACCGCAACGGGAAAGAGTGTCCGGGCCCTGAAGAGGTGACTCGACCATGATCATTTCGGCTCGAGCGAGTGGAAGTAATCGGATCTGACCTCGACGTCCTCGACGAGACGCGTAGTGGTCTGCACTCCCAGCGAATGCTCCTTCAACAGGTCGCACAGCCGGTCGCCGTCGATCAGGTCGATGGGCGGGGCACCGTCCCTCTTGGACTCCGTGCGGGCGTCACCGGTGAAGGTTCCG
Source organism: Rhodococcus sp. T2V (assembly GCF_029269925.1). NCBI lineage: Bacteria > Bacillati > Actinomycetota > Actinomycetes > Mycobacteriales > Nocardiaceae > Rhodococcus > Rhodococcus sp. T2V. The sequence goes on from NZ_JARJBD010000069.1 coordinate 36,527, forward strand.
GTCGTGATGAGCAGACCCTTCTCGCCGCGACCCGCCATCGCGCCACGGAAATCGCGCACCGCCCCGGCGCCGACACTGCCGCTGTAGCGCTTGCACTGGAAGAACACGGGGAAACTCAGCAGCGACAACTGGTACACGCCGAGGCCCTCGATGTCCCCGTCGCCGCCGCGACCGGTGACGGACGCGCTCGAGAATCCGGCCTCCCGCAGCAACCGCTGGGTCAGCCGCTCGAACGCAGGCGGCGACATCTTCAGAACCGTGTCGAGCAGCAGGTCCTTCCAGTCCGCGTCGTTCTCGGCCTCGGCGATGTTGGCGTCCGGTTCGTCGTTCCTCCGGGATGCGGCCTTCGCCGATTTGCGGGCGGCATTCTTCTTGCGGTTCTCGGCGGAGAACTCGGCGTGCAACGGGCGGATCTCGCTCTCGGCGACCTCGCGGCCCTTCTCCGTCACACTCCACACCCCTCGACGGCTGTTGGTGAGCAGACCCATCCCCTTGAGGTAGGTGCGGGCCCACGCCAGCCGGTACTCGATCTCGGTGCTCGGACCGTCACCGTGCAGCACGCCCTGCACGTCGGACGAAAGACCTTCTCGCTCAACGACTGCGCTGTCGAGCTCCTCGTTGGACGCCGAACCACCGAGAGCAATGGCAGCCTGAAGCGCTGGCCAGAGGAGGTCGACGTACTGAGGAACGTGAACAGTCATGGCCACAAGCATGCCCGAATCCTCCGGGCACTTCGCACACGGACCCGGATCCTCCGGGCACTTCGAACACCGACCCCGGCCCGGTCACCCCGGCGAACCCTGGGCGAGCCGAGCCTCCGCCCGGTTCTCGAGCTGCGCCCGGTAGATCGTCTTCCCCGATCGGCGCACGATGAGGTAGGAGAGTCCGACCGCGATCATCCCCGGCACGAGCACGCCGATGCTTCCCGTCATCTCCGCGACCATCAGCATCACCGCGAGCGGCGCGCGGGCGATGCTCCCGAAACACGCCATCATGCCGACGATGACGAAGGGCGCCGGATTGTCGGGGACGCCCGGGGCGATCGGCTCCAGCAGTCGCCACACCGCGGCGCCGGTGAATGCCCCGATCACCATGCCCGGACCGAAGATGCCGCCCGATCCGCCAGATCCGATGGACAGCGACGTCGCGAGGATCTTCGCGAACGGCAACAACAGCACCACCCACAGCGGGATGGCCGTGAGGTCGGCGCGGGCCATCGATTGCTGGATCCAGCCGTATCCGCTGCCCAGCACCTCCGGCAGCACCAGTGCCATCAGTCCGACGAGCAGCCCGCCGACCGCCGGCTTGACGATCCGGCTGCCCGGCAGGCGGTGGGTGAGGTCGACGGCGGTGTAGAACGTCCCGCTGTACAGCAATCCGATGAGGCCGCCGAGCACACCGATGAGCGCGAACCACACCAACTGCGCCGGGGTGTCGAAGACGTAGTCCTGGGCGGCGTACCCGAACAGCGGCCCGAAGCCGAGGAAGCTGCCGAACACGGTGTAGCTGACAATCGACGTGACCAGCGCAGGCACGAGCACCTCGAAATCGAAGTCCTCCTTGTACGGGATCGTGCAGCACAGCACCGCACCGCCGAGCGGGGCGCCGAAGATGGCGCCGATGCCGGAGCCGATGCCGATCGCCACGGCGATGCGGCCGTCCCGCGGGGACAGGTCCAGTCTGCGGGCGAGGAGCGATCCGAAACCCGCCGAGATCTGCGCGGTGGGCCCCTCCCGACCGCCGGACCCGCCGGACCCGATCGTGATCGCCGACGCGACCAGCTTCACCAGCACGACGCGGACGCGGATCATGCGGGGGTCCCGGTGCACGGCCTCGATCGCCGCGTCGGTGCCGTGCCCCTCGGCCTCGGGTGCCAGGGTGAACACGAGGATGCCCGACACGAGGCCGCCCAGGCACACCACGAGCGGAATCGCCCACGGTCTCGTGAACTCCCTGCTGCCGCCCGCGCCACCGTCACCGGCCGCGCTCGGTGGGTGGTAGCCGCCGATGTCGACGATCAGCAGTTGCGTCGCCTCCGACAGCGCGACGTAGAACACGACCGCGCCGAGCCCGGCGACGATGCCGATGACGACACCGAGGACCAGCCATTTGCGGGTGTAGCCCGCGGTGCGAATCCAGGCTCCGGCCGACGCCCCGATCGACCGCAGGGCCCGCGACCAGGACGCCACCCGGATCACTCCAGCTTTCCGAAGACCGTTCGACCCTCCAGGATCGTGGCGAGCACTTCGAGGTCCTCGATGTCGTCGGGATCCACCAGAAGCGGGTTGGCCGACAGCACGACGAGATCGGCGTGCAGCCCGGGGACGATCGCCCCGATCGCGTCCTCGCTCCGGAGGTGCCAGGCCGAGTTGATCGTCTCCGCACGCAAGGCGTCCGGGACCGAGATCCGCTCCTCGGGGGCGAGCACCCGTCCCGACCGAGTGCGGCGGGTGACGGCGTCGGCGATGTTGCGCAACGGGTTGGTCGGGGTCACGGGACCGTCGTTGTGAAACGAGATCCGCTGACCCGCTGCGATCGCGGAAGCTGCAGCGGCCCAACGTGCTCCGCGTTCGGGACCGAACAGGTCGTCGACGAGCACGTCGCCCCAGTAGTAGAGGTGGTCGACGAAAAGGCTGCACGTGACGCCGAGTTCGGTCGCCCGGCGGAACTGCTCCGGGGTCATCGCCCCCACGTGCTCGAGTCGCAGTCGGTGATCGTCGCGCGGCGACTCGGCGAGCATCCGCTCCCACGCGTCGAGGGCCAGGGTGACCGCGGCGTCACCGTTGGCGTGGCAGGAGATCTGCCAGCCGTTCTCGAAGTACGGCTTGCTGATCTCGAGTATCTCGTCCGCGGTGTAATTGGCCTTGCCGCGCGATCCGGCGAGGCCGAGCGACCGGGTGACGTCCGTGTCGAGATACGGGAAACTCGTGGCCGCGTTGCCCACCCACGGCGAGCCGTCCGACCAGATCTTGATACCCACCTGGCGCAGCAGGTCGTCACCCACTCCGGGTGACACGTCCGTGGAGCGCTCCGGGTTCGACATCTCGTACAGCCGCAGCCGGGTGGTGAGAGCACCGGACCGGGCGATCGCGGTCAGGGCGCTCCGGAAGCGTGGGTCGAATGCCATCTCGCTGGCGGTGGTGATGCCTGCCGCGTTCATCCGCGCACATTCCGCGGCGAGGAGTTCCGGCAGCCGGGTGGACGCACCGTCGAGGATCGAGGCTGCCACCGCCATCACCGCAGGAGCCTCGAACGCCGAACCGTTCAGGTCGCCCGACTTGTCGCGACCGAAGCTACCGCCCTCCGGGTCCGGTGTCTCCTTGGACAATCCGGCTTCCCGGGCGGCGACGTCGTTGAAATACGCCACGTGTCCGGTGTTGTGCAGGATCACCAGGGAGGTGTCGGGCGCGACGGAATTGAGCCATTCCCGGGACGGTTCCGGCAGCCCCTTCTGGAGCAGAGGGTCCCAGCCGTTGAGCACGGCGCCGTCGGGGTGCTCGTCGACGGCGCGGCGGACGGCGTCGACCACCTCACCGGCGTCGGCGATGGTCACCGGCCTGATGTCCACCACCGGTTCGCCGAGCAGCACCGCCGAGTTCAGCGGGTGACCGTGTGCCTCGATGAACCCGGGGAGGATGCAGGCCCGGTGCACGTCGACCGCGATCGTTGTCGGTCCGATCAGCGGAAACACCGCGGCGTCGTTGCCGACGGCGGCGATCCGCCCGTCCCGCACCGCGATCGCCCGAGCGCGTGGCGCGGCGTCGTTCATGGTGACCACGTCACCGAACAGCACCAGATCGGCAGGTTTTACGTCGTTCGTGCCCATCAGTGCACCCTCCCGTCAGACCGGGCGCGGGCGAGTGCCCCTGCGCCGGCAGCGAGTGTCGACTGTGACTTCAGATTACAACTACGCAGCAGGTCATATGCAGGAATAGTGCGTAACCGCGATCGGTTACGGACAGGCATGACCGAAACACCTCTGCCCGTGGACGGCCTCTTCGAACCGTTCGCCGTCAAATCCCTCCAGCTCCGGAATCGCTTCGCGATGGCACCCATGACCAGGGCTTTCTCCCCCGACGGCATTCCAGGGGAAGACGTGGCGGCGTACTACCGCCGGCGTGCGGCGGGCGGGGTCGGTCTCGTCATCACCGAGGGGACGTATATTCCGGACCCCACAGCCGGATCCCACACCCGGGTGCCGCTCCTCTACGGACAGGACAGTTTGGCGGGCTGGAAGTCGGTGGTGGACGCGGTCCACGAGGAGGGCGGGCAGATCATCCCGCAGCTGTGGCATCTGGGCGTCGAACGCGGCCCGCAGCCGCGCATGAACCCCGAGGTGACGACCGCCAGCCCGTCCGGAATCGCGCTGGACGGAACCCGGCTGGGACGCGAGTTCACCGGGTCCGATCTCGACGCGCTGCGCGAGGCCTGGGTGGCGGCCGCCGTCAACGCACGTGACGTGGGCTTCGACGGCATCGAACTGCACGGCGCCCACGGCTATCTGCTCGACCAGTTCCTGTGGGACCGCACGAACGTCCGCTCCGACGGTTACGGCGGATCTCTCGAGGCCCGCACCCGGTTCCCGGTCGAGGTGGTCGCAGCGATCCGCGAGGCCGTCGGGGACCACTTCGCGATCGTCTACCGGTTCTCCCAGTGGAAGTCGAACCACTACGATTCGCGCATCGCACAGACCCCCGACGAACTCTCGGCCGTGCTCACGCCCCTCGTCGCCGCCGGTGTCGACGTGCTGCACCCCTCCACCCGCAGGCACTGGGAACCGGCCTTCGCCGAGCTGTCCGGTGAGGACGGGGAACTCGGCCTGGCCGGATGGACCAAGCGGCTGACGGGACTGCCCACGATCACGGTCGGTTCGGTGGGTCTCGACGACGTGTTCACGACGGCCTTCACGTCGGATGGCGCCTCGAACATCGCCGGTGTCGACCGCCTGCTCCGGCAGTACGAGAACGGCGAGTTCGATCTCGTGGCCGTCGGCCGCGCACTGCTGTCGGATCCGGAGTGGGTGCTCAAGCTCCGCGACGGCAGGACCGCCGAGCACATCCCGTACAGCAACGAGCACCGGGCGGTCCTGCACTGACCGCGCCGGTCAGCTGTCCTGAACGGTGATCTCCACCTGATCGACGTTCACGCCTTCGGGTGGGTTCGCCGTGCCCTCGGTCGAGATGCGGCTCTTGTCGACCCCCTGCGCCTCGAGAGCGTTCGCGACGGCCTGGGCGCGCTGGTCGGCGAGAAGTTCGGCGGCCGCCTCGTCCGTGTTGCTCGCGTACGCCTCGATCTCGATCTTGGCGTCGCCGGCATTCATCGCGGCGGCCACCGCCTTGACGGTCACGTCCGAGAGGGCGTTGAGTTCGGCGGTTCCCGACTCGAATCCGATCGGGACCGCCGCGATGGCCGAGTTGATCGCGTTCTGGGTGGCCTCGCGCGCGGTGTTCACGGCGGACGACGCCGTGGCCTGCACACTGCTGATCGCGCCTTCCACCCGATCGGACGCGGAGGACGTCGTCGTGGTCGCGATCGGAGCCTCGTTCGAGTCGTTGGAACAGCCGGCCGCGCCGAGCAGCGCGAGGGCCGCGACCGCGATGCCGGTGACGATGGTCTTGCGCATGATGGTTTCCCCTATACGTCCGTATGTCCGGAAAGCACTACACGTCGTGGGACGAGGATAGCCCCGCCCGCACCCTCGAAGGTGGGATTCGAACACGGCCCAGGCTCCCACATCGTGAGATTTCTCGGACGGATGTGAATCCGGACACAGGCTTCTCACCTGCCCAAAAACCGTTGATTCGCCTTCCGTTTCAATTCGGTTAATTCCACGGATTGCGATCTCATTTCAATAACGGTAGGAATGAATCCGGCGCCCGCTCAGCGCCAACATAAATGCCCACAACCGAGCAAGGAGTTAAACGCATGGATCTCGCCTTCCTGTCCGAATTCTTCTCCGCCTTCTCCGACCTCGCCGGTGCCCTGGACTTCTTCTCGGGTTCCGCCGACGCATTGGGCGGTGGCGCAGACGCCGCGACGGCGGCCGCAGCCACGCTTGGCTAGCATTTCCGCTGGCACAAGACTTGAACACCCACGACGGGGTTCGTGCGCTCAGGCGCGCGGGCCCCGTCGCGGCGTTTTCGTCAGCGTCTCGATCGCGTCGATCACGTATCTATCACGATGAATAATTCGTGGCGTGAACATGTTCATTATCCGCGTCACCAGCATTTTCCCCGGAATTGGTCGGTCGACCAATCGATTCGCCATTCGCAAGATCAAGATTCCCGTTTCACCGTTGGTTAATTCGCGAAATAATTGCCTGCCCTGCACATTTCGGCGGGTTCGCGGCACGCGCACATCTCAGTGCACATGCGTACACTCAAAACTCGTGACCGACCCGCAGATCAGACGCCGCTCCGAGGTGCGGGCACTCGCCCGGCTGGCCCTCGACGAAATCGGGGCCGCCGCCGGCGGTCTCGGCAGCATCCACCGCGCGGTCTCGGACCGCGTCTTCGCCGGGGTACGGCTCGGCGTCGGCACCCGTGCCCTCCCCGCGAAGGCGCTCCACGACGAGATCGCCGCCGCCGTGTATTCGCTCGTCACCGACACCGCCCGACTCGGGGGTTCCCTCGCGGGACAGTTCCTCGACTTCCCGTCGGCGGAGAACGTCCCGCCATCCCAGACGCGCCGCGGAGCCCGGGCCATCGCCGCGATCCAGGGGCTGATCGGCGACGTACTGGAATCGGAGGGGTCCGTGCTCGCCGAACCCCTGGCGATACGGGTGGGCGGCGTCGCACTCACGGCCGCCGAGTCCACGCTCGCCGATGCCTTCCCCCACGCCCGCGGCCGCATCGTCGTCTTCCTGCACGGACTCGTCGAGACCGAGGACGCGTGGTCGCTGGGCGGCCGCCCGACCTACGGTGAACGACTCGAGACCGACCTGGGATACACGGCGCTGCAGATCCGCTACAACTCCGGCCGGCACATCTCCGACAACGGCAGGAGCCTGTCCGACCTTCTGGACGCGGTCACCGAGCACTGGCCGGTGGACGTCGAGTCGATCGCACTCGTGGGGCATTCCATGGGCGGCCTCGTCGCCCGCAGCGCCTGCCGAATCGCCTTCCTCGACGACCGCCCGTGGGTACGGCGGGTGCGGCAGCTCGTGAGCCTCGGCTCACCTCACCTCGGCGCCCCGCTGGAGCAGGCCGTCCACTATGCGACCGCCGGCCTGGCCGCACTGCCCGAGACGCGGGCGATCTCCGGACTCCTGCGCCGGAGGAGCGCCGGCATCCGGGATCTGAATCAGGGTTCGCTCGTCGACGAGGACTGGCGCGGTCGCGACCCGGACGCCCTCCGTGCCGCGGCCATCAGCGAGGTCCCCCTCCTCGACGGCGTGACATACTGCTTCGTCTCCGCGACCATCACGCGAAGCCCGCGGCATCCGCTGGGCCGCCTGCTCGGCGACGGCATGGTGCTCGTGCCGAGCGCGTCCGGACGGAACCGGACGCGGATGATCGGCTTCCGCGACGAGGACGGCATGCACCTCGCACCCGCGAATCATTTCACGATGCTCAACCACGAGTCGGTGTACGAGAAGCTGCTCGAGTGGCTTGGCGCCCCGGAGGCCTGACCCTGCTCAGGCCATGGTCGTGTGCCACACGACGGCGGCCGCGAGCGCACCCGCGCCGTTCAACGACCAGTGCAGCGCGATGGGCGCGATCAGACTGCCGCTGCGGCGGCGGAGCCAGGTGAACACGATGCCCGCGGCCGCGGTGGCGACCACCGCCGCCAAGATGCCGAGCACCTGCCCGAGGACGCCGCCGCCGAGAAAGCTCGACAATCCCTTGTTGCCCGACGTCAGTCCCAGCGAGGACGCGATGTGCCAGAGACCGAACATCAGCGATCCCGCCGCGAAGACGCCGCGGGCGCCGTACACGCGGTCGAGGGTGCCGTGCAGCACGCCGCGGAACGCGAGTTCCTCGGGGATGACGGTCTGCAGCGGGATGACGATCATCGACGCGATCAGGGCGCCGGAGATCGTGGCGTACCGGTCGGCCATGAAGAACGGCCGGGTGATCGGGAGGGCGGCACCGATCGCGACGACGCCGATCACGAGGCCCATCGCTGCGAGGGCGTACAGCGACCCCTTGCGCCAGTGCCGGGGCGAGAGTCCCAGTTCTGCCCAGCCGAGTCCGCGGCGCCGGGTGAGCACGAGCAGCACGACGGCGGCGATGGGAACGGTCGCGATGCTGGCCCACGCGGTGGTGAAGTGCGCGATCAGATTCGTGGCCGCGAGGACGACCACCACGATCGCGATGTCGAGGTAGGCGTGCAGTACGGGCCGCTTGGCACGTGCACCGGACGTCTCGTCGTCGGCGGCTACGGGATCCTGGACTGCAAGGGTCATTCGGCCGGCCGAGCTGGTTCCGTGTTCAAGCATCCAGTCAAGTGTACGGATTTACTTGTGAGAACTCTGTGAGCCACACCACTGTGCAGGGGAAAGCATGCCCCCGCGTCACAGGGCCGCCGGAGCCCGCGTCTAGCCTGAAGACGAACTTCACACAACCAGCTGTCCAGGAGATAGAATGGCCGACTTCCTCTACGAGGACTTGCTGCCGATCGGTGAGGACCCCACCGAATATCGGCTGCTGACCACCGAGGGGGTGTCGACTGTCGAAGGACCCGGCGGCCGCACCTTCCTGTCCGTCGAGCCCGAGGCGCTGCGCCTGCTCACCGAGACCGCCCTCCACGACATCTCGCACTACCTGCGCAGCGATCATCTGAAGCAGCTCGCGAGCATCCTCGACGATCCCGAGGCGTCGGGCAACGACAAGTTCGTGGCGCTCGACCTGCTGAAGAACGCCAACATCTCCGCCGCAGGTGTCCTGCCGATGTGCCAGGACACCGGCACCGCGATCGTCATGGGCAAGCGCGGCCAGCACGTCCTCACCCCCGGCGACGACGAGAAGGCCGTCGCGCGCGGCGTCTACGACGCCTACACCCGGCTCAACCTGCGGTACTCGCAGAACGCGCCGATCACGATGTGGGACGAGAAGAACACCGGCAGCAACCTCCCCGCCCAGATCGAGCTCTACGCCGACACGGCGACCGGCCACGAGAACACGTACAAGTTCCTGTACATGGCCAAGGGCGGCGGCAGCGCCAACAAGTCCTACCTGTTCCAGGAGACCAAGGCGATCCTCAACCCGGACGGCATGATGCGGTTCCTCGAGGAGAAGATCCGCGCTCTCGGCACCGCGGCCTGCCCGCCGTACCACCTCGCGATCGTCGTCGGCGGCACGTCCGCGGAGTTCGCGCTGAAGACGGCCAAGTACGCGTCCGCGCACTACCTCGACGAACTCCCCAACGAGGGCGCGATCACCGGTCGCGGCTTCCGTGACCTCGAACTCGAGGAGAAGGTGCTCGAGCTGACCCGTCAGATCGGGATCGGCGCACAGTTCGGCGGCAAGTACTTCTGCCACGACGTCCGCGTCATCCGCCTCCCCCGCCACGGCGCTTCGCTGCCCGTCGCTCTCGCTGTGTCCTGCTCGGCGGACCGCCAGGCCAAAGCGAAGATCACCCCCGAGGGCGTCTTCCTCGAGCAGCTGGAGTTCAATCCGGGCCGGTTCCTCCCCGAGGTCACCGACGCCCAGCTCGACGCCGAGACGGACGGCGTCTCCGGCACCGGCAAGGGCGCCGCCGTCAAGATCGACCTCACCAAGCCGATGCCCGAGATCCTCGCCGAGCTGTCCAAGCACCCGGTGAAGACACGGCTGTCGCTCACCGGCCCGCTCGTCGTCGCCCGCGACATCGCCCACGCCAAGATCAAGGAGCGGCTCGACGCCGGCGAGGAGATGCCGCAGTACCTCAAGGACCACCCGGTGTACTACGCCGGTCCGGCCAAGACCCCCGACGGCATGGCGTCCGGTTCCTTCGGCCCCACCACCGCCGGTCGGATGGACTCCTATGTGGATCAGTTCCAGGCCGCGGGCGGCTCCATGGTGATGCTCGCGAAGGGCAACCGGTCCAAGCAGGTCACCGACGCCTGCAAGTCCTACGGCGGCTTCTACCTGGGGTCGATCGGCGGTCCCGCGGCGCGTCTCGCCCTCGACTGCATCAAGAAGGTCGAGATCGTCGAGTACGAAGAGCTCGGCATGGAAGCGGTCTGGAAGATCGAGGTCGAGGACTTCCCGGCCTTCATCGTCGTCGACGACAAGGGCGAGGACTTCTTCGCCGGCGTCTCCACCCCCACCCTCACCATCGGCAAGCGCCCCGGCCTGTAGGCGGCTCCGCCGCCCGTGAGTGGTTAAAGAGTCCAGAGACTCGTTAACCACTCACGGGCGCGAAGCGCCCACGGCGATCTCGATCACCGGATTCTTCGCCGGATCGAGTCGGCCGAGGAGTGTCGTCAGCGTGTCGCGGTCGGTGGCAACGCATCCTTCGGTGGTGGTGCCGTCCGTGACGTGCAGGAACATCGCCGAACCGAGGCCGGGGATGCGGGCGGCGTTGTAGCCGATCGCGAGCGCGTAGTCGTAAAGCGGTCCGGCCGAGTAGAGGTTCTCGCTGTTTCCGCCGGGGCTCGCGTCCTGCCGGACGTGCGTGTTGTACGTAGGCGAGAGCGGATTCGAATCCCACCAGTCACGCCGATCCGTCTGGAAGTACGGCATCGCCGTCGCCGGTGCGGGCTGCCGGCCGAACGCCTGCGACAGCGGGAAGACACCGGCAGGCGTGCGGGTGGAGAATTCGTTCGCCGCACCGATTCCCTCTGCGCCGAGGTCGGCGGGGACAGGACCTGCGAACACCTGCCACGTGCCGTCCGAGCCCCGCTCCCAGGCGGTCAGTTCGGCGCTCACCGACCCCGCCGACGGGGCGTAAACGGTGATCACCTGGTCCGAGTCTCCGGAGAAGACCGCTCGATCCGGGGCCGCGGAGGCGCCGGGCGCGAACACCAGCCCGATCAGAATCACCATCAGCCCCGGCAACCACAGTCGACCCACGCGCAACGTCGTCATGGGGCGAGTGTTCCATTCCCTGGCGCGAGTCGTGAGATTTTCGCTTCGCGGTGCACTACACCCGGCACAGGATCTCGCTGTGCAGGAGCGCGAACCAGCCGTCGTTCTCGCGCACCCACGCACGCCAGCCGGCCGCGATGCGGTCGAGGTCTGCCTCGGTGGCGAGCCCGAGCGCGAGCGCCCGGTCCGCGTAGGCCGACCGCAGCGAGCGGTCGGCCCAGGACCCACCCCACCACTCGCGATCCTCGTCGGAGGAGAAACACCAGGTGCTCGCCGTGTTCGCGACGTCGCCGAGACCGGCCTCGTGCGCCCACGCCCGCAGGCGACGGCCGGCGTCGGGTTCACCGCCGTTCGCCCGGGCGACGGCCTTGTAGAGCGTCAGCCATTCGTCGAGTTCGGGTGTCGGCGGATACCACGTGAAGGTGCCGTAGTCCGCGTCGCGGGCGGCAACGATTCCGCCGGGTCGGCACACCCGCTTCATCTCGCGCAGTGCCTGCACCGGATCGCCGACGTGCTGCAGGACCTGATGTGCGTGCACGACGTCGAAGCTGTCGTCGGGGAAGTCGAGTGCGTGGACGTTCGATACGACGGTCTGGATGTTCGCGATTCCGCGCTCGGTGAACTCGTTCCGTGCGAGCGAGAGGGCCTCGTCGTTCATCTCGACGGCGGTGACGGCTCCGGGGGCGACGAGTTCCGCGAGGTCGGCGGTGATGGTGCCCGGCCCGCACCCGACGTCGAGCAGCGTCAGACCTGCGCGCAGGTGCGGAAGCAGGTAGCTGGCGGAGTTCTCGGCGGTGCGCCATCGATGGTTCCGCAGCACCGACTCGTCGTGGCCGTGGGTGTAGACCGTCTCGTCGCCGTCCATGCCTCGACGCTAGCAACTCCGATCAGATAATGGGATTGCAATCCCATTGCTCAGGATTCTGTGATCCGCGGTTCTCGAAGACCGTGGGTGTTACGTTGTTGCACACCAACACGGCAACCGAGGGACTGCCATGACCTTCAGCCTCGCGCTCACCCCGGCACAGAAGGATCTCGTCGAACGGACGCACGCTTTCGCGGAGAACGTGATCCGGCCGGTGGCCGCCGAGCACGACCGCGCGCAGGAGTTCCCGTGGGACGTCCTCGAGAAGGCCGCGGAAGAGGGCTTCTACAGTCCGCTGTTCTATCGCGACCTGATCGGCGACCCGACCGGCCTGTCCCTCCCCCTGTTCATGGAGGAGCTGTTCTGGGGTTGCGCCGGAATCGGCCTCGCCGTCGTGATGCCCGCGCTGGCGCTGTCGTCGATCGGCCAGGCCGCGACGCCGGAGCAGATGCTGCGCTGGGCACCCGAATGCTTCGGCGAGCCCGGCAAGCTGAAACTCGCCGCACTGTGCATCTCCGAACCCGAGGGCGGCAGCGACGTCCGCAATCTGCGGACCACCGCGACGCGCGACGGCGACGACTGGGTGATCGAGGGCCACAAGATGTGGATCGGCAACGGCGGCATCGCCGACGTGCACGTCGTGAACGCCACCGTCGACCCGGAGCTGGGGCATCGGGGGCAGGCCCTCTTCGTGGTTCCCGGCGGAAGCCCGGGGATCGAACTCGTCCGCAAGCTCGACAAGCTGGGCTGCCGTGCGTCGCACACGGCGGAGCTGAAGTTCCACCGGGTGCGGGTGCCCGCCGACCATCTGCTCGGCGGCGACGACAAACTGCAGCATCGCATGCGGAAGGCCCGTGAGGTGCAGGAGGAGGTGGCCACCGGCGCGCCGCGGCGGAAATCGGCCACCCTCGGCACGTTCGAGCAGACCCGTCCGATGGTCGCGGCTCAGGCGCTGGGCATCGCCCGCGCCGCGCTCGAGTACGCCACCGAGTACGCGAACCGGAGGGAGGCGTTCGGCGGTCCGATCATCGACAACCAGGGCATCTCGTTTCCGCTGGCCGACCTCGCGACCCAGATCGACGCCGCACGACTACTGACGTGGCGGGCGTCGTGGATGGCGGCGGCAGGCGTGGAGTTCCGTCACGGCGAGGGCTCGATGGCGAAGCTCGCGGCGTCGGAGGTCGCCGTGAAAACCACCGAACGTGCGCTGCAGACGATGGGCGGGTGGGGGTACATCAGCGACCATCCCGTCGAGAAGTGGTACCGGGACGCCAAGCTGTACACCATCTTCGAGGGCACCAGCGAGATTCAGCGAATGGTGATCGGGCGTGCACTCGGCGCCGCGGACGGCGCCCCGCCGCTGCACTTCGATCAGCCGACCGAGGGATCCGCGTTCAACCGGCGGTTCGGCAGGGGCACGTCGGTGCGCACGAAGGCCGGCGAGTTCGCGATGTCGATGAAGGACCGGATGCCCGAGTCCGCGCAGCGGTGGGCGATGAAGATCCTTGCCCCGCCCAAGAAGTGAACGGGCGCGGGATCAGGTCCAGAGGGCGGCTACCAGCACGGTGACGATGCCGAGCCCACCGACCACGTGGACGAGGTTCGGGCGCTCCTGCCCTCGTTTCTGCTTGCCCCGGACGATCTCGGCGAGCGCGACGACCACGAGGGAGAGCAGAAGCTTCACGCCGATCTTGATGTGGTTGTAGTCCTTGTCCAGTGCGGCCTCCCCCAGCCCGACGAGGATCAGTCCCGTCACGAACTGGAGTCGCGCACCCCACACGATCACCTCGGAGATCCGCGGCGCCGCGAGCACCGCGAAATAGCCGCCGACGAGGGCGGCCATGCCGAGCAGGTGGCAGACGAAGACGAGGTTGTAGACGACGGTCATTTCCGCAGCCTAGCGACCGGCCCGGTCAGCTCGAGACGATTCCGGCCTCGATCGCCGCCTCCCGGTACGACGCGGCGAGGGTGGCGACGGTTTCGTGGGCGTTGAGACCGCTCGGATTGGGCACCAGCCACAACTCCGCGCCCTCGAGGGTGCGCGGCTGTTTGCCCTTCTTCGCTGCACGCTCACCGAATGCCGTGCGATAGGCGGTGATTCCGGCTACGGCGACCACCCTGGGAGCGGTGTCGCGGACGACGGAGCGCAGGCGCTCGGCGCCGACGGCCAGTTCCTCGCCGGTCAGTTCGTCGGCTTTCGCCGTGGCGCGCTGGGCCAGGTTGGTGATGCCGACGCCCCGCTCGATCAGGTGCTCGCGATCCGCGTCCGACATGCCTGCCGTCGGATCGATAGGTCGCTCGATGATCCCGGCGCCCAGCAGAGCCGGATAGAAGCGGTTGCCCGGACGCGCGAAATGCGCCCCGGTCGCGGCCGTCCACAGTCCCGGGTTGATGCCGACGAACAGCAGGCGGCAGCCCGGTCCGATGAGGTCGGGAACCTCCGCGTCCCGGAACGACTCCAACTCCGCGCGGCTGAAGCTCACAGCCGGCCCGCCTCCGTCAGCCCGGCGATTGTGTCGGCCAGGGTCTCCGCCGAATCGCGGTACTTCACCCCGAGTTCGGTTTCGCTCGGCCGGTCGTCCGTGTCGGGCATCCGCGTGTAGTACTCCATCGCGGCCTCCGAGATCGGAGTGTCGAAGGGGACGAACCGGTCGATCGCGTCGGCCAGCCTGCCCACCAGGCGCAACGCGGCGTCCGGTACCGGGTACACGCCCATCCGTCTGCCGGTGATCGTGGCCAGCATGTCGGCGATCCCGGCGATCGGGATCCGGGGACCTCCGAGCATGAACCGGCGGGCGCCGCTCCCCGACTGGAGGAGGGCGGCGTGCGCCGTGGCCACCTCACGCACGTCGACCATCGTCCATGCGGCGCCCCGCCCGGGCAGACCCCGCAGGTGGACGGCGGCCTCGACTGCCTGGGCGGCCTCGCCGAACTGGTTTCCCGCGGGCGGGCCGATGATCATGCCCGGGTAGGTGATCGCGATGGGTGCGCCGTCGGCCTGCAGGTCACGCGCGTACTGCTCCACGCGTGCCTTGCTGAGGCCGTAGGCGTCGGGAGGCCCGCACACCGGGAGGTCGGGGGTGAGCAGCCGGGCCCCCGGCTGGAACAGGGCGGCGATGCTCGAGACGTAGACGATCGGATCGAGGCCGAGTTCGACCGCCGTTCCCAGCACGTTCTGCGCGCCGGCAAGGTTGGTCTGCAGCATCTCCTCCGCGCGACGCGGGTCGACCGCGACCACGGCCGCGGCGTGGATGACGGCGTCGCAGCCGTCCAGGGCACGCCGCACGGACGCGGCGTCCGTGATGTCACCGACCACATGATCGGACGTGTCGAGCCCGAGCGCCGCCGCGCTGGTCACGAGGCGAGCAGGATCCCGCACGAGGAAGCGCACCCGGTGACCGGCGTCCACCGCCGCCTTCGCGCTCCACGCACCGACGAAACCTGTTCCCCCCGTGACCAATACCAGCAAGGGGAACTACACCGTCCTGGCGAGACGGTTGGCGAGCATCGTGGTGAACCGGGCGGGATCCTCGAGTTCGCCGCCCTCTGCCAGCAACGCCATCCCGTAGAGAAGCTCCGCGGTCTCCCCCAGCGCGGGATCCTCGTTGCGTTCGCCGTGCGCTTCCCTCAGCCCGGTGACGAGAGGGTGGGCAGGGTTCAGCTCGAGGATGCGCTTCGTGGTGGGAACGGGCTGCCCGGACGCCCGGTACATCCGCTCGAGTGCCGGGGACATGCTGAACGCGTCGCCGACGATGCAGGCCGGTGACGTGGTCAGCCGCGTCGACAGCCGCACCTCCTTGACCTGCTCGGTGAGCGCGTCGGCCATCCAGGAGAGCAGGCCGGCGAAGTCCTTCTCCTGCTCCTCCCGCTCCGACTCGTGTGCCTTCTTGTCTTCCTCGGTATCGAGGTCGACCTCACCCTTGGCGATCGACTGGAACGACTTGCCCTCGAATTCCGGAACGGCACCGACCCACATCTCGTCCACGGGGTCGGTGAGCAGCAGCACCTCGAAGCCTTTCGCACGGAAGGCCTCCATGTGCGGGGAACTCTCGAGCAGCTGCCGGGATTCGCCGGTCGCGTAGAAGATCTGCTCCTGACCGTCCTTCATCCGCGACACGTAGTCTTCCAGCGAGGTCAGCTCCTCCTCGCTGTGGGTGGACGCGAACGACGAGATACCCAGCAGCACATCCCGATTGTCGCTGTCCGACATCAGGCCTTCCTTGACCGCGCGGCCGAACTCCGCCCAGAACGTGCGGTAGTCGTCGGGCCGCTCGGCCTTCAGGTCCTTGATCGTGGTGAGGACCTTCTTGGTGAGCCTGCGGCGGATGGCGCGGATCTGCCGGTCCTGCTGCAGGATTTCACGGGAGACGTTGAGGGAGAGGTCCTGAGCGTCGACCACACCCTTGACGAAGCGAAGGTATTCCGGCATCAACTGGTCGCAGTCGTCCATGATGAAGACGCGCTTGACGTACAGCTGCACACCCGTCTTCCCGTCCCGCATGAACAGGTCGAACGGCGCGTGGGACGGAATGAACAGCAGGGCCTGGAACTCGAACGTGCCCTCGGCCTTCATCGGGATGACCTCGAGCGGTTCGTCCCAGGCGTGGGCGATGTGCTTGTAGAACTCCTTGTACTCGTCCTCGGAGACGTCGTCCTTCGAGCGCGCCCACAGCGCCTTCATCGAGTTGATCGTCTCGGACGTCGTGGTGACCTCGTCCTCGCCGTCGCCCTCGGCGGGGACCGTGCGCTCGACGTCCATCCGGATCGGCCACGCGATGAAGTCGGAGTAACGCTTGACGAGTTCCTTGATCTTCCGTTCCGACGTGTAGTCGTGCAGGTGATCCTCGGTGTCCTCGGGCTTGAGGTGCAGGGTGACGGAGCTGCCCTGCGGGGCGTCGTCGACAGCCTCGATGGTGTACGTGGCCTCGCCGCTCGACTCCCAGCGCGTGGCCTCGCTCTCGCCGGCCTTGCGCGTCAGCAGGGTCACCTTGTCTGCGACCATGAACGTCGAGTAGAAACCGATGCCGAACTGTCCGATCAGTTCCTCGGAGGCGGCGGCGTCCTTCGCTTCCCGCAACTTGCGGCGCAGGTCCGCGGTGCCGGATTTGGCCAGCGTGCCGATGAGGTCGACGACCTCCTCGTGGGACATGCCGATGCCGTTGTCGCGGACCGTGAGCGTGCGCTTCTCCGCGTCCACCTCGATCTCGATGTGCAGATCCGACGTGTCGACGTCGAGGTCCTTGTTGCGGAACGCTTCGAGACGCAACTTGTCCAGCGCGTCCGAGGCGTTGGAGATGAGCTCCCGCAGGAACGAGTCCTTGTTGGAGTACACCGAGTGGATCATGAGGTCCAGGAGCTGGCGGGTCTCCGCCTGGAACTCCAGTTGTTCGATTTTCGTGCTCACTTCGATTCCCTTCGACAGCAGAACCCTCGACACCAGATTCGTCGGAATGATATCCCGCGGCAAAATTCCGCATTCATCGCGGCGAGCTACCGCCGGTGGCCCGTCAGCCGGCGGCGTCCTCCTTCAGGGTGTGCGCGACCAGCGCGTTGGCATGACCGTGGCCGAGTCCGTGCTCCGACTTCAGCCAATTCACCAACTCCATGTGCTTGGTCAGCTCGGACGAGCGGATGAGCGTCTGCCACTCACTGATCGGCCGGCCGTACTTCTCCTCGATCGACGGGAAATACGATGCGGGACCCTTCACTGGTTCAGCCATGCGCGACAGGTTAGCGGAACCCGCCGACACATCCTGTCCGACAAGCATCTTCAAGAAGAGACACTCAGACGGAATGTGCCCATTCGGCGAGCTGGGGCGACACCTCCCGGTACCCCCGCTCCCCGCTCGAAACGGCGATGACCAAGTCGTACGCAGGATCTTCCGGAGCATCCAGGTCATAGCCGTTCAATCCGTAGAACACGTGAACCGCCAACCAGGACAGCCGCTTGTTCCCGTCGACGAGGGCATGATTCCTCGTCAAGGACTCGAGCAGGACGGCCGCCTTGTCGTGAATCGACGGATACACCTCTTGGCCGAGCAACGACGTCTGCGGACGGTGGGCCGCCGAGTCGAGCAGCCCGAGATCCCGGACC
This sequence comes from Rhodococcus sp. T2V, assembly GCF_029269925.1. NCBI lineage: Bacteria > Bacillati > Actinomycetota > Actinomycetes > Mycobacteriales > Nocardiaceae > Rhodococcus > Rhodococcus sp. T2V. Next base: position 54,498 of record NZ_JARJBD010000069.1, read on the forward strand.
GACGCAACGCCGAGATCCTCAGCCAGCGAGAGCAAGTCCTCGAGAGTCAGATAGTCGATCGTCACCGCGAGAGGCGGTCCAGCAAGGTGGCGTACCGGTCGCGGCCGCGGCGGGACAGAGCGCGAACCCGCTCGTCATGGGTGTGCCGAGCGGCAGCCTCCAGGATCGCGCGAACCGTCGCTTCCTGCTTACTGACGCCTTGAGCGTCGGCGAGAAGCGTCAGCGCACGCTCCTGCTCCTCCGTCAGTCGCAATGTCATGGCCATAGGCCGATGATACCGAAGTGGTAGCAGCTAGCCCCAATACCGTTCAGTTAGTGGGGTTTGCGTTACGATGAGGTGTGCCTCGGAGTGGA
>NZ_JARJBD010000007.1:0-210379 GCF_029269925.1 Rhodococcus sp. T2V
CAGGTGCCGGGATGTCGGCACACCTATAGACGGCGGCCGGCCCGGAAGGACGCACGCGAGCTGATTTTCGGCGGGGCCTGCGTCCTTCCGTGCCTACCAGTGTCTGCCGAACAGGCACCGGAGTTCCAGCGCCTCGGCGTCAGCCGAGAGTGAGCTGGGCGCGGTGGAAGTCGAAATGCTTGCCCGGGTATCGGTAGACCTGCTCGAGGGTCATGGTCTCGGTGAAGAACGGATCCCAGCGCACCGGGAACGCCATGCTGCGCCGCAGGGTCGTCTCGGATTCCCGGGTGAGGGAGCGTTGCAGCTTCGCGATGACGCGGTCGCACTGGCGGCCCATCCGGCGGCGGTTGAAGACGGTGGCCGCCGCGCACGAGCCGAAATAGTTGATCTGGTGGAACACCGGTGTCGCGGCGTTCAGGGCGCGGGCGAACCCTCGGCCGACCGGGTCGGGCAGCCGGGAGAACGCCCGGACCAGGATCAGCAGCCGCCGGACGACCATGTAGCCGAACACCATATGGAACAGCAGTTGCTCGTTGGTCCAGCGGGTGCCGGACGAGGGCCGCGCGAGCTGCTCGGTACTCGCGCCGTCGACCAACTCGTGCAACAGGGCCCGGGCCCGCTCCAGATCGGCGGCGATCGCGGCCCGATCAACCGGTGTCGGCTCGGACATCTTGTGCCCCAAATGTTTCGAGAGGTTATCCGGTGACGGGACTGCGGCGTTCGAGGAAGACGGTGTCCCGCCAGATCCCGTCGAGCCGGGCGATGCGTTCGCGGACTCCGAGGGTGCGGAACCCGGCGGAGTGGTGCAGGGCGATGGAGGCCCGATTCTCCGGGAAGATCGAGGTCTGCAGCGTCCACAGCCCGGCCTCGTCGGCGGCGATCACCTGGGTACGCAGCAGTGCCTTACCGACGCCGCGCCCGCGCATGCCGTCGGCGACGTAGACGGAGTTCTCGGCCACCCCGGCGTAGCAATCCCGCCCCGAGGTCGGGGACAGCGCGGCCCAGCCGACCACGACGTCGTCGATCTCGGCGACCCACCGATGCCCCGGCAGCCACTGCGCATCCAGGGCTTCCCGGGCGGGGACCTCGGTGGTGAAGGTGGCGCTGCGGGTGGCGATGCCCTCGCCGTAGATCCGGCGTACCGCGTCCCAATCCTGCTCGGCCATGGGGCGGACGGTGACGTCGCCGGGTAGGTCGTCCGGGCAGCACGGCCGCGGGGTCAGCACCCCCATCACCGCGTCGGCGGCGTGCGGCAGTCCGGTGCAGCACGCCGGGTTGACCATCACGACGGTGCTGGTGCTCCGCTTGTGTACCGAGACGAACCCGACATCGGCGAGCTTGCGGACGTGGTGCGAGACGGTCGGTTGGCCGATCCCCAGGGCCTCGGCCAACTCGCCCACGGTGATCCCGGCCGGGCGGGAGGCGACCTGATGCAGCAGCCGCACCCGGGTCGGATCGGCCAGGCAGGCGAACCACCCGGCGTAGGTGGCCGCGTCTTCCGGCGCCAACGCATCCACTTCGCCGGGGGTGCGGACGGTGGGCATGTCCAGGGAAGTCATGCCCTTCACTATATCGATATTCATCGATGGTTGCATTCATCGACAGTCATCGATACTCTTCGTGATCAATGGATCGATGAACGTCGATGGAAGGATTTTCGAGATGAACACCTTGCCCGTAGTCGTCGTAGGCGCCGGACCGATCGGCCTCGCCGCCGCCGCCCAGCTGCGTGAACGCGGCCTGACCCCGTTGGTCTTCGAACGCGGTGACAGCGCCGGCGCCGCGATCGCCGAGTGGAACCACGTGCGGCTCTTCTCCCGGTGGGGGGAGCTGATCGACCCGGCCGCCCGCCGCCTCCTCGAGACCACCGACTGGAAGGCCCCGGACGACGAGGCGTATCCGACCGGCCAGGACTGGACCCAGGACTACCTGCTGCCGCTGGCCGCCGCACTCGGCGACATCGTGAAACTGGGCACCGAAGTGGTCGGCGTGGCCCGTCGCGGGCGGGACCGGGTCGTCGACGCCGGCCGCGACACCGAACCGTTGTCGGTGCACCTGCGCCGTGCCGACGGCACCGAGGACCGCATTCTTGCGCGGGCCGTGATCGACGCCTCCGGCACCTGGACCACCCCCAACCCGCTGGGCGGTGAGGGCCTGCCCGCCCTCGGCGAGAAAGCGGCGGCCGACGTCCTCGAATACCGGGTCCCGAACGTCGACGACCCGGAGGTGCGCGCCCGGTACGCGGGCAAGCACATCGTGATTGCCGGTAGTGGGCACTCCGCGCTGACCGCGATCGTCTCCCTGGCCAATCTGGAGAAGCGGGTGCCGGGCACCCGGATCAGCTGGGTGCTGCGCCGCGGCGATGTCGGCTCCACCTTCGGCGGCGGCGAGGACGACCAGCTGCCCGCCCGCGGCGCCCTCGGCCTGCGCGCCAAGACGGCCGTCGACGACGGACTGCTGACGGTGGTCCCCGGGTTCCGCACCGCCACCATCGAACCCGACGGTGCGGACGGTCGGGTGGTGTTGGTGTCGGACACCGGAGCCCGAATCGAGGACGTGGATCGGGTGGTGGTGCTGACCGGGTTCCGGCCCGATCTGTCGTGGCTGTCGGAGATCCGCCTGGGCCTGGATCCGGTGCTGCAGGCTCCGGTGGAGTTGGCGCCGCTGATCGACCCGAACGTGCATTCCTGCGGCACCGTCTACCCGCACGGGGTCGCCGAGCTGTCGCATCCGGAGCCGAATGTGTTCCTGGTCGGGATGAAAAGCTACGGGCGGGCCCCGACGTTCCTGGCGATGACCGGGTACGAGCAGGTCCGCAGCATCGCCGCCGCCCTGGCCGGAGACCACGAGGGCGCCGCCCGCGTCGAGCTGACCCTGCCGGAGACCGGAGTCTGCGGCGGCGCCGGGGTATTCGACGACGACCCCGACACCCCCGCGGCCGCGGAAGACTCCGTGGGGTGCTGCGCCGCCCCGGACCCGCAGCTGATCACCCTGTCCACCACACGCGCGGGCGGATAACCCGGTGACCGGCACTCGGACCCTGCCACAGACCGCGTCCCTCGACGAGACCGGTCTGCGGCGGGTGCTGGCGGTACTGTGCCTGACCGAGATCACCAGCTGGGGCATCCTCTACTACGCGTTCCCGGTGCTGTCGGTGTCGATCTCGGCGGACACCGGGTGGTCGCTGCCGGTGCTCACCGCCGCGTTCTCCCTCTCCCAACTCGCCGCAGCACTCACGGGCATCCCGGTGGGGCGGATCGCCGGCTCCGTCCTGGCCGTCCCGTCCCTGCTGGTGGTCGCGGCCGCACCGAACCTGCCGGTGTTCTACGCGGGGTGGCTCGCCGCCGGGGTCGCGATGGGCGCGGTGCTGTATCCGCCTGCGTTCGCGGCGCTGACCCGCTGGTACGGCGACAAATATGTCAAAGCCCTGATGATCCTCACCCTCGCCGCCGGGATGGCCAGCACCGTCTTCGCCCCGCTGACCGCGGCGCTGGTCGACCGGTACGACTGGCGGGCAACGTATCTCGTCCTCGCCGCGATCCTGGCGATCATCACCGTGCCCGGGCACCTGCTGGGGCTGCGGGGGCGGTGGCCGCACCCACCCGCCCCGGCCGGGGACCATCCGGTCGATCACCGCGACGCCTCCCGTAGCCGCGCCTTCGCGGCCCTCGTCGTGGCGCTCAGTCTCGGGGCGTTCGCCGCGTTCGCCGGGGTGTTCAACCTCGTGCCGCTGCTGATCGAGCAGGGCTTCTCCCCATCCCTCGCCGCCCTGACGCTCGGACTCGGCGGTGCCGGGCAGGTCCTCGGCCGCCTCGGCTACCTCCCGATCGCTGCCCGCACCACCGCCCGCACCCGCATCGTGGTGATCCTCGCCGCCATCGCCGCGAGCACCGCGTTACTCGGGATCGTGACCTCGGTGGTCGCGCTGATTGCTGTCGCCATCGGCGCGGGGCTGGTCCGCGGGATCTTCACCCTCATCCAGGCCACCGCGATCACCGACCGGTGGGGCGCCACCCACTACGGGCGCCTGAACGGGCTGATGTCCGCGCCGGTCGTCATCGTCATGGCCCTCGCCCCCTCGGCCGGGACCGCCCTGTCGGCGTGGACGGTCAGCTATGCCCACGCCTACCTGATCCTCGCCGCCCTTGCAGTGGTCGCCGCCCTCATCGGCGCCGCCAGCATCCCCCACCACAGCAAGGCCGCCAATCCTTCGTGAAGACTTGGGTTCGTCTTGGAGTGGCAACGCTCGCCGTCGTCGGCGTCGCTGCGCATGGTCGCTCCTGCGGCGGCGTCGAGCAGATGCAGTTCCTCGGCCACGATCAGATCGATCTCTTCGCTGGTCAGACCGGAAAACAAGTGTGTGGTCAACATCGCTCTCACCTCCTCACCGCGCTTCTACTGGTACGTCGAATCGGAGAACCCGTCATCGACATCGACACCCATACAGACGAGGCACACCGGATTCGGACGCAGACTGCGTCGGGAACGCGGGTGCGTCCGACTGCGGCCGCCGCCGTCGGTACCGGAGAGGACGTTCCCAGGGGTCGCCACCGCACCGCCGGACGGGGATGCTGGAAACGGAAAGGAACCACGGATCATGAGCGAGGAATCGACCACCACCGCGACCGCACCCCATCAGGAGCCAGCTGATCTCGAACAGCTCTGGCGCAGCTTCTCGAGCGATGTGCGGGCCTTCATCGCCCGCCGGGTCTCGCGCCCCGAGGACGCCGACGACATCTTGTCGATCGTGTTCCTGCGGATGGCCAAGAGCCTGGATAATCTGCGCGATCAGGACCGCCTCCTCGGGTGGATGTATGCCATCACCCGCAACGCGATCACCGACTTCTACCGCTCCGCGCCCCACCGGCGTGAGCTGGTCGTCGACGTCGTCCCCGACACTCCACCGGACGGCGAATCGGATGTCGACGAGGTGGCGGAGAAGGAACTCGCCTCCTGTCTGGTGCCGATGCTCTCGGGGCTGCCCGCCGAGCAGGCCGCGGCGGTGAAGATGGTCGACCTCGAGGCACGAACCCACGCCGCGGCCGCGGGTGAGGCGGGAATCTCGGTGTCCGGGATGAAATCCCGGGTTCAGCGAGGCCGCGCGGCCCTTCAGGCCCAATTGCACGCGTGTTGTGAGATCAGCCAGGATCGCGCCGGGCACGTGCACGACTACCAGCCCCGCAGCGGCGGATCCTGCGCCTGCGGAGCCACACCCACGACGGACGAGTAGACCGGCACACCGTCTCTGGTGACGGCGGTCGTATGTCCCCAGTTCAGACAGGGGTGCGGTGCGAGCCCATATTCGCTCGCACCGCACCACAGTGTTGTCGGGTAAGGACTACTGGCAGCCGCACCCGCCGCCGGCCGTTGCCGCCGGACCGCAGCACGTCGACTTCTCGCTGCGATCGCAGCAGGTGGTCTGCCGTTCGGTGCTGCAACACGTCGGCGCCGCGGCCTGCGGTGTCGTGTCCGTCCGATCCGTCGCCGGGGTCTCGAACTCGTTCGGGTTGCTCATGGTGAACTCCTTGATCCGTGGGGATGGGTACCAGAACAGACGGAGGAGAATGGGAATGGACGCAGACCGCGGTCAGTGCCGACTCAGCCGTTCCGGATCCAGATCGAGGCGTCGCAACAGCTGCGCGTTGAGTGCGACGACGATGGTGGAGATCGACATCAGGATCGCCGCCACCGCGGGGGAGATCGCGACTCCGGCGAATGCGAGGACACCGGCGGCCAACGGCACGGCGATGACGTTGTATCCGGTGGCCCACACCAGGTTCTGCCACATCTTGCGGTAGCTCGCCTGCGACAGATCGATGATCGACAGCACCGCGCGGGGGTCGTCGGCGGCGAGGACGACCCCCGCCGACTCGATGGCGACGTCCGTGCCGGCTCCGATGGCGACACCCACGTCGGCGCGGGCGAGCGCGGGGGCGTCGTTGACCCCGTCGCCGACCATCGCGACGCGATGGCCGCGGGCCTGGAGTGCCGCCACCTGTGCGTCCTTGTTCTCGGGCAAGACGTCGGCGAACGCCTCGTCGATCCCGAGGTCGGCGGCGACGGCGTCGGCGACCTGCCGGGCGTCGCCGGTGATCATCGCGACCTTCACACCCCGTGCGTGCAGGGCATCGATCGCCTGCCGGGACTCCTCACGGACGGCGTCCTCGAGTGCCACCGCGCCGAGTGCCTTCCCGTCGCGGACGACGTGGAGGACGGCGGCGCCGCGCTCGACCCACCGTTTCGTGTGCGCCGCAACGTCGTCGGGGACCGTCACGTTCAGTTCGGCGAGCATCGCCGGTCCGCCGACGGCGACCTCCTCGCCGTCGACCACGGCACGGACGCCGCGTCCGGGCAACGACCGGAATTCGGTGGCGGTGCGGCGGGACTCGGCGGGCACCTTCGTGGCGGCCTCGGCGACGATCGCGCGGGCGACCGGGTGCTCGCTGTCGGCCTCCACCGCGCCGGCGAGCGCGAGCAGGTCGGTATCGGTGACACCGGCGGTGCTCACCACCCCGGTGACGACGTGCTTGCCCTGGGTGAGGGTGCCGGTCTTGTCGAACAGGACGACGTCGACGCCGCGCATGCGTTCGAGAGCCAGTCGATCCTTCACGAGGACACCGGCCCTCGCGGCCCGTTCGGTGGAGATGGCGATCACGAGGGGGATCGCCAACCCGAGCGCGTGCGGGCAGGCGATCACCAGAACGGTGACGGTCCGCACCACGGCTTCGTCCACGTTGCCGAGCAGCGACCACACCACGAACGTGAGAAGCCCTGCGATGGAAGCGAAGTAGAACAGGAACGCGGCCGCGCGGTCGGCGAGCGCCTGCGCCCGGGACGAGGACGACTGCGCGTCGGCCACCAGTCGCTGGATGCCGGCGAGCGCGGTGTCCTCCCCCACGGCGCCGACGGTGATCCGCAGCGCGCTGTCGGTGGCGACGGTCCCCGCGACCACGGGGTCGCCGACCGACCGTGGGACGGGAGTGGATTCGCCGGTGATCATCGATTCGTCGACCTCCGCGCGGCCGTCCTCGACGGTGCCGTCGGCGGGAATGCGGCCACCGGCCCGCACCAGCACCAGGTCGCCGGTGGCGAGTTCGGAGACGGGCACCTCGGTGACGCCGTCCTCGGTGACCCGGTCGGCGGTGTCCGGGAGCAGCGCGGCGAGCGCGTCGAGGGCCCCGGACGCCGACCCCAGCGCCCGCATCTCCAGCCAGTGACCGAGCAGCATGATGACGATGAGAAGCGCCAACTCCCACCAGAAGTCGAGGTTGAACCCGCCGATCTGCAGGGTCGTCACCCACGACGCGAGGAATGCGACCGTGATCGCCATCCCGATCAGCAGCATCATGCCCGGCTGCCGCGACTTCAGCTCGCTCCACGCGCCGGTGAGGAACGGTGCGCCGCCGTAGAAGAAGATCACAGTACCGACCACCGGCGGAATCCACGACGCACCGGGGAAATCGGGGACGGTGTAGCCGAGGAGGTCGGCGAACATGTGGCTGAACACCACCACCGGCACCGACAGTGCGAGACTGATCCAGAACTTCTGCCGGAACACCTCACCGTGCGCGCCGTGGCCGGCGTGCCGATCGGTGTGGGCGTCGTGATTTTCGTGTCCGGTGTGCCGGACCTGTTCCATTTCCTTCTGATGATCGTGAGACATGCGTGCTCCCTCGGAAGCTGCTCTCGTGGTCAGGTTTTCAGGAACGCACCAGTCGTGCGATGGCGTCGGTGGCTTCCTTGATCTTCGCGTCCGCCTCGGATCCGCCCGCGACGGCGGCGTCGACGACACAGTGGCTGATGTGGTCTTCGAGCAGACCCAGCGCCACCGCCTGCAGCGCCTTGGTCATCGCCGAGACCTGGGTGAGGATGTCGATGCAGTACTTCTCGTCCTCGACCATCCGCTGCAGGCCCCGCGCCTGGCCCTCGATGCGGCGCAGTCGCTTGAGGTAGTCGTCCTTGGCGCTGATGTATCCGTGGCCGGACTCGTGGTCGGTGTGCGGTTGCTCGGTCATGATTGTTCCCCTCGGGTGGGAGTGGTCAGCGGTTGGAACCGGCGCAGTCGCAGGCTGTTGCTCACGACGAACACCGAGGAGAATGCCATGGCGGCACCGGCCAGCATGGGGTTGAGCAGACCCGCCGCCGCCAGTGGCAGTGCCGCGACGTTGTAGGCGAAGGCCCAGAACAGGTTTCCCTTGATCGTGCTCAACGTTCTGCGCGACAACCGGATCGCGTCGGCGGCGGCGCGGAGGTCGCCGCGGACCAGCGTGAGGTCGCTGGCCTCGATGGCCACGTCCGTTCCGGTGCCCATGGCGAGACCGAGGTCGGCCTGCGCGAGCGCGGCGGCGTCGTTGACCCCGTCGCCGACCATCGCGACCACCTTGCCCTCGGCCTGCAGACGCTTGACCACGTCCACCTTGTCCTGCGGCAGCACCTCCGCGATCACCTCGCCGATGCCGACCTGGTCGGCGATGGCCCGGGCCGCGGACTTGTTGTCGCCGGTGAGCATGATCGGGGTGAGGCCGAGTTCCCGGAACTGCGCCACCGCCTCGCGGGACGTCGGCTTGACGGTGTCGGCGACGACGAGCACGCCGCGCGCCTGTCCGTCCCAGCCGATCCCGACCGCGGTCTTGCCGTCCGCCTCCGCCGCCTCGACGACCCGCTGGAGTTCGGTGGTGAGGTGCAGCGACCAGTCGCGGAGCAGTTTCGCGCGGCCGATGACCACCGCGTGACCGTCGATCATGCCCTGGACGCCGAGTCCCGCGACGCTGGTGAACTGTTCGACGTCGGGGAGGGTCGTCAGTCGCTCCTTCGCGCCGCGGGTGATCGCCCGGGCGATGGGGTGCTCGGACGCGTCCTCGAGTGCCCCGGCGAACCGGAGAACCTGTTCCTCGTCCTGACCGTCGGCGGCGATCACGTCGTGCAGCGACATCGTGCCGGTGGTGACGGTGCCGGTCTTGTCGACCACAACGGTGTCGACGCGCCGGGTCGATTCCAGAACCTCGGGGCCCTTGATCAGGATGCCCAGCTGGGCGCCCCGTCCGGTGCCGACCATGAGGGCGGTCGGGGTGGCGAGTCCGAGCGCGCACGGGCACGCGATGATCAGGACGGCGACGGCGGCGGTGAACGCGGCGGCGACCGCACCGCCGGTTCCGATCCAGAAGCCGAGGGTCGCGACCGTCAACGCGATCACGATCGGGACGAAGATGCCGGAGATCCGGTCGGCCAGGCGCTGCACCTCGGCCTTGCCGGTCTGCGCGTCCTCGACCATCCACGCCATCTGCGCGAGCTGGGTGTCGGCTCCGATTCGGCTGGCACGAACCACGATCCGGCCGCCGACGTTGACCGTCGCGCCGGCCACCTCGGAGTCGGGCGAGACCTCGACGGGCACGGATTCGCCGGTCAGCATCGACGCGTCCACCGCCGACGAGCCCTCGACGACGACGCCGTCGGTGGCGATCTTCTCGCCGGGGCGGACCACGAACAGGTCACCGACGTCGAGCTGGTCGATCCCGATCAGCTGCTCGGTGCCGTCCCGCAGCACCGACACTTCCTTGGCGCCCAGCTCGAGCAGCGCCCGCAGCGCCGCACCGGCCCGCCGCTTGGCGCGGGCCTCGAAATAGCGGCCGGCGAGGATGAACGTGGTGACGCCCGCCGCGGCCTCCAGATAGATGTTGCCGGTGCCGTCGACCCGCGCGATCGTCAGCTCGAACGGGTGCGTCATCCCCGGCATGCCGGCGGTGCCCCAGAACAGCGCGTACAGCGACCAGCCGAACGCGGCCAGCGTGCCCATCGACACCAGCGTGTCCATGGTCGCCGTGCCGTGCCGCAGATTCGTCCACGCGGCCTGGTGGAACGGCCACGCACCCCACACCACGACCGGGGCCGCGAGCGTGAGCGACAGCCACTGCCAGTTGGTGAACTGCAGCGCCGGGATCATCGCCATCGCGATGACGGGGACCGTCAGCACCGCCGACACGAGCAGCCGCTGCCGCAGTGCCGCCGCCGGGTCCTCTTCCTCCGGGGTCGGCGGCTTCACCTCGGGCAGTCGCGCCGTGTATCCCGCTTGCTCCACCGTCGCGACGAGGTCCTCGGGCGAGACGTCGGCGGCGTCGTAGTGGACGCGGGCCTTCTCCGTCGCGTAGTTGACGGTCGCGGTGACGCCTTCGAGTTTGTTCAGCTTGCGCTCGATGCGGTTGGCGCACGACGCGCACGTCATCCCGCCGATGGCCAGTTCGATCTGGGAATCGGGCGGTGCCGCGATGTCGGCCGCGTGGGTCATCACTTCTCCTCCGGTCCGGCGGTGGCGGTGAATTCCGCGGTGTGGACGGCGCCGGCGTGCTGGAAGTCCAGGAACAGCCGGTAGTCGCCCGCGCTGGGTGCGGTGACGGCGAAGTCGATCCCGGGACCGGCCGCGGTGACGCCGTCGCCGGGATGTCCGTCGGGGTGGACGTGCAGGTAGCCGAGGTCGGTGGTGCGCAGCGCCACCAGGTGACCGTAGGCGCCGAGGTACGGCTGCAGATCGGTGACGGGTAATCCGTCGCGGCTCACCGAGAGCGTGACGTTCGACGTCTCGCCCGGTCGCAGCGTGCCGTCGAGCGTGACGGTGTAGCCGTCCACGATGGTGGTCGGCGCGGGTGCGGGCAGTTCCTGTGGGTCGTAGGTGCCGGCGACGCGCAGGTCGGTGCCGAGCGTGACGCCCTCTCCGCCGGCCGGGGTGAAGTCCGCGAACACGCGATAGTCGCCGCCGCGGGTGAGGTCGAGGGGGACGCTCCACGTTCCGGCCGCGTCGAGCGTCGGGTGCACGTGCTGGAATCCGGCGAGGTCGCGGCGGACGACGATCAGGTGCAGTAGTTTCTCGTGCTCCGGGGTGTAGTCCGTCACGGGTACCCCCGAGGGGTTCGTGATCCGGAACTGCACCGGGACCGCGGGACCGGCGGTGACCTGGTCGGATGCCAGTTCGAGGGTGTAACCGTCCGCCGTGGGCGACAGTCCGCCCGGCGTCGGGTCGGCGGCGGCGTCATGACCCGCCGCGCCGTGCCCGTCGTCCCCGGCCGTGTGCGCCGCGGGCTCGGCCACGTCCGGGCCGGCAACCGACCCGAGGGCGAGCGCGGCCCCGAAGATCACGACGAGGCCGACGGTGAATCCGGCGAACTTGCCGGTTGCGTTCATGATGGGGCTCCTGTGCTGGAGTTTGCCGGCTCAGCCGGCGACTGAGTACCCGGCTTCTTCGACGGCATCCGCGACGGCGCCCGGGTCGAGGTCGGTGGTGCTCTCGATGACGACCGTGCCGGTGGCCAGATCGATGTTCACGGCGGTGACGCCGGGGAGTTCGCTGATCTCCTCGGTGACCGAGGACACGCAGTGGTCGCAGGTCATGCCGGTGACGGTGACGCTGGAGGTGCTCACGGGGGTTCGCCTCTCTTCGGGGTGTCGATGCCTTCGTTGAGAACTACCATACCCCCCTACCGTATTCCCGCAAGCGTGTGCCGAGTCGGTGTTCCTCGCCCACGCGGGCCCGAAAAGGTGATTGAGTGGAGTACCGCATCTCACCGGGAACGGAGCCTGGCAATGTCGATGGACACGTTTCGCACCCAGACGCTGCGCCGCACACCGCTCGCCGAGAACCCCGACCCGGTGCGGAATGCCTGACGACGGCCGGAAGCGGGTGGACGCCACCACCCTGACCGGTGTGCCCGCGACGATGATGTGGACGCTCCGCAACCGCGCCATCGAGGCGGCGCGCCCGGACACCACGTTCGATGACCCGCTCGCTGTGGGTCTCTACGAGACCCTCGACTATCCGTACGAGAACTTCGGGAAACCCGGTCAATCCCACGCCCTGCGCGCGCAGGCGTTCGACGACGAGATCCGGGCATTCCTCGCCGCCCACCCCGACGGAACCGTCGTCGCGCTCGGCGAGGGATTGCAGACCAGCTACTGGCGGATCGGCGACCCCGACGTCCGGTGGGTGTCGATCGACCTGCCCGAGGTGGTCGCGCTGCGCAGGCAACTGCTGCCGGACGAGCCGAACGTCACCACCCTCGCGGTGTCCGCGCTGGACCGCTCCTGGATGGATCACGTCGACACCGGCCGGGGTGTGTTCGTCTCGGCGGAGGGCCTGCTGATGTATCTGCCACCCGACGAGTCGCTGTCCCTCATCGGCGACTGCGCCCGGCGATTCCCCGGGGGCCGGATGATGTTCGACTCGGTGCCGAAATGGTTCAGCCGTAAGACGCAGAAGGGACTGCGGATCCACGGCGACTACACCGTCCCGCCGATGCCGTTCCACCTCTCCGCAGGCGAGGCGGAAAACCTCCCCGACCGGGTGCATCACCTCGCGTACACCCGCGAGGTGATGCTGCCCCTCGGCCGCGGCCCGTGGGGCTCGACCCTCCTCCGCCGGCTGTCGGATCTGCCGCCCCTGCGCAACTCGCGTCCGACGCTGACCCTGTGCGGATTCGCGGGCTGAACCCCGTCCGACGAGCGATGTGGGGCGACCCGCAGCAGAATGGTGCAATGGCGGACCGCGGATTCACCCCCACACAGCTCGCGGCACGTGCCGCGTACCTGCTTCGCGGCAACGACCTCGGCACCATGACGAGTGCCGCGCCGCGCCTGTACCCGCACATGTGGAGTTGGGACGCCGCGTTCGTCGCGGTCGGACTGGCGCCGCTGAGCGTGGAGCGGGCCGTCGTCGAACTCGACACCCTGCTGTCGGCGCAGTGGAAGAACGGGATGATCCCGCACATCGTGTTCGCGAACGGCGTCGACGGATATTTCCCCGGCCCCGGGCGGTGGGAGTGCGGGACCCTCGCGGCGCACGCGCCGAGCGGAACGCAGACGTCGGGGATCACGCAGCCGCCCGTCCACGCCATCGCCGTGCAGCGCATCCTCGACCACTCGCGCAGGCACGGTCGCAGCACCCGCGCCGTCGCCGAGGAGTTCCTCGACCGGCGCTGGCCCGACCTCGTGCGCTGGCACCGCTGGCTCGCCCACGCCCGCGACCTCGACGGCAACGGCCGCATCGCGCTGTACCACGGCTGGGAGTCCGGCATGGACAACTCGCCGCGCTGGGACCACTCGTACGCCAACGTGGTGGCCGGGGCGATGCCCGCATATCTGCGCGAGGACCTGTCCCACGTCGCCGACACGGGGCAGCGCCCGTCGAACGGCGAGTACGACCGCTACCTGTGGCTGCTCGAGGAGATGAAGACCGTCCGCTACGACGACGAGGAACTGGCCACCGCCATGAGCTTCGCCGTGGAGGACGTGTTCGTCAGCGCCGTGTTCTCGATGGCGTGCGAGGTGCTCGCGACCATCGGCGAGGAACACTCGATGCCGAACGCCGACGTCCGGGAACTGCACGGGTGGGCGGCCCGGTTCCGGCAGGGTGTACTCACCACCACCGACGAACGATCCGGGGCGGCACGCGATTTCGATCTGCGCAGCGGCCGGTGGATTTCCACCGAAACCCTCGCGATGTTCTCGCCCCTGCTGTGCGGAGGCCTGAGCCGCGACGCCGAACGCGCCCTGCTCCGCACGTTCGAGGGGCCGAAATTCTGCGGCCACCCCGACCTCCGGTACGCCGTGCCGCCGTCGACGTCGCCGGTGTCGGGCGACTTCCGGCCGCGTGAGTACTGGCGCGGTCCGGTGTGGCCGGTGATGACGTGGTTGTTCTCCTGGGCGTTCGCCCGCCGCGGGTGGGCCGAGCGCGCCCACCTGCTGCGGTCCGAGGGGCTGCGGCAGGCGAGCGACGGCAGCTTCGCCGAATACTACGAGCCGTTCACCGGGCAGCCCCTCGGCAGCATGCAGCAGTCGTGGACGGCCGCTGCGGTTTTGGACTGGTTGGGCTGACGCCCCCGTGAGTACTTATTAACCGCCCGTGGTTAACAAGTACTCACGGGCGCGAAGCGCATGGGGCCGAGTTCGGCGTACCGGTCGCCGGGGCCGGGGTTGTCGGCGGGGGCGGCGCCGCCGAGGTGGTGCATCACTCCCCAGACGGCGTTGAGCGCGGTCTGCACGGCGCCCTCCGCCCAGCCTGCGGTCCACGAGATGTCGTCGCCGGCCAGGAAGATGCCGCGATGCCGCGGGTCGAGTTCGTCCTGCACGAAATGGCTGAACAGCCGCTCCTGGTACCGGTAGTGGCCGGGCAGGTTCGCCTTGAACGCGCCCATGAAGTCGCGCTCGGTCTCCCACGACAGCGTGACGGGTGTCGAGATGATGTGGCTGCGGAAGTCGACGCCCGGGTAGATCTCCTCGAGCGATTTGATCATGAGATTCATCCGCTCCGTCGCGTCGAGCGGCAGGAGTTTGAGCGAATCGTCGGACCACGTGTAGGACAGGCAGATCAGGCCGGGCTTGTCGTCGCCGTGGTCGAGGAGGTAGGTGCCGCGGCTCATCCGGTCTGTCAGCGTCATGCTGACGAGGTCGCGGCCGGTGACCGGGTCCTTGTCCTTCCAGAACGGACGGTCCACGAGGGCGAACACCTTCGTCGAACCCATGTAGTGGGTGCGTTCGATGGCGGTCCAGTGGTCGATCGGGAACAGGTCGTCGTCGCAGTGAATGTTGTTGAGCAGCATCCAGCTCTGCGCGGTGAAGACGGCGGCCGGGTAGGTGCGGATCTCGCCGGACGAGTCGGTGACCGTCACCTGGTGCGGTGCGGTGCGCCGGACCTCCGTGACGCGGGGACGGGTTTCCCCGCCGTTCAGCGAGCGCACCGACGTGCCGTCCGGCCAGTGCGCCATCCCCGTCGGGGTGTCCGTCCACAGGTGCAGCGGCAGTTGCTGCGACCCGCCGACGATGCCGCGGTGGTGGTCGTCGGCGGCGGTGATCACGACGCGCAGGATCTCGAGGATCGAGTTGGGGAAATCGGTGTCCCAGCCGCCTGTTCCGAAACCGACCTGCCCGAACACTTCCCGGTGCCGGAACGACGCGAAGTGCTTGGACGACGCGAGGAAGCCGTAGAACGTCTGATCGTCCAGCCGGACCACGAGGTCGTTCCAGATCCGCTTGAGTTCGGCGGTGTCGCGATCGCGGATCGCCTGCTGGAGCGGGATCAGTTCGGCGTGGTCCTCGAGGGTGCGCTGCCACGCGTCGGAGACCTCCCGGAACACGGGCGGCAGGTCGTCGAGGTGCTGCGCGTAATAGGTTTCGCCCTTGAGGTCGATGACCGTGCTGGGGGTGGCGTCGGCGAGCGGGTTGGGGAACGCCTCGGTCCGCAGCCCGGTGGCGTCGAGGTAGTGGAACAGGGTGGTCGACGACGGTGGGAACCGCATCGCGCCCATCTCGGCCACCACACCGGGGTGTCCCTCGAACGGCTGCGACCGCATCCGGCCACCGATCTGATCCGCCTCGTAGACAATCGGTTTCAGGCCCAGCTTCATCAGCTCGTACGCGGTGACCATGCCCGACAGTCCGCCGCCGATGACCGCCACCTCGGTGCCGTGCCGGCCGGCGGGCACCGCACCGAGGCCCGACGGGTGGGTGACGTAGTCGTCGTAAGCGAAAGGGAAATCGGGACCGAACATCGTCAGCGGCGGGACGTCGGTGTCCGTGGCGGTGCTGTCCGGGGTGACGGGGATCGTCATGAAGTCTTCTCCTGCGGGAAGGGGTAGAGGTCGACGCGTCGGTCGTCGAGATGGGTGTTCTCACGGCGGGATCGGCGGAGGACGTCGAGTTCGAGGTCGACGACGGCCAGTTCTTCGTGGCGGCCCGCCCGGGCGAGTTCGGTGCCGTCGGGTGCGATCGCGCAACTGGACCCGCAGTAGTCGAGGTCGGCCTCGGTGCCGCACCGGTTGACGTATGTGACGAACATCTGGCTCTCGTACGCCCGGGTGGGGACGACGCTCTCCGCGATGAATTCGTACGGACTCATCAGACCGGTGGGGACGACGAGCCACTGGGTTCCCCGGTCGGCATGGGCGCGAACGGCTTCCGGGAACTCGACGTCGTAGCAGATCAGGAGTCCGCACCGGATGCCGTCGTGGTCGAACTGGACCACCAGTTCGTCGCCGGCCGCGAAGTGCGACCGGTCGAGGTCGCCGAACAGGTGCGTCTTACGGTAGTTCGCGAGCGAGTTCCCGGACGCGTCGAGGGCCTGCACGCTGTTGTAGACGACGTCGCCGTCCGCCTCCGGGTAGCCGTAGACGACGGTGATGCCCGACTCGTGCGCGATCTCCGCGATCCGTGCCGCGATCGGTCCGTCGGCGGGTTCGGCTCGCTCCGCGATGAGGGATCCGATGTTGTAGCCGGTGGCCGCCATTTCCGGGCAGACCAGGATGGACGCCCCGGCGCCCGCTGCGGTCTGAGCGGCGGAGGCGATGGCGGCGAGGTTCGCCGCCACGTCGAAGGACAGTTCGGGACCTTGGAACAGTGCTGCCCTCATCGCGCCTCGACCTCCTCCGGGCTGCTGCGGAGTTCGGACTTGCGGACGCCGTAGGCGAAGTAGATCGCGAGCCCGACCGCCATCCACAGCGCGAACGCCACCCACGTCGAGACGCCGAGCCCGAACAGCAGCAGCGCGCAGAACACGACGCCGAGGACCGGCATCAGCGGGAACAGCGGGGTCCGGAAGCTGCGGTGCAGGTCGGGGTGGCGACGGCGCAGGATGATGACGGCGATGTTGACGAGCATGAACGCGAACAGCGAGCCGATGCTCGTCGCGTCGGCCAGTTCGCCCAGCGGCACGAACCCGGCGAGCGCGGACACGATGCCTCCCACGACCACGATGTTGGCGACGGGCACCCGGGTGCGCGGGCTCACGCGGGAGAAAACCCGCGGCACGAGACCGTCGAGCGACATCGCGTACAGAATGCGGGTCTGCCCGTACATCACGGCGAGGACGACGCTGGCGATGGCGATCACCGCGCCCGCGGACAGGAAGATGGCGGGCCACGTGCTGGTGGTCGCCGCATTCAGGATGGTCGCGAGTGCGGCGCCCTCACCGGCGATGTCCTGCCAGGGCATCGCGCCGACGGCCGCGATCGCGACCAGGCAGTAGAGGATGGTGACGATCAGGAGCGAAAGGATGATGG
Source organism: Rhodococcus sp. T2V (assembly GCF_029269925.1). Lineage (NCBI taxonomy): Bacteria > Bacillati > Actinomycetota > Actinomycetes > Mycobacteriales > Nocardiaceae > Rhodococcus > Rhodococcus sp. T2V. The sequence continues at coordinate 17,037 of NZ_JARJBD010000007.1, forward strand.
CGCGGGGAAGGTCGCGCTTCGCGTTCTTCGCTTCGTCGCCGGCGGTCGATGCGGCGTCGAATCCGATGTAGGCGAAGAACACCTGGGACGCCGCGGCCGTCACGCCCGCCGCGCCGAGGGGAATGAACGGTGCGAAGTTCCCGGCGCGGAACGCGGTGAACGCGACCGCGCAGAAGAACACGAGCACGAGGATCTTCAGGGCCACCATGACCGTGTTCACCAGGGCGCTCTCGGACGCCCCACGCGTCAACAGGACCACCGCGACGAGCACGATGACGATTGCGGGCACGTTGACGATGCCGCCCGCTCCCGGTGATTCGCTGATCGCGGCGGGGAGCGCGATGCCGAACATGCCGTGGAGCAGCTCGTTGATGTATTCGCCCCAGCCGACGGCGACGGCCGCGACCGAGACACCGTACTCGAGCATCAGGCACCAGCCGCAGATCCACGCGAACAGTTCGCCCATCGTCGCGTAGGTATACGAGTAGGAGCTGCCGGAGACGGGGATGCTGCCCGCGAGTTCCGCGTAGGAGAGGGCGGAGAAGAGGGCGGTGAACGCCGCGAGCACGAAGGCGAGGACGACGGCAGGGCCGGCCTTGGGCGTCGCCTCGCCGAGGATGACGAAGATGCCCGTTCCCAGCGACGCACCGATGCTCAGTGCGGTGAGATGCACGAGGCCCATCGACCGCTTGAGACCGTGACCGGGTTCCTGGTCGTTGCGCGCCACGATCGCGTCGACCGATTTGCGGGCGCGCAGTGCGCCGGCCAGTCCCGGCGGGCGCGGAGAAATCTTGGTGATGTCCAACGTTGAGCTCCTGAGCGGTGGAGTGATGCGGACAACAATGACCGGGCGAGCCGTGACTGTCAACACATGTTTCCTAAACCGCTTGTCGGTTTCCTAGCGGGAGGTGGGCCGGACGTCGTCCGGCAGTGCGGGGGCCAGAATCCACAGGACCGTCGCGGTGTCGTCGCCGAGCGCGCGGAAGCTGTGCGGCAACTGTGGGGAGAAGGTGAACGCGTCCCCGGTCGCGAGCGACACGTCCTCCCCGGCCCCCGGGCCGTTGAAGGAAATGCAGATCTCGCCCGCCACGACGTAGACGAAGGCGACGTCGACCGGTAGTTCGTACGTTTCCGAGCCGCTGCCGCCGCCGGGTTCGATCCGGCTCAGGAGCGACTGGACGCGGCGCTCGCCGAACGGGGTCAGCAGGAACTCGGCCATGCGCTCCCCGCCGAAGCTGATCGGCGGGTAGGCGTCGGCCCGTACCACCTCACCTGCGGCGGAGCTCTCGAACAGCGATCCGACGGGAATGTTCAGCGCGGCGCAGATCCGCACCAGCGTGGCCACGGAAGCGCTGGCGTGGTCGCGCTCGATCTTCGACAGGTAGCCCTTCGTGATGCCGCAGCTCGCGGCCAGCTCGTCGAGTGTGAGGCGCTGGGCCTGCCGGGCCGCCTTGAGCCGGGGGCCGATCCTGGGCGCGTCGACGCCCGACGCGCCTTCGGCTGCGAGCTCGTTGGCCATGCATCGATCCTTCGTTCGTGTCTCGTATAGGAAACAGGTGTTGACAAGAATGCGTTCCAAGGAAACGATACGACGAAGCCACGTCTCCGGCACACACCGAAGGATTCCGATGACTACAGACCACGACGCAATAAAGGGCCCCGTCGACGCGACCCGCATCCCGCGCTACGCCGAACCCAGCACGTTCGCCCGCCTCCCCCGGCTCGACGAGGTCTCCCGCGCCGACGTCACGGTGCTGGGTGTCCCGTTCGACTCCGGTGTGAGCTACCGTCCCGGCGCACGCTTCGGCCCCGGCCACATCCGCGCCGCGTCGAAGCTGCTCCGTCCGTACAACCCCGCACTGGACGTGCACCCCTTCGGTGTACAGCAGGTCGCCGACTTCGGCGACATCGGGGTCAACCCGTTCGACATCCAGGAAGCCCTGGCCACCGTCGACGGCGCCGTCACCGACCTCCGCAAGGACGGCTCGACCGTGCTGACGCTCGGCGGCGACCACACCATCGCGCTGCCGATCCTGCGTTCCCTCGCCCGCGACCACGGTCCCATCGCCGTCCTGCACTTCGATGCCCACCTGGACACGTGGGACACCTACTTCGGCGCCCCCTTCACGCACGGCACCCCGTTCCGGCGGGCCAGCGAGGAGGGGTTGATCGACCTCGAGCGGTCGCAGCACATCGGCATCCGCGGCCCGCTGTACAGCAAGAAGGATCTCGAGGACGACGCCGTTCTCGGTTTCCAGGTCATCCGCTCAGACGACTACGAGGTGGACGGTGTCGCCAGCATCGTCGAACGGATGCGTCGACGGCTCGACGGCGGACCGGTCTACGTGTCCGTGGACATCGACGTCCTCGACCCCGCGCACGCGCCGGGCACCGGAACCCCCGAGGCCGGCGGCATGACGTCGCGCGAACTGCTGAACACGCTGCGCGGACTCGTCGGCCTGAACGTGGTCGGCGCCGACATCGTGGAGGTCGCGCCCGCATACGACCACGCCGAGATCACCGGCATCGCGGCCGCGCACGTCGCGTACGAGTTGCTGTCGGTGCTCGCGATCAACGCGTCGTCGGCTCCGGGACGGGCAGGACGCGGTGAGGCACTCCGGCAGGCGGCGTATGTGACCAAGTGATGCGTCCGTCCCCGCCCGAACTCAGAGGTCGAGTGCCCGGGCGAGGACGGGCCACGATTCGTGCAGGGCGTCCTGCCAGTAGCCCCACGAATGTGTGCCGGTGTCCCGGAAGTCGACGGTTGCGGGGATGCCGAGGGTGTCGAGCCGGTCGACCAGCCGGTGCGTGCAGTAGTTGGTCGCCGCCTCGATGACGCCGCCGATCACGATCTGGTCCGGGAGCGGCGGCGCCGCTGCGGGGCGGACGGCGTCGAGGGCCTCGTATGGTCCGGGCAGTCCGCTGGCGTTGGAGATGTACAGCTCGAGCCCGCGGAGTTTGTCCGCGTTGACGTAGGGGTCGTGCGCCGTCCAGGCAGGGTCGTCGGTCGGGCCCCACATGTTCTCGGTGTTGCCGCCGCCCACCACCTCGACCACCAACCGGACCAGGTTCTGCCCGATCGGGTCGCTGGTCATCGCGCAACCGCTGTACGACGCGACGCCCCGGTACAGGCCCGGTGCCTGGACCGCGAGGTCGATCACCGAGCCGGCCGACATCGACAGCCCGCCGATCGCGTTCACCCCGTCGGCACCGAGCGCGGCGTCGAGCACCGGGGGAAGTTCCTCGGTGAGGAACGTCTGCCACTTGTTGCGCCCGAGGACGGGGTCGTCGTTCCGCCAGTCGGTGTAGTAGCTGATGTAGCCGCCGACGGGGATCACGACGTTGGCGTTCTTGTCGGCGAAGAAGTCGACGATGTCGGTCTGCCGAATCCAGTTGGCGCCGTCCTCGCCGGCCCCGGCGCCGTTGAGCAGATACAGCGTGGGGCGCGGGACGCTGGTGTCGGCGGGGCGCAGCACCTGCAGTTCCACGACCTCGTTCATCGACGGCGAGTACACGAAGACGTTCCAGCGGCGTTCGTCGATCTTCTCGATCCGGTCGAGGCTGCCGGACGCGCTCGGCGCCGCCACCGTACCGCCGTCGGCGGGCTCGGCCATCGCCACCGGGCCCGGCAGGCCCAGGAGCAACGTTGCGGCCACGGTGGCCACGCCCGCGGTGAACAGTCTCATCGGTCGATCTCCATTCTCGAAACGTGATTCGCGCCGTCGGTGAGGTGGTCGGCGAGCAGCGGGCCGATCACCCGGACCGCGGCCTGTTCGGTGATCTGCCAATGATCGGACTCCACAGGGTGATTCGTGATCCGGCCGTTCACCCAGGGACGCCAGGTGCCGACCGCTCGCCGCAGCGTCGGGTCGTCGTGCGCCGCCGTGAAGAACAGCACGTCCCCGTCGAACAGTCCCGGCCGGTAGTCGCGCATGAGGCCCGCGTTGTGGTGCGCGGCCGCGGTCAGGCGGCGCACGTACTCGGGGCTCAGGGCCGACAGCACTGCGGCCGTGTCCACGCCGTCCCCGGGTGCCGGCTGTCCGGTGGTCTCCTGCGACTGCTGCGTTTCCGCGAAGCTGTCGAGCATCACCAGTGAGCCGACCGCGTGTCCGGACTGCTGCAGTTGCACCGCCATCGCGTGGGCGATGACGCCGCCGATCGACCAGCCGGCCAGGTCGTAGGGACCGTCCGGCTGGATCCGCCGGACCTCGGCGAGATACCGGGCGGCGAGTTCCTCGAGAGAACCGGGCAGCACCTCTCCCGCGACGGCCGGGGTCTGGATGCCGAACACGGGCCGGTCATCGTCGATGTATTCGGCGAATCCCGTGTAGCACCATGACAGTCCGCTGATCGGGTGGATCCAGAACACCGGTGTGCCCGTGCCGCCGGCCCGGATCGGGAAGACCACGTCGAGGGCGGTGTCCCCGGTGTCGCCGTCGGCCGCGTCCATGCGCGCGGCGATCGCGGCCGGTGTCGGCTCCGTCATCAGCCATTGCAGCGACACGGTCACGTCGCTGCCCGCCCGCAGCCGGCTCACCGCCCGCATCGCGGACAGCGACGTGCCGCCGAGGTCGAAGAAGTTGTCGTCGGCGCCGACGCGATCGACCCCGAGGACCTCGGCGAAGACCATCGCGATCGCGCTCTCGTGCCCCTCGGCCGGCGGACGGTATTCGGCGGCAACGAAATCGGGGCGGGGCAGCGCGTCCGCGTCGAGCTTCCCGGTGGGGGTGAGCGGGACGGAATCGATGCACACCACCGCCGACGGCACCATGTGCGTCGGAAGGAACTCGGACACGAACGCTCGAATTCGCGCGGGATCCGGGGCGGAACCCGCGGCCGGCACCACGTACGACACGAGCACCGTGTCGCCGGACGGCCCGCGGCGGCCGAGGGTGATCACGTAGTCCACGTCGGGGTGTTCGAGGACGGCGGCGTCGATCTCGCCGAGTTCGATGCGGTAGCCGCGGATCTTCACCTGATGATCCGAGCGGCCGCTGTACTCCAGTTCTCCCGCCGCGTTCCAGCGGACGACGTCGCCGGTGCGGTACATGCGGTCGCCGGGTGCGCCGTGGGGGTTGGCGACGAACCGTTCGGCGGTGAGGCCGTGCCGGGCGTGGTAGCCGCGGGCCAGTGCCGGCCCCGCAACGTACAGTTCGCCGGAAACCCCTGCGGGAACGGGACGCAGCCGCGCGTCGAGGACCATGACCTCGAAGCCGCGCACCGGGTGCCCGATGGTGATCGGCTGCCCGGCGGTGAGGTCGCCGACGGTGGAGATGTCGGTGGCCTCGGTGGGTCCGTAGCCGTTGAGCATGGTGCGGCCGGGTTGCCAGCGGGCGACGAGTTCGGGGGTGCACGCCTCGCCGCCGACACCGAGGACGCGCAGTTCCTCCAGGCCCGCAGGGTCGATCGACGACAGCATGGCCGGCGTGATCAGCGCGTGCGTCACGTGCTCACGGCGGACGAAGGCCGCCAGTTCGTCCCCGCCGATCACGCTCGGCGGGGTGATCACCAGAGTCGCCGCGGCGGAGAGGGCGGACATCATCTCGCCGACCGCCATGTCGAAGCTGGGCGACGTGTTGTGCAGGAACCGGGACGACCCGTCGACGCGGTAGTGCTCGCGACGTTCGGTCGCGAGGTTCGCCAGCCCGCCGTGGGTGACCACGACGCCCTTGGGCCGCCCGGTGGAGCCGGACGTGTAGATCATGTACGCCGGATTGTCGACGCGCACGGGCCGCCCGCGTTCCGTATCGGTCACCGGGGTGGCCGGTGCGGCTTCGAGCGCGTCCGCGAGTTCGTCGAGTACGAGCCAGGACACGCTGTCCGGCAGGCCGTCCCGCTCCCCGGCGCCGGTGATGCCGAGGGCGGCGCCGGAGTCGAACAGCATGTGGTCGATGCGGTCCATCGGGTATGTGGGATCGACCGGGAGGTACGCCGCACCGGTCTTGGCCACCGCCCACACCGACAGCACCGATTCCACCGACCGCGACAATGCCACGGCAACAAAGGTTTCGGGTCCCACGCCCCGCGCGAGCAGCAGCCGGGCCAGACGGTTCGACCAGGCGTCCGCCTCGCGGTACGTCCAGTCGCGACCCCGCCAGGACAGCGCGATCCCGTCCGGGGCGGAAGTCGCTGCGGCGTCGATGATCCCGGCGAGGGTGGCCGGCGCTGCGGTCGGCAGGCCACGGACGGGGGTGAGGGCGTTGAGCTCCTCGGGGTCGAGGATCTCGATCCGGCCGATCGGGGCGGCGGGGTCGGCCACCAGCGCGGTGAGCACCTTCAGCAGCCGTGCGCGCAGCGCGGTCACGTACGCCGCGTCGAACACGTCGGTGCGATATCGCAGCGTGAACCGCAACCCGTTCTCGGCGAACACCGTGAGGGTCAACGGATAGTGGGTGGCTTCCTCGCCGGACACCCCGAGGACGGTCATGCCGTCGATCGACGTCACCTCGGCCAGCGCCGCGGTGTCCACGGGATACGACTCGAACACCGTCAGCGTGTCGAACAGCGCACCGCTGCCGGTGGTCTGCTGCACGTCGCTCAGGCCGAGATAGTGGTGATCGAGCAGGGTCGCCTGTTCCCGCTGCACCCGGATCAGGAGGCCGGCCGCCGACTCGTCCGGGTCGACCCGCACCCGCACGGGCAGGGTATTGATGAACAGGCCGACCATCGACTCGACGCCCTCGAGTTCGGCCGGGCGCCCCGACACCGTCGCCCCGAACACGACGTCGTCGCGGCCGAGCATGCGGGACAGCAGGATTCCCCACGCGGCCTGCACCAGCGTGTTAAGCGTGACACCGAGTTCCGCACCCAGCGCGGTGAGCTGCGCGGACAGTTCGACTCCGGCGTCCGCGTCCACCGCGACCACCTCTGAGGGTCCGGGTAGCCCGGGACCGTCGGACGCGACGAGCGTCGGCTGCTCGACGCCGGTCAGTGCCTCGGCCCACACCTGCCGGGACGCGGCCCGGTCGCGCGACGCCAGCCACGACAGGAACGCGCGGTACGACGGCACCCGCGGCAACACGGACGCGTCACCCCGCGTGGCGTACAGGACCAGCAGTTCCTTCAGCAGCAGCGGCATGGACCAGCCGTCGACGAGGATGTGGTGCAGGGTCACGGCGAGCGCGTGGTGCCCGTCGCCGTCGTCGATCAGCGTGAACCGCAGCAGCGGGGGCGACGCGAGATCGAATCGGCGTTCGCGGTCGGCGGCGAGCGCCTCCTCCCGCGCAGCCACCCGGTCGGTCGCGTTCACGGACCCGAGATCGACGGTGCGCCAAGGAATCTCCACGCGGTCGAGGACCACCTGCACGAGTTCACCGGTGCTCGCGCCGACGAAGGCGGTGCGCAGGTTCGGGTGCCGGTCGAGCAGCGCGGAGATCGCCGCACGCATCCGATCGGCGTCCACGACGCCGCCGAGTTCGAGTACGGTCTGCGTCGTGTAGACGTCCACCGTGTCCTGCGCGAGCTGTGCGTGGAACGCGAGCCCGTGCTGCAGCGGCGACAGCGACCAGACGTCGGACAGCGCCTCGAACTGCTCTTCCCACAGTTCGAGGTCCCGCTGCCCCACCAGGACGAGGGACACGTCCGACGGGGTGAGCCCGCCCGCCGTTCCGCCGTCCACGTGCGAAGCGACCGCGGTGAGCGCGCTCGTCCACAGGTCGGCCAGTTCCTGGACGTCGGTATCCGACAGCAGTCCCCGGGGATACGAGAACGTGGCGGTCAGCCGGGATTCGCCGTCGACGCCGGTGACGATCGCATTGACGTCGAGAACGGCGGCGGCGGGCATGTCGTCGGTGCCGGCGCCCCGGAGGTCGTCGATGTCCGTGGCCGGGGTCCAGCCCAGGTGCGCGAACTCCTCCGGAATGTCCGCCTCGGAGACCCGGCCCAGGTAGTTGAAGCTGATCTGCGGGGTCGGAAGTTCCTGCAGCGCGGCGGCGGTCTCGGAGTTGAGATGGCGCAGCAGCCCGTAGCCCAGCCCGCGGGCGGGCACCGCCAGCAGGTCCTCCTTGACGGCCTTGACGGCGCGGGAGGTGTCGGCCGTCCCCGCCAGGGCGGCGTCGACGTCGATTCCGCCGAGGTCGAGACGAACCGGATACACGCTGGTGAACCACCCGACCGTGCGGGAGAGATCGGCGCCGGGCGCCGCCTGCTCCTCACGTCCGTGGCCCTCGAGTTGCAGCAGCAGCGACGGCTCCTCGATGCCCCGGCGCCGTCGCCAGGCGCTCACGGCCAGGGCGAACGCGGCGATCAGCCCGTCGGCCACACCGCCCCGGAAGGCAGCCGGAACGGAGGTCACGAGTGATCGTGTCACCGACGCGTCGAGTTCGACGCGCACGTGATCGACCGTGGCCAGGACGTCGAGGGCCGGGTCGAACGGCCGGGCTCCGAGTGTCGGATCGGGACCGTCGAGAATCCGATGCCAGAGAGGAAGTTCCGCAACACGTTCCGGGCTGCGCGCATCCTCGGTGAGGGCATGTGACCACCGTCGCATCGACGTGCCGACCGGCGGGAGCGTCGCGGCCGCACCGGACGAGATCTGCGCCCAGGCGGCGATCAGATCCGGAATCAGGATGCGCCACGACACGCCGTCGACCACGAGGTGATGGGCGGCGACGATCAGACGGCCGCTGCGTCCCGGTGCGCCCACCGGCTCGAGCCAGACGCACTGCAGCATGATGCCGGCGCGGGGATCGAGGCGGTTCAGCGCCGAATCCAGTTCCCGGCGTGCCGGTTCGGTCGGATCGACACCCGGATCCCAGTCGACCCGGTGCACGAGAGAGGCGACGTCGACGGCGCCTGCCGGTGCCACCTCGAGCGCGTCGTCGCCGACGAGCCGGGAACGCAGGATGTCGTGATGATCGATGACGGCGGTCAGGGTCGCGAGCAGGCCTGCCCGGTCGATGCCCACCGGCAATTCCAGCGCGACCGACTGCGAGTAGCGGTCGAGGGTGCCGCCGCGCTCGGTGACCAGACGCATCACCGGGGTGAGCGGCAGCGAGCCGACACCGCCTCCCGGAAGTTCCTCGAGCACGACGGGTTCGGTGTCGGTGGCCCGGGCCGCGACCTGTGCGAGGGCGGCAACGGTCTTGTGCTCGAACACGTCCCGGGGCGAGATGACCAGCCCGTGCGCCTTCGCCCGCGACGCCAGCTGGATCGACGCGATACTGTCGCCGCCCAGGCCGAAGAACGAATCGTCGACGCCGACCGTCGGGACGCCGAGAAGGTCGGCGAACACGGCCGTCAGGACCTTCTCGGTGTCGGTGACCGGTGCCCGGAACCGTGCGGACGCGGTGACGAACACGGGCTCCGGCAGCGCCGCGCGGTCGAGCTTCCCGTTCACCGTCACCGGGAGCGCCGCGATCACCGCGTAGGCGTCCGGGATCATCGGTGTCGGCAGGGTGTCTTCGAGGTGACGCCGGATCGTGTCCGTGTCGACAGCGTGACCGGCGGCAGGCACGAGGTAGGCGGCGAGACGCCGACCCGACGGGGTGTCGTGGACGACGACCGCCGCCTGGCCGACCGTGTCGTGCCGGGACGCCGCGGACTCGATCTCGCCCAGCTCGATCCGGTTGCCCCGGATCTTCACCTGGCTGTCGCCGCGGCCGAAGTACTCGAGTCCGTGCGTTCCGGTCCAGCGGACGACGTCGCCGGTGCGGTACATGCGGTCGCCGGGTGCGCCATGGGGGTTGGCGACGAAGCGTTCGGCGGTGAGGCCGTGCCGGGCGTGGTAGCCGCGGGCCAGTGCCGGCCCCGCGACGTACAGTTCGCCGGAAACCCCTGCGGGAACGGGACGCAGCCGCGCGTCGAGCACCATGACCTCGAAGCCGCGCACCGGCTGACCGATGGTGACGGGTGCACCGGACACGAGGTCGCCGACGGTGGAGATGTCGGTGGCCTCGGTGGGTCCGTAGCCGTTGAGCATGGTGCGTCCGGGTTGCCAGCGGGCGACGAGTTCGGGGGTGCACGCTTCGCCACCGACACCGAGCACCCGCAACTGCGGGTGTCCGCCGGGATCCATCGTGGCCAGCACCGCCGGGGTGATCAGCGCATGCGTGACCCGCTGACGGTCCAGGAGGCCGGACAGGCCGTCGCCGCCCACGATCTCGGTCGGGGTGATCACCAACGTGGCGGCGGCGCTCAGTGCCGACACCATCTCGCCGACGGCCATGTCGAAGCTCGGCGACGCCTTGTGCAGGAACCGGGACGACTGGTCGATGCGGTAGTGCTCGCGGCGTTCGGCGGCGAGGTTCGCGAGACCGGCGTGCGTGACGACCACGCCCTTGGGCAGGCCCGTCGATCCCGACGTGTAGATCATGTACGCCGGATTCTCGACGCGGACCGGACGGACCCTGTCCGTATCGGTGATCGGTTCGGTGCTCGCGGACTCGTGCCGGCGGGCGACGTCGGCGGTGTCGAGGGTCAGCCAGACGACGGTGTCCGGCAACGCGGCCCGCTCACCGGACAGCGTGACACCGAGGGCGGCGCCCGAGTCGGTGAGAATGTGCGCGATGCGATCCGCCGGGTACGTCGGGTCCACCGGCACGTACGCGGCACCGGTCTTGGCGACCGCCCACACGGACAGCACCGATTCGAGCGAACGCGGAAGTGCCAGGGCCACGAACGATTCCGGACCCACGCCGTGCTCGAGCAGCACCCGGGCCAGCCGCGTGGACCACTCGTCCGCCTCGCGATACGTGTACTCCCGACCGTTCCAGCTCAGCGCGGACGACTCCGGGTCGGTGTGGACGGCGGAGTCGATCAGGCCGGCGAGGGTGACGGGGGGCGCCGACGGCACACCTCGCACGGGAACCGCCGCCCGCTCGGCCGGATCCAGGAGGTCGATGTCACCGACGACCGCACCCGGGTCGGACACGGCCGCGTCGAGGACACGGACGAACCGCCGGGCGAAATCCTCCGCGGTCGTGCGGTCGAAGAGATCGGTGGCGAAGCGCAGCGCGCCCGACAACTCGGAAGACGACTCGCCCTCGGACACGACCAACGCGAGGTCGAACTGGGCGGTGTCCGCCTCGAACGGAACGGGTTCGACGGTCACACCGGGCAATTCGAAAACTGTGACGCCGCGATGCTCGAATGACAGCGCCACCTGGAACAGTGGCGTGTGGGCCTGCGTGCGGGCGGGGGCCAGGACGTCGACGAGCCGCTCGAACGGGATGTCCGCGTGGCCGTACGCGCCGAGGTCGGTGCCGCGCACCCGCGTCAGGAGTTCGGCGAAGCTCTCGTGCGCCGCGACGTGCGTGCGCAGGACCAGGGTGTTGACGAACATCCCGACCAGGTCGTCCAGGTGCTGCTCACCGCGACCCCCGACCGGGGTGCCGACGGCGATGTCGGACGTCGACGACAACCGCGACAGCACGACCGCCAGCGCCGCGTGCAGCACCATGAACACGGTGGCGCCGTGATCGCGGGCCGTCTGCTCGAGCGCTACGGCGGTGCCCGTGGGCACCTCGAAGCGCACGGTGTCGCCGCGCTGCGAAGGCGCGGCCGGGCGCGGCCGATCGGTCGGCAGCTCCAGCAGGTCCGGCAGCCCGGACAGCGTCTCGGTCCAGTATCGGATCTGCCGAGCGGACAACGATTCCGGGTCGGTCTCGGACCCGAGTGCCGCATGCTGCCAGATCGCGAAATCGGCGTACTGCATCGGCAGCGGTGACCAATCCGGTGCCCGGCCCGCGCTTCGGGCGGCGTAGGCGACCATGACGTCGCGGGCGAGCGGGCCCATGGACACGGCGTCACCGCTGATGTGGTGCACGACGATCACGAGCACGTAGTCGTCGACGGCGGTGCGCAGAAGCCTTCCCCGGATGGGGATTCCGGCGGTCACGTCGAAGCCGCCGTGCAGGGTGCGGCGAACCTCGTCCGGAAGGTCGTCGGTGGTGACGTCGACCGGGATGAGGTCGAGGTCGACTCGGGCCGGGGGCAGGATCACCTGCGCGGGGCCGTCGCCGTCGTCGGGGAACACGGTACGCAACGATTCGTGACGGTCCAGCACGTCGTGGACGGCGATCTGGAGGGCCGCGACGTTCAGGGTTCCGGACAGGCGGATCGCGAGCGGAAGGTTGTAGGCAGCCGACTCGGGATCGAAGCGGTTGAGGAACCACATCCGGTTCTGCGCCGGCGACAGCGGGATTCGCTCAGGACGCGGAGCCGCCACGAGGGCCGTCCCGGCACCCGCACCGGCGAGGACGGCGACGCGGGCGGCGAGTGTTTCGACGGTGGGGTTTTCGAAGAGTTCGCGGACGGGGATGCGGGTGTCGAGGGCGCGGCCGAGTCGGGCGGCGACCTGGGTGGCGATGAGGGAGTTGCCGCCGAGTGCGAAGAAGTCGTCGTCGAGTCCGATGGGTTCGACGCCGAGGACGTCGGTGAAGGTCTGGGCGACGGTGGTTTCGGTGTCGGTGGTCGGGGCCCGGAAGACGCGGGTTTCGAATACCGGTGCGGGGAGGGCTTTGCGGTCGAGTTTGCCGGAGGTGCCGAGGGGGAAGCTGTCGAGGACGAGGATGGTCTCGGGCAGCATGTAGGTGGGCAGGGTCCGCGCGAGGTGCGTGCGCAGAGTGTTCGTGTCGGAGTCCACACCGGTGGCGGGGACGACGTAGGCGGCGAGGTGGTCGCCGGTGGCGGTGGGGATCACGAGGACCGCGGCCTGCGACACTCCGGTGTGGGTGAGGAGGGCGGTTTCGATTTCGCCGAGTTCGATGCGTTGGCCACGGAATTTGACTTGGAAGTCGGTGCGGCCGATGTAGTCGAGTTCGCCGGTGGTGGTCCAGCGAACGAGGTCGCCGGTGCGGTACATGCGTTCGCCCGTCGTGGAATACGGGTCGGCGACGAAGCGGTCGGCGGTGAGGTCGACGCGTCCGTGGTAGCCGCGGGCCAACTGGATGCCGGCGAGGTAGAGCTCGCCAGGGACTCCGGTGGGGACGGGGTGCAGGCGGGAGTCGAGGACGTAGACGCGGCTGTTCCATTCGGGGCTGCCGATGGTGACGGCGCCGCCGTGGGGGGTGTCGGTGACGTCGGCGTAGGTGATGGAGACGGCGGCTTCGGTGGGTCCGTAGAGGTTGTGGAGGCGGGCGGTGGAGATGCGGGTGAAGTCGTGCACGGTGGCCGCGGGCAGCGCCTCCCCGATCACGAACACGTGTTGCAGGGACGTGATCTGCTGTGGATCCACGGACTCCGTGAACACGGAGAGCATGGACGGGACGAAGTCGGTTGCGGTGATCGCGTATTCGTCGATCAACTCGGCGAGGTACTGCGGGTCGCGGTGCCCGTTCGGGGTCGCGACGACGAGTGTCGCGCCGGCGGCCAGGGGTAGGAAGTACCCCCACAGCGACACGTCGAATGTGGTCGCGGTCTTCTGCAGGTACACGTCGCCGGCGCCCAGCGGATACTGGTTCGCCATCCACGCGATCTGGTTCACGATGGCGCGGTGGGTGACCGCGACGCCCTTCGGCTTGCCGGTGGAACCGGATGTGAAGATCACGTACGCCACACCGTCCGGGCTCACCGTCGCATTCGTCAGCGGTGCGAAGGAGATACCGTCGACGTCGAGGGTGTCGAGAAGGAGGACGGGCCTGTCGCTCGGGAAGGCGTCCCGGGTGGTGGACAGGACGCAGATCGGGTCGGCGGCGTCGAGGATGTAGCCGATGCGGTCGGCGGGGTGATCCGGGTCCACGGGTACGTAGCCGCCGCCGGCGGTGAGGACCGCGTACATGCCGACGACCAGGTCGAGGGAGCGGCGCATGGCCAGTGCCACCAGCGATTCCGGTCCCACACCCTCGGCGATCAGCACCCGCGCCACCTGGTTGACCCGGGCCGCGAACTCCCCGTAGGTCAGGGATTCGCCCTCGAAGACGATCGCGGGCGCGTCCGGGGTCCGGCGAACCTGATCGGCGAAGGCGTCGAGCAGCCGGGCGTCGGGCAGCGGATGGGCCGTCCGGTCGCGTGTGTCGACCAGCTCGTCGTATTCACCCGGATCGAGCAGCGACACGTCACCGACCGCTGTGGACGGGTCGGCGGCCACTGCCCGCAGGATGCGCGTGAACTGCTCGGCGAACGTGGCGACCGTCGAGGCGTCGAACAGATCGGTGGAATAGGTGAACGACGCGTGGATACCGCCCTCCGCCTGCTCGGTCAGCGTCAGATGCAGATCGAACTCGGCGGTCTGCAGCTCGGCCGGGACGGTCGAGACGACGAGTCCCGGCAGGTCGAACGTGGCGGGGGCGAGATTGTGGAAGGACAGGGCCACCTGGAACAGCGGGTGCCGCCCCTGGGAGCGAACCGGATCGAGTACTTCCACCAGCCACTCGAACGGAACATCGGCATGCGAGAACGCACCGAGGTCGGTGTCGCGGATGCGCTCCACCAGTTCCTCGAACGTGGCCGCCGGGTCGATCTGTGTTCGCAGGACCAGGGTGTTGACGAACATGCCCACGAGGTCGTCGAGGGCCTGCTCGCCGCGACCGGCGACCGGGGTCCCGACCGCGATGTCCGCCGTATTCGACAACCGGCTCAGGAACACCGCGTAGGCGGCGTGCACGGTCATGAACAGGCTGGCGTGGCGGGCGGCCGCGAGTTCGCGCAGCAACCCGTGCGTGTGGGCATCGACGGCGAACGTCAGTTCCCTGCCGCGGTGCGACTGCCGCCGCGGGCGCGGACGGTCGGTGGGCAGAGTGAGCTCGTCCGGAAGACCGGCGAGAGTGCGTGCCCAGTAGTCGGTCTGGCGTGCAACGAGCGACGCGGGGTCGTTCTCGTCGCCGAGCAGTTCGCGGTGCCAGAGGCTGTAGTCGGCGTACTGGACCGGCAGCGGCGACCACGCGGGCACGTCCTGCTGCGCGCGGGCGGTGTAGGCGAGCATCACGTCGCGGGCCAGTGGCGCGAGCGAGAAGCCGTCGGCGGCGATGTGATGGGCCACCACGACGAGAAGGTGCTCGTTCTCGGACACCGCGAACAGACCGGCGCGCAGAGGAGCTTCCGCGGTGAGGTCGAATCCCGTGGTCGCGAACTCCAGGGCACGCTGCAGTGCCTCGTCCTCGTTCACCGCGAGCACGGTCAGGTCCGGGAGCGCCGAGTCGGTGGACAGCAGGACCTGGTGCGGCCCGGTGGGTGAATCGGGGTAGATCGTGCGCAGCGCCTCGTGCCGTGCGAGAACGTCGCCGAGCGCCGCCCGCAAAGCGGAAACGTCGAGCGCCCCGGTCAGCCGGAGGGCGAGCGGCAGGTTGTCGACGGCGGAGGCCGGGTCGAACCGGTTGAGGAACCACACCCGGGACTGCGCCGGGGACAGCGGAATCCGGTCCGGTCGCGGACGTGCCGCGAGGACCGGGCGATCGGACGCGCCCGCGGTGTCCACGGCGGCGGCCAGGGCCGCGACGGTGGGCGCGTCGAACAGGGACCGCACGGACAGGGACGTGCCGGTGGCCGCGCGGAGGCGGGCGATCACCTGCGTGGCGGACAGGGAGTTGCCGCCGATCTCGAAGAAGCTGTCGTCGGCGCCCACCCGCTCGACGTCGAGGATCTCCGCGAACACCTGCGCGACCAGCAGTTCGGACGCGGTCGACGGCGCCCGGAACTCCGTCCGTGCCGCGAACGTCGGCGCGGGCAGTGCCGGGCGGTCGATCTTGCCGGCCGGGGTGAGTGGAATGGCGTCGAGCAGGGTGACGGTCGCCGGCACGAGCGCGCGGGGCAGGACTTCGGCCGCCGCCGCCAGGATGCCGGAGACGTCGGGGCCGGTGCCCGGCGCGGGCACGATGTAGCCGACGAGTTGATCGCCGAGCCGCGGATGGTGGTGGACGGATGCCGCCGCGGCGACCACGTCGGGATGCCGGGACAGCGCGGCCTCGACCTCGCCGAGTTCGAGGCGCAGACCCCGCAGTTTCACCTGGGCGTCGGCGCGGCCCACATACGTGAGCTGCCCGTCGGCGCGCAGACGCACCAGGTCGCCGGTCCGGTACATCCGGGACCCTCGGTGGCCACAAGGATTGGCGACGAACCGTTCCGACGTCAGGCCGAACCGCGCGTGGTAGCCGCGGGCGAGGCCGGGGCCGGCAAGATACAGCTCACCCGTGACACCGCGCGGCACCGGCCGCAGCCGGGAGTCGAGGACGAGCGCCTGCGCGCCGTCGAGCGGGCTGCCGATGGTGATGT
Source organism: Rhodococcus sp. T2V (assembly GCF_029269925.1). Lineage (NCBI taxonomy): Bacteria > Bacillati > Actinomycetota > Actinomycetes > Mycobacteriales > Nocardiaceae > Rhodococcus > Rhodococcus sp. T2V. The sequence goes on from NZ_JARJBD010000007.1 coordinate 33,183, forward strand.
CGGCGCCCGGGGTGAGCGGTTCACCCATGGTGACGACGATGGTGGTCTCGGTGGGTCCGTAGCTGTTGAAGAACCGACGCCCCGGGGCGAACTGCTCGACCAGTTGCGGCGGACACACCTCACCCCCGACGACGACGGTGCGCAGGTCGTCGAGCCCACTCGCGTCGACGGTGCTCAGCGCGGCCGGGGCGGTGAGCACGTGGGTGACGCGCTGGCCGCGGAGCAGGGCGGTGAGGTCTTCGCCGCCGACCACGGACGGCGGTGCGATCACGAGGGTGGCCCCGGCGCTGAACGCCTGGATCATCTCGAACACGGAGGCGTCGAAACTCGACGACGACAACCGGAGCACGCGGGACTGCGCCGTGGTGCCCAGTTCCGGGCGCGCCTCCGCCGTGAACGCACTCAGCCCCGTGTGGGTGACCGTGACGCCCTTGGGAGTTCCGGTGGAGCCCGACGTGTAGATCAGGTACGCCGGATGCGACAGGCGCAGCGGCCTCGTGCGGTCGCGGTCGGTGACCGGCGCGGCCGACGCGACGGGCGCGGAGTCGTCCAGCAACAGCCACTCGGCGCCGGTGGGCAGCACCGCCGCGGTGGCGGTGTCGGTCAACCCCAGCGTCGCACCCGAGTCGGCGAGCATGTGCTCGATGCGTTCGCGCGGGTAGCTCGGATCGACCGGCACGAACGCGGCGCCCGTCTTGGCCACCGCCCACACGGCGACGGCGGCCCGCGCCGTCCGCGGAAGCGCCAGCGCCACCACCGTTTCCGGCCCGACGCCGCGCGAGATGAGCACGCGTGCCCACTGGTTCGACTGCGCGTCGAGGTCCGCGTAGGAGAGTTCGCCCTCCTCCGAGACGAGGGCGATCCCACCGTGTTCGGCTCCGCGGGTGAAGATGTCCGGCAACGTCCGAGCGGCCACGGCGGCGGGTGCGGGCCCCGCGGTCAGTGCGGCGCGTTCGGCGGCGTCCAGCAGGTCCAGGTCGCCGACCGCGCGCCCCGGGTCGGTGATCGCGTCCCGCAGGATCCGTTCGAAGCGGACGGAGAACGAGTCGATCGTGTCGCGGTCGAAGAGATCGGTGGCGAAAGTCCACGACGCCGCCATTCCGTCGCCGTCCGCGCGGAGGGTCAACTGCAGATCGAACTTCGCGGGCACCACTCCGAGGTCCATTGCGGACACGGACAACCCGGGCAGGGTGAGCTGGTCCACGGTCTGGTCCTCGAGCGACAGCGCCACCTGGAAGATCGGCGAATACGCCTGCGAGCGAGCCGGTTGCAGCAGGTCGATCAGCCGCTCGAACGGCAGGTCGGCGTTGCCGTACGCCGCGAGATCGGTCTCCCGGACGTGTCCCAGCACCTGGGCGAACGAGTGCGCCGGATCGATGTGGGTGCGCAGCGCGAGTGTCCCCACGAACATGCCCACCAGATCGTCGAGCGCCTGCTCGCCGCGGCCCGCGACGGGAGTGCCCACCACCACGTCCGTGGTGGCGGCGAGGCGCGCGAGGAGGGTGGCGAGGGCCGCGTGCGCCACCATGAACAGGGTGGCGCCGTGGCTGCGTCCGAATGCGGTGGCCTGCTCGACGAGTGCGCCGTCGAGGCGGAACGTCGCGACCTCCCCGCGCAGCGACGCCACGGCCGGACGTCGCCGGTCAGTGGGAAGTTCGAGCAACTCCGGCGCGCCGCGCAACTGCCGACGCCAGTACGCGGCCTGGCGCACTGCCAGACTTCGATCGTCCGTCTCGGCGCCGAGAAGTTGCCGCTGCCAGACGCTGTAGTCGGCGTACTGGACCGCGAGCGGTGTCCACTCCGGTTCCCGGTGGCCGGCCCGTGCGGTGTACGCCAGCATCAGGTCTCGGGCGAGCGGCCCCATCGACGCGCCGTCCGCGCTGATGTGGTGCACCACCACGACGAGCACATGGTCGTCCGGCGACAGTCGGAAGATGCTGCTGCGCAGCGGCACCGACGTCGTCACGTCGAATCCGGTGGACAGCTCCGCGGTCAGCAGCGCGAACAGCTGGTCTTCGCCGTCCACCCGGCGAGGTTCGAGATCCACCGCGAGGTCGCCCAGGGAAACGATCCGCTGGTACGGGCCGTCGGCCGACTCGGGATACACGGTCCGCAGCGCCTCGTGACGCTCCAGGACGTCGCGCAGTGCCGCGCCGAGGGCGGCGCTGTCGAGGTCGCCGGACAGGCGCAGCACGAGCGGGATGTTGTACGCCACGGACTCGGGGTCGTAGCGGTTGAGGATCCACATCCGGGACTGCGCCGCGGACAGCGGAATACGATCCGGCCGCTCGATGCCGGCCAGCACCGGGCGGTCACCCCGTTCGGCCGTGTCGACCACCGCGGCGAGGGCCGCGACGCCGGGCGCCTCGAAGACCACCCGCACCGCCAGCGACGTGCCCGCCGACTCGTTGACCCGGCCGATCACGCGGGTGGCGCTCAGCGAGTTGCCGCCGAGGTCGAAGAAATCGTCTGCGGCTCCCACTGTCTCGGCGCCGAGCACGTCGGCGTAGGCGGCGGCGACCAGCCGTTCGGTGTCGGTGCGCGGGGCCACGTACTCGCGAACCGCGAAGACGGGTTCGGGCAGGGCCGTGCGATCCACCTTGCCTGCCGGGGTCAGCGGAACCCGGTCGAGCACCATCACGGTGGACGGCACCATGTAGCCGGGCAGGAGTCGCGCCGCGTGCGCGGTCACCTCGGCCGGGTCGACGGCGGTTCCACCCGCGGGCAGCACGTAGGTCACCAGCGCTGTCGCGTCGTTCCGGACGGTGACCGCTGTGGTGACCGCGAATTCGACGCTCGGGTGCGCCGCGACCGCGGCGTCGATCTCGCCGAGCTCGATGCGGAAACCGCGGATCTTCACCTGGAAGTCGGCGCGGCCGAGGTACTCCAGTTCACCGCTCGGGGTGTACCGCACCAGATCGCCGGTGCGGTACAGGCGCCCGGGGGCGTACGGGTTCGCCACGAAACGCTCGGCGGTGAGCGCGGGACGGTCGTGGTAGCCGCGGGCCAGCGCGGTCCCCGCCAGATAGAGTTCACCCACGACGCCGTCGGGAACGGGATGTAACCTCGAATCCAGCACCAGCGCAGTGGTTCCCCGGATCGGGACGCCGATCCGCACCGGGTCGCCCGCCGTCATCGGACCCGACAGGGTGGCCATGATCGTCGACTCGGTGGGCCCGTACGCGTTGAACATCCGGCGGACGGGTGCCCACTTCTCCACCAGAGACGCATCGCAGGCATCGCCGCCCACCACCACGGTCCCGAGATCCGGCAGCGAGTTCGGGTCGAGGGTGGCGAGCGCGGCGGGCGTGACGAAGGCGTGGCTCACCCGCCGGTCACGGACCCGGGATGCGAGGTCCTCCCCGCCGTATACGCCGGTCGGCACGATCACGAGCGTCGCGCCGGCGGCGAACGCCATCAGGAGTTCGAGAATCGACGCGTCGAAGCTGGGTGACGCGAAATGCAGCGTCCGGCTGAGGGGGTCGAGTGCGTACCGCTCCACCTGTTCGGTGGCGAAACTGTCGAGGCCGGCGTGGGTGACGGTGACACCCTTGGGGATTCCGGTCGACCCCGACGTGTAGATGAGGTAGGCGGGGTGTTCGGCGCGCAACGGCAGCGTCCGGTCGGCGTCGGTGATCGGATCGGCCGACGCAGCCGCACCCAGTTCCGGGTCGTCGACGAGGAGCCAGTCGGTGGTTCCGGGCAGGGCCGCCGACGTGTGGGAGTCGGTCAGGCCCAGCGCCGCGCGGGAGTCGGTCAGCATGTGCTCGATGCGATCCGCGGGGTAGGCCGGGTCGACGGGCACGAACGCGGCACCGGTCTTGGCCACCGCCCACACCGCGGTCACGGACAGCGCGGAGCGGGTGAGCGCCACCGCGACCACCGTTTCGGGGCCCGCGCCCCTCGCGAGAAGAACCCGGGCGAGGCGATTCGAGCGGGCATCGAGTTCCGCGTAGGGCAGTTCCCCGTCGTCCGTGACCAGCGCCGTGCCGCCCACCGCGGCACCGTCGGCGAGAATCTCTGGGAGCGTGCGGCTTCCGGAGTGCCGGACGTCGGCGCGGGTAACGAGAGCGGCGCGTTCGGTGTCGTCGAGAAGGTCGATGTCACCGACGGCGAGGGCGGGGTCCGACACCGCGGCGGCGAGGATCCGGACGAGCCTGCGCCCGAACGCCTCGACGGTCGCACGGTCGAACAGGTCGGTGGCGAACGTCCACCTGCCCCGGGCACCGGACCCGTCCGCGTTCTCCGTCACCGACAGTTGCAGGTCGAACTTGGCGACGGCCTCGTCGAGCGGAAGAGCCGCGACGGTCAGTCCGGGGAGGGCGATGCTCGGCGGCGCGACGTCGTCGATCGACAGCACCACCTGGAACAGCGGGTGATGGGCGGTCGAGCGGGCCGGGCTCGCGATCTCCACCAGCCGCTCGAACGGGATGTCGGCGTGCGCGTAGGCGGCGAGGTCGGTGTCGCGGGTCTGCTCGACGAGCGCGCGGAACGTCAGCGCCGGGTCGACCTGTGTGCGCAGGACCAGGGTGTTGACGAACATACCGACCACGTCGTCGAGTGCGGCCTCCCCGCGGCCGCTGACCGGGGTGCCGACGGCGACGTCGGTGCTACCGGACAGCCGGGACAGCAGCACGGACAGGGCGGTGTGCAGCACCATGAACGGGGTCGCGCGCAAAGACCGGGCGAGTGCCGTCACTGCGCCGTACGTCTCGGGGTCGAGGGCGAAGTCGACGGTGTCGCCGCGGTGCGACGCGACGTGCGGCCGGGGACGGTCGGTGGGGAGTTCGATCCGTTCCGGCAACCCGGCGAGGGTGTTCGTCCAGTAGTCGATCTGCCGGGCGGCGAGCGAACCGGCGTCGCCCTCGTCGCCGAGGACGTCGAGCTTCCACAGGGCGTAGTCGGCGTACTGCACGGGCAGCGACGGCTGCTCGGGTGCGGTGCCCGCCGCGCGGGCGACGTACGCGGACATGACGTCCCGGGCCAGCGGTCCCATCGACCAGCCGTCGGCGCTGATGTGGTGGGTCACCAGAACCAGCACGTGCTCGTCCGCCGCGACGCGGAGCAGCGCCACGCGCAGCGGGACGGTCGCCGTCACGTCGAAGCCGCGGGTCACGAGGTCTTCGACGGCGGACGGAAGTTCCTGCTCCGTGGTCGGGGCCGGTGCCAGCACGGCGGTGGTTCTGTCGAGCACCACCTGGTGCGGTCCGTCGGCGGAATCGGGGTAGACGGTCCGCAGTACCTCGTGACGCGCGATCACATCGCGGACGGCCGCGCCGAGCGCGTCGACGTCCAGTTCTCCGGTCAGCCGCAGCGCGGCGGCGATGTTGTAGGCGCCGGAGGCGGTGTCGAACCGGTTGAGGAACCACATGCGGTACTGCGCCGGAGACAGCGGCAGCCGAGACGGGCGCCGGCCGGCGACGAGGGCAGGACGGGTGTGCCGGTGGTCCGGGGCCGACGCCGCCGCGAGAGCGCGGACGGTGGGAGCGTCGAACAACTCCCGGACACCGAGTGCGGAACCCAGTTCGGCGTTGATCCGGGCGACCGCCCGGGTGGCGGTCAGCGAGTTGCCGCCGAGGTCGAAGTAGTTGTCGGTGGCGCCGACGTCCGGGACGCCGAGGACGTCGGCGAAGATCCGCGCGACGGCGATCTCCGCGGCCGTCGCCGGCGGTTCGACTACGGCGCTCGCGAGCGCGGGTTCGGGCAGCGCCCGGCGGTCGAGTTTGCCGTTGGGCCCCAGCGGCAGTGCGTCGAGGAGGACGAACGCCGACGGCACCATGTACGACGGCAACTCCGCCGCCGCGTGCGCGGACAGCCGGTCGGGGTCCGCGGTGTTTCCGGAGCGCAGGGCGACGTAGCCGACGAGACGCTCGGCCGGCCCGTCCCCGCGCACCAGGACAGCCGCCTGCGTCACGTCGGGATGGTTCAGGAGCACGGCCTCGATCTCGCCGAGTTCGAGGCGCTGCCCACGCAGCTTCACCTGGAAGTCGGTGCGGCCCAGATACTCCAGCTCCCCGCCGTCGGTCCAGCGCACCAGGTCGCCGGTCCGGTACAGGCGGGCGCCGTCGGTCGAGAACGGATCGGCCACGAACCGGTCGGACGTCAGGTCGGGGCGTCCGACATACCCGCGGGCAAGTTGGGTGCCGGCCAGATACAGCTCGCCCGCAACACCGACGGGCACCGGGAGGAGTCGGGAATCGAGGACGTACACCCGGGTGTTCCACACGGGTGCGCCGATCGGCACCGGACCGGTCGCCGCCGGATCGGTGCGGTGGAACGTCACGTCGACCGCGGCCTCGGTGGGCCCGTACAGGTTGTGCAGCGCGGCACCGAACTGCCGGTGGAAGCGCGTGACGGTGGTGCGCGGCAGCGCCTCACCGCTGGCGAAGACCTGCCGCACGGTGGTGCAGAGCGCGGTGTCGGCGTGCTCGAGGAACACGTCGAGCATCGACGGGACGAAGTGCAGCGTCGTGACACCCTCGTCGCGGATCAGCCGCGACAGGTAGTGCGGGTCCCGGTGCCCGTCGTGCTCGGCGATCACCATGCGGGCACCGGTCATCAACGGCCAGAACAGTTCCCACACGGACACGTCGAACGTGGCCGGGGTCTTGTGGAGAACGACGTCCCGCGCGTCGACGGCGTAGCTGTCCTGCATCCACAGCAGCCGGTTGACGATCGCGGCGTGCGACACCGCCACACCCTTCGGGCGTCCCGTCGAACCCGACGTGTAGATCACGTACGCGGGGTGGCCGGGGCGCAGCGGCGCGAGACGCTCCGCGTCGGACAGCGGCGTCGTCGCGACGGTGGACAGGTCGAGCCGGTCCACCCGCACCGTGCGCAGGCCGTCGGGCACGACCCGCGTGTCGGACGCGGTCGCGAGCACCAGCGCAGGGCTGGCGCTGCCGAGTACGTGGGCGATGCGCGCCTGCGGATGGTCGGGATCGACGGGCAGGTAGGCCCCGCCCGCGCGGACGACGGCGTGGAGGGCGACGAGTTGGTCGAGGGACCGTCGCAGGGTGACGGCCACGATGGATTCGGGGCCCACCCCCTGCGAGATCAGATGGCGGGCCAGGGTGTTCGCCCGGCTGTCGAACTCGGTGTACGACAGCGTCTCGTGCCCGAACGTCACCGCCGCCGACTCGGGTGTGCGGAGCGCGGCGGTGCCCAGCAGGTCGACGAGGGTGACGTCGTCGATCGCGTGATCGGTCGCGTTCCACTCCTGCAGAATGCGAGCGCGTTCGGCGTCCCCGAGTAGATCGACGGCACCGACCAGGGTGTGCGGCCGGGTCATCGCCGTGAGCACCCGCGCGAACCGCTCCGCGACCCGCCGGGCGCCGTCCGCGCCGAACGCATCCGCCGAGTACTCCAGCGTGAGATGCAGATCCGGCTCCAGCACCGTGACGAGCGCCAGGGGGTAGTGGGTGGCGTCGGTGACGTCGATACCGCGGATCCGCAGTCCGTCGATGTCGGTGTCCGGGTCCAGTGCCGCGCGGTCGACGGGGTACGACTCGAACACGGTGAGCGTGTCGAACACGCTGCCCGGGCCTGCGACGGACTGGATCTCCGTGAGACCGACGTGGTGCCGGTCGAGCAGGCGGACCTGCTCGTCCTGCAGCCGGCGCAGGAGCGAAGACACGGGCTCGTCCGGATCGAGACGCAGACGGACGGGAACGGTGTTGATGAACAACCCGAGCGTCTCCTCGACGCCGGGGAGGTCCGCCGGACGTCCGGAGACGGTGGCGCCGAACACCACGTCGTCACGGGACAGCAAACCGCACAGCAGGATTCCCCACGCTGCCTGAATCACCGTGTTGACGGTCACGGCGTGCTCGCGGGCGATCCGGGTGAGCTGCCCGGCCACCTCCGCCGTCACCGGGACGTCGACGTCCCGGGGAGCCGAGCCGTGGCCGGTGTGCTGCGGGGCGAGGACGGTCGGTTCGGTGGCTCCCTCGAGTGCGGCGGCCCAGTCGGCGAGCGCGCCGGCGCGGTCCTGTCCGGCGAGCCACGCCAGGTACCGGCGGTAGGGGCGCGCGGGTGCCGCGCTCGGCGCGTCCGACGCGTACAGCAGCAGGAAGTCCTTGACGAACAGCGGCATCGACCAGCCGTCGAACAGGATGTGGTGGTTGGTGATAACCAGCGTCGACCGGTCGCCCGTCGTTCGATCACCCGAATGGGCCAGCACGAACCGGACGAGCGGCGGTGCCGCCATGTCGAACCGCGTCGTGCGTTCCACGGCGACGAGTTCGTCCAGTCCGCCGGCCCCCTGCACGTGGATCTCACGCCACGGCACGGTCACCGAATCGGGGACCAACTGCGCGGGGACGCCGTCGGTGTCGTAGACGAACGCGGTCCGCAGCGCCGCGTGCCGATCCAGCAGGCGCTGCGCCGCGCGGTGCAACCGGCTCGCGTCGACGTCGCCGCCGAGATCCAGCACGATCTGCGCCGTGTACACGTCCACCGCGCCGGCCGACAGCCCGGCGTGGAACAGCAGACCCGACTGCAGCGGCGACAGCGACCAGATGTCGTCCAGCGGGCCGTAGCTGTTCTCCCACAGCTCGATCCGATCCTGGTCGACGGACACCAGCGGGACGTCGGACGGGGTCAGTCCGGCGGGTCCCGCGCCCCGCACGTGCGAAGCCAGTGCCTCGAGCGCCGTCCGCCACAGGTCCGCCAACCGCTCGACCTCGGACGCGGTCAGCACCCCGGTGGGGAAGTCGAACGTGGCCGACAGCCGGCCGTCGTCGCCGACCGACGCGTTGATGTCGAGGACGAAGGCGATCGACAGTCCGGCGCCGCTGAACGCGTTGACGTCGATCCGGGTGGCGTCGGGGATCCAGCCGTTCTCGCGCACCGCGTCCGGGAGGTCGCCTGCGCCGACGCGTCCGAGGTAGTTGAAGCTGACCGGCGGCGAGGGCAGGGCGTTCAGGATCTCGGCGCTGTCGTCGCGGAGGTGACGCAGCAACCCGAAGCTGGTGCCGTTCCCCGGAATACGACGCAGCTGCTCCTTGACGGTCTTCACGGCCCGCTCGGCGGCAGGTCCGCCGGCCAGTGCGTCCGTGACGTCGAGCGCGTCCAGTGCGATCCGGGCCGGGTAGGCGGTGGTGAACCAGCCGACGGTGCGCGACAGGTCGGCGCCGGGCACGAGGGCCTCGTCGCGGCCGTGACCCTCGAGAGACAACAGCAGCGTGCGTTCGCCGCCCCACGCGGCGAACGCGAGACCGAGTGCCGTCACCAGGCCGTCGGTCACGGTCCCGCGGAACGCGGTAGGCAGGGTCGTGAGAAGGGTGGCGGTGGTGTCGGGCCCGACCTCGGTGGACACCCGGCCGGTGGTGGCGCCGGTGTCGACGGCGGGATCGAGCGGGCGGGAACCGAGTGCCGGAACGGGGCCGTCGAGGATGGATCGCCAGGCGTCGAGTTCACCCGTCACCGAGTCGGTTTCGGCCGTCTCGACGAGGGCATGGGCCCAACGGCGGGCCGACGTCGCGACGGGCGGCAGTTCGGGGGTGCGGTCGGCGGCCACCTGCGCCCAGGCGGTAGCGAAGTCCGGCACGAGGATCCGCCAAGACACTCCGTCGACGACCAGATGATGGGCCACCACCAGGAGCACTCCGCGCGCGTCGGCGGGGTCGATCCACACCAACTGCAGCATCACACCGGCGGCCGTGTCGAGACGGCCTGTCGCGGCCCGGCACTCGGTGTCGAGCGCGGCGTCGAATTGCTCCGTGCCGGAACCGTATTCGGTACGTACGTATGTGACGACCCGCTCGGCGTCCACGGATCCCGCGGGCTCGACCACCAGTTCCCGGCCGTCCGCCGGAAGGTGGGAGCGCAACGCGTCGTGATGATCGAGAATCGCGGCGACGGTCCGGTGCAGCCGCGGCAGGTCCAGGTCGGCGGGCGCCGTCAGCGTCACGGCCTGATAGAAGGCGTCGAGGTCGATACGGTTGCCGCGGCTGCGACCGAGGACGTCGCGGCCGATCGGCGTGAGGGGCAGGGCGCCCACTCCCCCGCCGGGCAGCTCGGGCAGCCGCGACTTCTGTGCCACCGCGAGGTCGACCGCGACCTCGGCGAGTCCGGCAACGGTCTTGCGTTCGAACACGTCCCGCGGCGTGAACACCACACCGGCGGCCTTCGCTCGCGACACCAGCTGGATCGCGACGATGCTGTCGCCGCCGAGCGCGAAGAAGGAGTCGTCTACGCCCACCGCCTCGACGTGCAGCACCTCGGCCACCGCGTCGGCGACGATCTGCTCGATCGGCGTCGACGGCCCGCGGAACGGCGTAGCGGTGGTGTCGAATTCGGGTGCGGGCAGGGCGCCGCGGTCCACCTTGCCCGCGGGTGTCAGGGGAATCGTGTCGAGCGGCACCGTCAGCGACGGCACCATGTGCGCCGGGAGGAATTCGCCGGCGAACGCGGCCAGCGCGGCGGGATCGAAACGGTGATCCGGCCGGATCCGCACGTACGACACCAGCACCGGCGTGCCGCCGTCGCGTTCGTGCACGGCGGACACGGCGAAGTCCACCGACTCGTGTGCCGACAGCACGGCGTCGATTTCGCCGAGTTCGATGCGCTGTCCCCGCAGTTGCACCTGGAAGTCGCTGCGCCCCACGTACTCGAGGACGGGACTGTCGCCGCGGCTCCACCGCACGAGGTCGCCGGTGCGGTACAGGCGGTCGCCCGTGGCCCCGGGGAACGGGTCGGCGACGAAACGGGACGCCGTCAGCCCGGATCGGGCGTGGTATCCCTCGGCGAGTCCGGGGCCGCCGAGATACAGCTCTCCCGTCACTCCGCGCGGCACCGGCCGCAGCCGGCGGTCCAGGACGAGTGTGCGGGCACCCTGCATCGGACCGCCGATGGTGATCGCCGCGGGGTCGGTCTGCGGACCCGTCATGGTGATGACGATCGTCGACTCGGTGGGGCCGTAGCTGTTGTACAGGCGGCAGCGGGCGCCGAAACGTTCGACGAGATCCGGCGGGCACATGTCGCCGCCGACCACCACAGCCTCGAGCGAGTCGAGACCGGTGGCGTCCACCGTTCCCAGAACCGCGGGCGCGCTGATGATGTGGGTGACCTGCTCCGAGCGCAGCAGCGCCGCGAGGTCGCCACCGCCGTACACGTCGGCAGGTGCGATGACCATCGCCGCGCCCGCACTGAGTGCCTGCACCATCTCGAACACGGACGCGTCGAAGCTCGACGACGAGAAGCGCAGCACCCGCGAGTGGCGCGTCACACCGAGTTCGGGCCGGGCCGACGCGGCGAACGTGGCCAGTCCGGTGTGCGTGACCACCACGCCCTTCGGCGTGCCCGTAGAGCCGGACGTGTAGATCATGTACGCCGGATGCTGCGGCATCAGCTTCGCCGGACGGTCGGTGTCCGTCACCGGCGCGATCGACCTTTCCGCGCAGGCCGACGTCAACGCGGGGTCGTCGAGGGCGAGCCAGGCGACGTCGGTTCCCGCGAGCACGTCGCGGTGCGCGGTCGCCGTCAGCCCCAGGCTCGCCCCGGAATCGGACAGCATGTGCGCGATGCGCTCGGCCGGGTAGGCCGGATCGACGGGGACGAAGGCGGCGCCCGACTTCGCCGTCGCCCACACCGCCACCACGGAGTCGACGGACCGGGTGAACGACACGGCCACGAAGTCGCCCGGGCCCACCCCGCGGTCCAGCAGCAGGCGTGCGAGCGCGGTGCTGCGCTCGTCGAGTTCGCGGTAGCCGATCGTGGTGTCGCCGAGGATCAGTGCCGTGCCGTCCGGGTTCGCGCGGACCCCCGCCTCGAACAGCTCGGCGAGCAGTGCCGGGGCGGGTGCCTGCGGGCCGGCCGCGGGCACGAGCTGGGCGTGCTCGTCCGCCGTCAGCACGTCCAGGGCGGCGACCTTTGTGTCCGGGTCGGCGTCGGCGAACCGGGCCAGGAGGGCGAGGAAGCGCGCGTGGTGTTCGGCGAGCTCCCCGTCGCCGTACAGGGCGGGGTTCGCCTCGAAATCGATGCGCGACGAACTCCCCGCGACACTCGGGTAGAGGTTGACGGAGAGGTCTTCGACGGGTCCCGTCGACAGCACGTGGAACTGTCCGGTGAGCTCGCCGAGAGTGATCTCGGAGTGGAAGTTCATGATGTTGATCGCGGGCCCGAAGAAGCCCCGCTGATCCCGGGCGGCGCCGGCGTCGCGCCGGATGTCCTCGCTCCGGTACCGCTGGTGCCGGAGCGCGCCGGTGAGTTCGAGCTGGACGGCGGAGACCAGGGCGGCGACCGTCGTGTCCGGGGTGATCGACACCCGCAGCGGCACCACGTTGGACACCATGCCGCCCGACCGGCGCAGCACCGCGTTGGTGCGGGCCGACACGGGCAGGCTGAGGACGACGTCGTCGGAACCGGTCATCCGGGCGACGAACGCGGCGGTCGCCGCCACGGTGACGGCGGCGAAGGCGGAGTCGAGACGCTCGACGGCCCCGTCCACCGCCCGGGCGATGCGGGTGGGCACCGGCCCGCCGTGCCACCGCGACCGGGCCTGCGCCGGGGCACTGCGGCCCGCGAGGCCGGTCGGGGCGGGAAGGTCCCGGGAGCGGGTGGCCCAGTAGTCGCGGTCGGAGAGGAACCGGGACGAACCGCGGTACACGTCCTCGGCGGCCGAGACGTCCCGGAGGTCGCCCGCCACCGATACCGCGGGTTCCACGCCCCCCACCTCGGCGGTGTACAACTCGGCGGCGCGATTCATGAACTTCATCGCGCCGTACCCGTCGAGCGCGATGTGGTGGATGCGGCAGTACCAGAGGTGGTGGTGCTCGCCGATCTGCAGCGTGGCGCCGCGGATCAGCCGGTCCGCGAGCAGGTCGAGCGGCGCGGTGTAGTCGGCGCGCATCCAGCGCAGGGCGGCGGCGTGGGGGTCCGGCTCGGTCCGGAAGTCGTGATGCTCCACCCTGTCGTCGAGGGTGAAGTCGACCGTCTGGAGCGGCTCGCCGCCGACCTCGACGATGCGGAGCATGCCGCTGCCGATCTCGCGGGCAGCGGCCTGACCCGCACGTCGCAGGGCGTCGACGTCCAGTTCTCCCTCGATGTCGACGTATTGCGCGATCGTGATCGGCACGTCGCCCATGAGGTGCTGGGCGAACCAGATCCCGCGCTGAGCGGCGGTCAGTGCGAAGGGGCGCGCAGCGTCGTCGCTGCCACTGGTCTCGGTGCGGGCGGGGCTACCAGCCGCGAATTCTGCCGGTTCCAAGGGTCGTTCTCTTATCTGCTGGGAGCAGCGGCTGACGACTCGTGCTCCGGGGACCGACTACGGAAAAGCTCTAGTTAGGTTTGGGTAACCTATGGGTTTGACCAGGAAAGAGTCGCATAACCTACCGCGGTGGTCAAATTTTCGGACAAAACAGACCGAGAGGATCGTTTCCTGTTCGCGTGTCCCGGCAACCTCGTCGTTGACCGGAACTCGGACGCCGCAACCACTACCCTCGGGCGCATGGCTATCGGGGTGAAGGTCCGAAGGTTCTCCAAGCTCGCACCGCTACTGCTCGCCGGTGCGCTCGCGGCCGCGGTGCCGGGGCACGCGGCAGCCGAACCCGTCCGAGGTCCGGACGTGGCGTCCTGGCAACACCCGGGCGGGTCGCCGATCGACTGGTTCTCCGTCCGCAACGCAGGCCACGACTTCGCGATGGTCAAGGCCACCGAGAGCCTCAATTACGTCAATCCGTACTTCGTCCAGGACTGCCTCGCCATGCGCGTCGCCGGGGTCGCCCGCGGCGCGTACCACTACGCGGACCCCACCCAGTCTCCCGAAGCGCAGGCCGCCTTCTACTCGACCGTGGTCCTCGGCATCAACGGTCCGGGCGACATGCCGCCGGTCCTCGACATCGAGCACTCCGCCGGACTGCCGCCCGCCGCGCTGATCGACTGGACGCACCGCTACCTCGATACGGTCCAATCGCTCACCGGACGTCAGCCGATCATCTACACGTACCCGACCTTCTGGCGGACGGCGATGGCGAACACCAACGAGTTCGCCGGATACCCCCTGTGGATCGCCGACTACAACGGTCAGAACACGCCCGGCCCCCTCCCCGGCGGCTGGAGCAACTGGACGTTCTGGCAGTACACCAGCACCGGCCGCATCCCCGGCGTCAACGGCGACGTCGACCTCAACGTCTACAGCCGGGCGCAGGGCGACTTCGCGCGGTACTCCAACAGCGCGTCCCCCTTCGGTAGCTGAGGGCCGGCGGGGGGCCGTCGCGGTTACATCCGCACGCCTGCCGACTTGTACGTCCGTGCGACGAGTGCGGTCTGCACCTGCCGGACGCCGTCCAGCGCGCCGAGTACCCGCGACGTGAACGCGTAGAGGTCCTGAACGTCCGCGTGCCACGAGTATCCGAGGACGTTTCTGCGGCCGGTGGTGGTCACGAGATGCCGGACGGACGGTTCCGACGCGAGTCGCCGGACGGCGGCGTCGAGGTGGCCGTACTCGACCTCCAGTTCGATGCGAGCCTCGACGGTGAATCCGAACTGCGCCGGATCGACCAGCAGGCGCAGGTGCAGAACATGTGCGCTCTTCAACCGCGACAGCCGGCGGCGGGCGGTCGACTCACCGACGTTGAGCTCCTTGGCAAGTCGGCTCATCGCCATTCGCGGATCCCGCCGCAGCGAGTCGACCAGCCGGCGGTCCAGATCGTCGACCTCGATCCGCTCGGGAAGCGCCCTGCCCTCGGCGGCCGATCGGCGGAGTGCCGTCGGCTCACTTTCGTAGGGCGCCCAGTCCGCCGCCGTCAGCAGCAACTGCAATATCACCGCGGAGTGGACGTCGAGGACGCCGCCGAGCCTGCCGATCGAGCCGTCGACGAGGGCCAGGAGCGCATCGTTGTCGGCGACCGCGGCCTCGACGTGAACCTGCAACCCGCCGGTCGTCACCTCGATGGCCCGGGTCTCGGGGAGTTCCGCGAGGGCCAGTGCCACGTCGTCGAGTCGACCCGGGGCGCACCGGACGGCGAGGTCCACGGACACCCCCTCGCCGAGGTACTCCGCGACCAGCGCCGCCGTGAAGCGCACCGCCCCCGTGTCCGTCATCCGTTCGAGTCGGCGGGCGACTGTCCGCTCATGACACCCGAGCCGAGTACCCACATCGGCGAACGACGCGCGAGGGTCTCGTGCGAGAACCTGCACGATCGCCCGATCCAGTGCGTCGAACACCGTCGAAGCCCCGCCGGTTTCCGCCATTTCGATTCTCCTCGAGCCGGAATCCACCACAAGGTCCGTCTGTATGCCTGATCCAGCCTATTTCTAATGTGACTGTTGCCTGATTATCAACCCTTGCCGGACATTCATTGCGGAATCCGCCGCGGATTCCGTCCGAGCAAAGGTGCACAAGAATGATTGACGCTCACACGTCTGCAGCTTCTGCGGTCGGCGCCCCGAGAGGGGCGACACCAGGGCTGGCGATCCTCATCTCCGTCGTGCTCGTCGAGGTCACGAGTGGCGTCATCCAGGGTTTCCTGTCCCCGGTTCTGCGCAGCCTCACCGAGGTGCTGCATGTGACGGCCGCCGACCTGAACTGGATCAGCATCGGAAATCTTCTGGCCAGTGTGGCTTTCACCCCGGTGCTCTCGCGCATGGGCGACCTGTACGGCCACCGGCGGATCCTGCGGTGGAACCTCGCCATCGTCCTGCTCGGATCCCTGCTCGTCGGGACGGCCGACTCGTTCGGCGTCCTTCTCACCGGGCAGGTCCTGCAGGGCGCGTTCGCCGGCTTCTTCCCGCTGCTGGTAGGCATCCTGCGCAACCGCAGCGGCGACGCCGAGAGCCGGCGCGGCATCGGGTTCATGGTCGCGGCCCTGGTCGGCGGAATGGGCGTCGGCATGGTGGCCAGCGGTCTCGTCGCCCAGTACGTCGACGCCCCGACGGCCGCACTGTGGGTGCCCGCGGTCGCGGTCAGTGTCGCCCTGATCGTCACGTGGCCGCTGCTGCCCGAATCCGACCACCGGCCCGGGGGCCGACTCGACCTGCGTGGCGGATCGCTGCTGGCAGTCGGTCTCGTCGCCCTGCTGCTGGGCCTGGGTCAGGGCGGAATGCCCGGCTGGGAGTGGACCTCCGCGCGGACACTGGGGTGCCTGGCCGGCGGCCTGATCGTCATCGCGCTGTGGGTGTGGGCGGAGTTGTCGTCGGACGAGCCGATGATCGACGTCCGGTTGTTCCGGCTCCGGAACGTCACCGTCATCTCACTCGTCGCGGTCACGTTCTCCTTCTGCCTGATCGGCCTCCAGGTCGCCAATGCCGTCTTCCTCTCGACCCCGCGTGAGCAGTTCGGCTACGGTCTCGGGCTCGCCCCCCTCGACGTCGCGTTCGCGATACTCCCGAGCATGGCCGCCGTCGCGGTCGGCGCGGTGTGCGCGCCGCGACTCGCCGAATGGATCGGGGACCGCACGACGCTGGTGCTCGGCTCGCTGACCATGGCAGCCGGCTACCTCGGCGCCCTGGCATTCCACAGTTCCCTCGTCCTGTACCTGTTCGTCGGTGTCGTCTCGTCGGTCGGTGCCGGCCTGCTCCAGCAGGCCACGCGGTCGCTGGCGGTCGAATCGGTACCGCACGACCAGGCGGCGGTCGGCTCGGGCATCAACGAGTTGCTGATCAACATCGGAGGATCGCTCGGCGCCGCCTGCGTCCTGTCCTTCACCGCCGCCGCGACGCCGACCGGGTCTGCCTTCCCGGCCTTCTCGGCGTACGTCGCCATCTGGACGACCACCGCGGTGGTATCGCTCGCCGGCGCCGGCGTCGCACTGTTTCTGCGGCGCACCCCCGCCGCCGCCTGACAGTCCCTGTCCTCCAACCACTCTCGAAGGGCCGACTTGTGATCGACGAGATCCGCACCATCCGTGAGCACGCCCGCACCGTCGTCGCCGACCGCCAGGACGACGTCCTCGGACTGAGCCACAGCCTGCACGCCGAACCCGAACTCGCCTACGAGGAGTTCCGGTCGGCCCGCAAGATCGCCGATCTCGTCGAGCGCGCCGGATTCGACGTGACCCGGGAAGCGTACGGACTGCCGACGGCGTTCTGCGCCACCGCCGGGCACGGCGACCTCGTCATCGCGATCACCGCCGAATACGACGCGCTGCCCGGCATCGGCCACGCCTGCGGCCACAACGTCAACGGTGCCGCGGCGGTGACGGCGGCGCTCGCACTCGCACCGTTCGCCGACGACCTCGGGATCCAGGTCAAACTTCTCGGCACCCCGGCCGAAGAGTACGGCGGAGGGAAGGTCGACATGCTCGATGCGGGTGCCTTCGACGACGTCGCCGCCGCCATGATGGTCCACGCTGCACCCACCGACGGCGTCGGCATGGGCTCGCTGGCAATCGGCAGTTGGAACATCACTTACACCGGCCGTCCCGCGCACGCGGCCGCGATGGCGCACCGCGGCGTCAATGCCGCCGACGCCATGATGATCGCCCAGGTTGCGATCAGCGCCTACCGGCAGCAGATGCTGCCCGGCGGGGTCGTCCACGGCGTGGTGACCTTTGGCGGTGAAGCGCCCAACGTCATCCCCGGGCGCACCACCGCCGCCTACGACTGCCGGGCGGAATCCGCCGAGGACCTCCGCGAACTCCAGACCCGGATCCGCGCCTGCTTCGAGGCAGGCGCCTTGGCGACGGGAGCCGAACTCGCCCTCGAGGCCGTCGGCAACGACTACTCGGACCTGCGCCAGGACCTCGCCCTGTCCCGGCTGTACCGCGACGCCGTCACATCGCTCGGACGCACCATCGACGAGGGCACGGCGATGCGGCAAGGGTCCACCGACATGGGCAACGTCTCCCATGTGGTCCCGTCGATCCATCCGACCATCGGATACGACTGCGGCGACACCATCATGCACAACCCGGAGTTCACCCGGTTCGGGGTCACCGCACAGGCCGATCGCGCCGTCCTGGACGGCGGACTCGCGATGGCCTGGACCGCGATCGGGATGGCGACCGACGAGGCGCACCGCACGGACCTGCTCGCACGCCTGGCCACACGGACCCGGCCGTGATGCGCAGCGACGTCAGCGGCAGGCCGGATTTCCGGGGAACGGGGCAACGCCCGCGCGGCAGCCGACGTCGGTCACGGCGGTGAGTCGCTCGACCGGTTCACGGATCTCGAGCGCCGGCAGGAGTCCATCGGTCAGGAGGGCGTTCTTCTTCGAGGGCGCCGTGGCGCTCTCGTCCAGCGTTCCGCGCGCTCGCGCGAAGTTGACGAGTTCGTCGTACACCATCGACAACGCGGCCTCGGTCGTCCGGTCTTCCGGGTTCAGTCCGGCGAAGTCCACACCCGTCTCGTATTCGTGGCGGACCGCGTGCGGACCCTGGTCGCAGGTGGGCTGATTCAGGTCGATCCGGAAGTCCTGCCCGGCAGGGCCCGGCGGCGTGATCGTGCCGGCGTCGGTGCACACGTGGTGCGAGATGCGGTCACCGAGAGCGTGAAGGTAGATGCCGGTCCGGGCGTTCCAGGAATTGTCGCCGATCCAGGAGTCGAACTGTGACGACAGGACGTTGTCGGTGATGACCTGCTGCCCGGTCATATTGGTGAACGGGATGGCTGCCGGAGTCTCCAGGCTGTACGTGCCGTTGATCGGGACCGGGTTCGCGTCTCCGTAACACGTTGCGCCCGTACCATAATCGCCGTCGACCGAAGGGTTCGTGAAACCTCCCGTGCACAGCGGCGCGTTGCTTCCCGGACCGGCCATCGCCCACGTCCGCAGGTGTGTGAGCATGATCTCGTGCCGCGGATCGTCGACGTTCGGGTGCAACCCGTTGGGCAGCGGATCCGACGGCCCGCGCAACGTGGGGAGGAAGTGGAAGAGGAACCCGCCGGTGTCGAAGTGGGTGCGCACCAGGCCGCTGATGTCCTTGGTCGTCAGCGCGTCGGCGCCGGCGGCGGGCCTGCCGAAGAGGTCGCGGGGGACGAACGTGCCGAGGTCGGTCGCCTCGTCGTATGCCGCGATCCAGTACGCATCCTGTTCGGAGAAGCCGACGGTGCGGGCGATGATGTACGTCGAGTCCGAGTGCACGAGACTCCGTCCGCCGAGCGGGCGGCGCAACGTGAACCCGTAGCGGAGGAAGGCCTCGGCGCCGCAGATCGGCGAGTTGGGATCGTCGAGTAGACATTCGGGGGGCAGTGGCGCGCAATTGTGCGGCGGGGCACCGTCCTCGGTGTAGCAAATATCCTCGGCAAATCCGTACACCGGTGGCGGTGACACGACGAAAGCGGCCGCGGTGAGCGTCAGCGCCACGACGGTTCCACCGGCTCTTCGAGCGAATCTTCTCATCGAGGTGCACCTTTCGGTGAGGACGAGTATTCCCACATTAACACCGGGGAATACGCGCGCGGACCGGATTCGGCGCGGGGTCGAAAGCGTCACCACCCGTGAAAGTTTCAGGACCCGATTCCACGTTCCGCCCACACCAGCCATTTTCGTTCACTGCACGATGCAGGATCCACGTTCTCGGTGGATCAAGTGTTCGAGTTCGCGTCGAGAGTTCCGCTTGCCGTGATCGATACCGTCGCTCGGACTGCTCGGTCCAGCCCGCGTCAGTGGTGGTGGCCGTTCCGGCCGAGGGTCTCGACGGGGGTCGCGCCGGGGCGGGTCCACTGCGGCACGGGACGGCTGGTCGGGCCCCAGGTGGCGTTCCCGTCCGCGTCCGAACGCCAGGACCAGCACGCGTTCCTGCCCTCGGGCCAGCCCTCGGGGTTGTCTTCCCACGCCTCGCCGCGGCCGTAGGGCGTCATGTCGAGCAGGCCGAGGGAGCTGTTGATCCGCTCGTTGCCGCGGCCGTCGTGGAGTAGGTGAGGAACACGCGGTCGCCGTCCCGCAGGTAGGAGGTGAGGGAACCCATGCTGTCGCCGACCGGCGCGTCCAGGTCGCGCACCGAATACCACGGTTCGGTGTAGCCCATGAACTCGACGTAGGGGGCCACCTCGTCCCACCGGCCCGTGGTCAGGACGGCGTACGAGACGCCGCGGGCGTTGAGGTACGCGGCGTCCTTCACGTGCCACGCCGTGGTGGTGCAGCCTTCGCACTGCCCCTGGTGCGGCGCGCCGTCGTGCCACATGTGCTTGTAGACGACGAGTTCGTCGCGGCCCTGAAACAGGTCCAGGAACGGCACCGGGCCGTCGGCTCCGACGACCTCGACGGTCCCGTCGAACTCCACCATCGGCAGCCGGCGCCGGGCCGCGGCGAGGGCGTCGCCCTCACGGGTGTAGGCCTTCTCGCGGACCATGAGTTCGTCGCGGGCGGCCTGCCAGGTGGCTCGGTCGACAACGGGCGGACGTCCGGGCAACGCGGCGGTCGGGTCGTTCGGCGTGGTCGTCATGGTGTCCTCCGTGGTGTCTCGTGCCGGGCGGCGTCGTGCCGCGTCCTCAGACGGTCATCAGTACGGACTCGCGATCCGGCCGAAACTCATCGCGACGCCACCGACCATCGTCAAATGTACTGGCGGTCAACCTGATTCGACTTCCGAACGCGAGTATGCGTCTCGAATACTCGGGCGGACCTTGCCCGCGTCGAATCGACCGGGGGGTGTACTGCGCAAAGGGGTTTGACGGTCCGAATCGGACGAGGGGAGGAATGAGTGCAACTCTCTTCCACTTTCAATGTATAGCGCACCCCAGGGCTTGCGGCAAGGCCCGGGTGGTGTCGCAGAATTACCGGCCTGACCCGGAACCTGCGGAAATGGGAGTCGTGAGTGCGCGCCGAAAATCTGAATCCACAACACCCACGACAGATCGGAGCTGTTGACGTGAGACCCCTTACTGCCGGCGCCTTCGACCTTCCCGACCACCTCGCGCCCAAGGCCGACCCGGCGCTGATCGCCGGCGACGAGCGGCACTTCGCGGCGATCGAGGAGAGCCTCGAGCAGTCCATCGCCGACCTGTCCCGCCGCATCGATTCCGAGCGCAAGGCGCCCCGACGCCTCGGTCAGGAGGCGATGGAGCGGGACATGATGGTTCACGACCTGAGCGCTCAACTGCGCGCCCTGCGCCGCTTCGGCCTGGACCTGTGCCTCGGGCACATCGTCCGTGCCGACGACTCCGAGCCCGTGTACATCGGACGCCTCGGCCTCATGGACAGCGCGGGCAATCAGCTGCTGGTCGACTGGCGGTCCCCCGCGGCCGAGCCGTTTTTCGGCGCGACCCACGCCAACCCGATGGGCCTGGTCAGCCGACGCAGATACCGCTGGACCCGCGGCCGGATCAGCGACTACTGGGACGAGGTGTTCACCGCGGACGGGTTCGACGGGAACGCCGCGCTCGACGACCAGTCCGCGTTCATCGCCAGCCTGGGCAGCAACCGGTCGGCCCGGATGCGGGACGTGCTCGGCACCATCGCGGCCGATCAGGACGCCATCATCCGCGCGGGATCCGGCGGCGCCCTCGTCGTCGACGGAGGTCCGGGTACGGGCAAGACCGTCGTCGCGCTGCACCGCGCCGCGTACCTGCTGTACTCCGATCCCCGGCTCCGTCACGGCGTGCTGTTCGTCGGCCCGCACGAGCCCTACCTGGCGTACGTCGCCGACGTGCTGCCCAGTCTCGGAGAGGAGGGCGTGCAGCTCTGCACGCTGCGGGACCTCGTCACCGAGGGTGCCACCGCCCGGGTCGAGCAGGATCCGGAGGTGGCGCGGCTGAAGTCGTCGGCAGATCTGGTGAAGGCGATCGACGCGGCCGTGAAGTTCTACGAGGAGCCGCCTGACGAGGGCATGACGGTCGCGACCGACTGGTCCGATATCTGGCTGAGCGCCGAGGACTGGGCCGAGGCGTTCGAAGCGCCGGAGCCCGGTACCCCGCACAACGAAGCGCGCGAACAGATCTGGGAGCTGCTGCTCACGATCCTGGTGGACAAGTACGACGGTGACGCTCCCGCGGCCCAGGTTCGGAAGTCGTTGCTGCAGAACGACGAACTGCGCGCAACCCTCGACAACGCGTGGACGATGATCGAGGCCGCCGATCTCGTCGGCGACCTGTGGTCGGTGCCCGCCTACCTGCGCAAGTGCGCGCCCTGGCTCGGCCCCCACGAGGTTCGGGCACTGCAGCGGGCGGACGCCCAGAAGTGGACGGTGTCCGACCTGCCGCTCCTCGACGCGGCACGGCAACGGCTCGGGGACCCGGAGGCGTCGCTCCGGCAGCGCCGGTACAACGCCACCGTCGCCGCCGAACGCGCGCGGATGAGCACCGTCGTCGACGACCTGATCGCGGCCGACGACTCCGAGTTGCTCGTGATGTCGATGCTGCGCGGCGAGGACCTGCAGCAGTCCCTGATCGACGCGACCGCTCTGCCCAGCGCCGACCCCGATCTGCTGGCCGGACCGTTCGCGCACGTCGTGGTGGACGAGGCCCAGGAACTCACGGACGCGGAGTGGCAGATGTTGCTGCTGCGCTGCCCGTCCCGCAGCTTCACCATCGTCGGCGACCGGGCCCAGGCCCGGCACGGGTTCACGGAGTCGTGGCGCGAACGGCTGGAACGGATCGGGTTGGACCGGATCGAGCAGGCCGCGCTGAGCATCAACTACCGGACACCGGAAGAGGTGATGGCGGAAGCCGAACCGGTGATCCGGGCCGCGCTCCCGGACGCCAACGTGCCGACCTCCATCCGCAGCAGCGGCATTCCCGTCGTCCACGGCGCGGTTTCGGATCTGCGCTCGATCCTGGACACCTGGCTGGCGTCGAATTCGGACGGGATCGCCTGCGTCATAGGCGATCCGACGTTCCAGGCAACATCGCGCATCCGGTCGCTGTCGCCGCAGCTGTCGAAGGGGCTCGAGTTCGACCTCGTCGTCCTCGTCGACCCGGAGTCGTTCGGCGAGGGGATCGAGGGTGCCGTCGACCGCTACGTCGCCATGACCCGGGCCACCCAGCGACTCGTCGTCCTCACGAGCTCCTGACGTCGGAGTCCGGATCGATCGGCGGCGGAAACGGGTAGCCGCCGCCGAGGGTGGGCTGGGACGATGAGGGGTGCCCTTCGAGAGGAGACGAACGATGACAGCGTCCGATCCACAGGTCACCACCCGCGAGGAATGGCTCGTCGCGCGGCGCGAGTTACTTGCCCAGGAGAAGGAGCTGACCCGCCACCGCGACCGGGTCAACGCCGCCCGGCGTGCGCTACCGATGGTCGAAATCACCGAGAGCTACGAGTTCGACGGTCCCGAGGGCCGGGCCCGGCTCGTCGACCTGTTCGACGACCGCGGCCAACTCCTGATCTACCACTTCATGTTCGAACCCGACGCCGACGAGGGATGCCCGTCCTGCACGTTCACGATGGACAACGTCGGCGACCTCCACCACCTCTACGCCCGGGACACCTCGTTCGCGGCCGTCTCCCGCGCACCCCTGCACAAGCTCGAGCAGTACCGGCAGCGCATGGGCTGGACCATCCCCTGGTACTCCTCGCTCGGGAGCAACTTCAACTACGACTTCCATGTCACCATCGACGCGTCGGTCGCGCCGGTCGAATACAACTACAAGGACGAGGCGGAACTCGAGCGCATGGACCCCGCGTGGAAGGGCTGGTCAGGCGAAGAGCACGGCGTCAGTGCCTTCCTCCGGCAGGGTGAGCGCGTCTTCCACACCTACTCCGGCTACGCGCGCTCGACCGACATGCTCGTCGGCACCTATCACTGGCTCGACCTCACCGCGCGCGGTCGCCAGGAGGACTGGGAACCGGAACCGCGCCGCGGTGACGACCCGTTCATGAGCTGGCTGCGCCGCCACGACGAATACGAACCGGACGAGATCTCGGGGACGAAGGTCCCCGACTGATCTACATCAGTTCGTACCCCGTCGCCTGCAGCTCCAGATAGTCGCGCACCAGCAGGTGGGAACCGGGCGTGGACACCGCCGTCCACGGAATATGTTTGGGCAGTTGCAGTGCCAGCGATTCGGGTACCGCTTCGCGGCACCTGATGCCCGCCCGAGTTCGCGGCGTCAGCGAGTTCCACCACGAGTCGAGGACGCACCGGCATTGGGCGAGGTATTCCGAGAGCGGCCCCTGGAGCATCGCCATCTGCGGAACGGGATCGGGTCCACCGGTGATGCCCGCGACGCAGGCGTGCCCGCACACGGCCATCACCTGCCCGATGAACTGCGGCGGCATGATGCCTTCGGGGTCTCGCAGCAGGGCGAGGCGCGCGCCGGCGGAGAGCGCTTCATACGCCGTCACGGGGTCGATTGCCTCGTCACCCATGCCACGAAGGTACCCGGCTGGGGCCGTCTCCTTTCGGGAACAGCGATTTGTTCACCTCGCGACGTAGTCACGCCAGGCGCGTTCCCATTGCCGGGTCAGGGCCGGGTAGACGAGGAGATGCCGGAACGGTGCGATGGCGGCCATGTAGAGCCGCCCGAACCGGCCGTTGGGTTTGACGAGGACGGTCATCTGCAGCCCGTAGTCGCCGTCCGCTGCTTGCACCCAGCCGAGATGCATCACGGTGTGTACGGTCTTGTTCGCCAGCTCGCGGGCGGCCTCCGTGTCGAGTTCGTAGACCGCTGTGAGCGGCATGCCCGCGTCGTCGGGGCCGCGGGGAGCGGCGCGGAGGTCGTCGGGCAGGCGGTCGCGGAGCGAGGCGACCCGTTCGCCGACGCCCGCCGACGGACTGTCCCAGCCGAACAGTTCGCCGAGCTTCCACCGGACGGCGAACAGGAATCTCACCACCCGGGGCTGTTTCCCGAGTCCGCCCCCGGCCCGCATCGCGGCGAGCATTGTGGGGAAGTCGTCCGGACCGGCTCCGGGAGTGCGATACGACCACACGTCCTCGACGTCGAAGTCGCTGGTGAATTCGTGGATGCGCCAGGGCTGCTCGGTGTAAGTGGCCTCTGCTATTCGTGGCACTGTCGTCCCCGATCTATACGGCACCGTATATTTCATCTATACGGTACCGTACAAATTGACCGCGATCAATGGAGGTGGACCGATTCCCGCCGTCGCCCGCACCACACGAGCCCGCTGGATAGAGGCCGGGCTCGACGCCCTCGCGCGCGGCGGACCGGACGCCGTCCGCGTCGAAGCACTCGCCGCCGAACTCGGCGTCACGAAGGGCGGGTTCTACGGCTACTTCGACGGCCGTCCCGCATTGCTCACGGAGATGCTCGACGAGTGGGAGCGCCGCTGCACCAAGGCCGTCATCGCCCAGGCCGACGCCGAAGGCGGCGACGCGGCCGAGCGGATCCGGCGCGTGGGTCAACTCACCTACTCGGAGGACCTGCACCGGATCGACCTCGCGATCCGGGCCTGGGCGCACCACGACCGGTCCGTCGCGGCACGCCTGCAGCGCATCGACAACGAGCGGATGCAGTTCCTGCGCACGATGTTCGGCACCTTCGTCACCGACCCCGACGAGATCGAGGCGCGCAGCACCCTGATGTTCGGGCTCGCCATCGGCCGCCACTTCATCGTCGCCGACCACCCCGGGTACACCAAACGCGAAGCCATCCGGCTCGCCGGGGAATTCCTCCTGCGACCGTAACCGGGACCACGGGCTCGATCACCGCCATTGCACATTCCTTCTCGACGCTCCGTGGCGGTGGTTCCGGAGCGCGTCGAAGGTGTTGTGATGGTGCCGTTTCAGCGCGTCGACGCCGGCCGGTGTGCGGCATACTGGGACTCCAGACCAAGGAAGCTCCTATCGAGAAGGTTTCTGCCGATGTCCGAAGGGCCGACTCTGCGTCAGCTGCGGTACTTCCTGCGCTCGGTGGAGGCCGGATCCTTCTCGGCCGCAGCCGCGGCCGAGCACGTGGCCCAGCCGAGCTTGTCCGAGCAGATCCGACGGCTCGAGCGCAACATCGGCGCGCAATTGTTCACGAGGACGAACCGGACGCTGCAGCTGACCGACGTCGGCCGAATGATCATTCCGCTGGCCCGGCAGACCGTGCGCAGTGCCGACGATCTCGCGGCCACCGCCCGCGAGGCCCGCACGCTGACTGGCGGCGAGGTCTCGTTCGGCACGTTCAGTAGCGCGCACCGCTACCTCCTCACACCGCTGATCACGGAGTTCCGGTCGCTGCACCCGCAGGTCAAGGTCAAGATCGTCGGGTTGAACTCGTCCGAGGTGGCGAACGCGGTCCGCAACGGCGATCTCGAGGCGGGACTCGTCCAGCTGCCGATCGACGAGACCCGCCTCGCCGTGAGCGACCCCGTTCTGGTGGACGAGGTGGTGTACGTGAGCGCCGATGCGAACCGAACGGGGCAGCCGATCTCCATCGAGGATCTGTCCCGGGCGACGCTCATCCTGTCGGAGGCCCGGTGGCAGGCCGACGACCCGCTTCGCCGCAGTATCGCGGCACGCGCCGAGGCGGCGTCGGTGGACGTGGCGCCGACCATCGAGGTCGAGTTCCAGTCGGCGGCCATGGAGCTTGCCGCCGACGGAATCGGTGACACCCTCGTCTCCTACCTCGTCGCCCGGTCGCACGAGAGCGCGAACAAGGTGACGTGGGTTGCGCTCGACCCGCCCTACGAGGAGCGTTTCGCGTTCGTCACCCACGCGAGCGGGAGCCTGTCCCCGGCGACCCGGCAGTTCATGTCCCTCGCCCACCGTCACATCTCCGCCCTGCAGAGTGTGGCCTCGGGGTGGAGCGGCCGACGGCCCACCCGGACGGCGGCGAACGAGAACGGGCGCTGACACCGCCGCCCCTCTGCCCCTCCGCCCGTCGTGGCATCGCTGTGACACATCCCGCACCCCGTGAAATACGGCAGTAACCTCGCCGATCCCAACGCTCAACATTCGCCGCTATCTATAGGTAAAACCTAGAACTGGCGCTGCGACTATGCCGTTTACGAGCCTCCGGGCGTCGCACAGACTGGGGAAACAGCAAGTCGAGTGTGGGCTGGAACACACCGGCGAAAGTCGATCGAAGGAGTTCGCGATGGCAGGTCTGGGCGAAGTGAAGACAGCGGTCGTCACCGGTGCGGCGAGCGGGATGGGACGGAGCACTGCGGCCGCTCTGGTGAAGGAGGGGTGGGACGTCCTCGCCCTCGACCGCGTCGCGACGGAGTTCGAGGCGCCCGGTGCGACGGTGCGGACCGTCGAGGTCGACGTGACCTCGCGGGAGGCCGTCGGCCGCGCGATCGCCGATCATCTCGCGAACGGATCGAGGTCCCTGGAGCTGGTGGCCAACATTGCCGGCATCTACCCGCCCAGCACCCTCGAAAACTTCACCGAGGACGTGTACCGCACGGTGTTCGACGTCAACGTCCTCGGCGTCCTCAACGTCGCGGCCGAGGCGGTGACGCACATGCAGCGCGGTGCGATCGTCAACTTCGCTTCCGTCGACGCCTTCACGGTCTCGCCGGGACAGATGCTCTACGGCGCATCGAAGGCAGCGGTCGTGATGATCACCAAGGAACTCGCACTGGAGCTGGCGCCGAGGGGAATTCGCGTCAACGCCATCGCCCCCGGCTGGGTCAACACACCCGGCAACGCGGCAACCGGCCGGATGGCCGCCGCGGCCGCAGGCATTCCGCTGGGCCGGGTGGCCGAACCCGAGGAGATCGCCCGCTGGGTGTCCATCCTCGCCGGCCCCGACGCCGCGTTCATGACCGGCGAAACCATCGTCCTCTCCGGCGGCGACGTCATCCGCTGACGTCCGATCCCTCTTCGAAAGGAACACCATGACTTCCTACTGTGTCATCGGCGCCGGCGCGGCCGGACTCTCGGCCCTGAACGTGCTGACCGAGCGTGGCTACCAGGTCGACTGTTACGAGAAGAGTGATCGCGTCGGCGGTCACTGGAACACCGACTACGACGCCCTGCACCTGATCACCTCCCGCGACATGACCCACTTCGAGGGCTTCCCGATGCCCGCGGAGTACCCGCACTTCCCGCGGCGCGACCAGATCCGCGACTACATCGCCTCGTATGCCCGCGCCCGGGGGCACGACAAGCGGATCTCGTTCGATACCGAGGTCCTCTCGGTCACCCCCGTGGACACCGGCGGCCCCACCGGATCGGCGGGGTGGAACGTCACGACCACCAGCGGCGCCGGCACCTACGACGGCGTGCTGATCGCCAACGGACACCTGTGGGATCCCAAGGTGCCCCACGTTCCGGGCACCTTCGCGGGCAAGCAGATTCATTCGGGCAGCTACCGGAACGTCGGGGACATCGAAGGCAACCGCGTGCTCGTCGTGGGGGCCGGTAACTCCGGCTGTGACCTCGCCGTCGACGTCGCCCAGCACCGTCTCGAAGCCGACATCGTGGTGCGGCACGGTTCCTACTTCCAGCCGAAGATGTACTTCGGCCGCCCGCGCCAGGAACTGCCGTTCTTGGCCGAGTTCTCACCCTCCGAACAGGACCTGATCGCCCGGTTGCTCGCCCGGGTGTCGATCGGCGAGAACGCCGACTACCCCGGGTTGCCGGTTCCGAAGCACCGCACGCTCGCGGACGGTGCCACCGTCGTCAACGACCTTCTGCTGTACTGGATCCACCACGGCCGGGTCGGCGTCGTCGGCCACGACATCGCCCGATTCGACGGCAACACCGTCCACTTCGCGGACGGATCGGCGAGGGAATACGACACCATCCTGTGGGCCACCGGATTCCACCCGAGCGTGCCGTTCATCGACGACGCCCTCATCGCCCGCCGCCACCAGCGACCGCTGCGCTACGCCGGCGGCATCATCCCGCAGGGCCTCGAAAAGCTGTACTACATCGGAATGGCTGCGCCGCGCGGCCCGCAGATCCCCGTCTACGGCCGGCAGGCCGACATCGCCGAACGCATGATCACCCTGCACGAGCAGGCCGGACCCGGCGGCGCCGACGTCGCCGCCTACGTCGCGCGACTGCAGGACGCCGAAGACCGCATCGACATCCCCCGCGACATCTGGAACGACCAGATCGCCGACACCGAACGGCTTCTCGACGCCTACGCCGCGACCGTCGGCGACGCCGCCCGCATCGGCAAGTGACCGTCGCGACCGCGCATCTCCCCGTTGTGCCAACCCCCTGACCTCCCCTCCCCGAGGACACACCATGACCACTCATCTCATCGACGACAGTCCGCTGACGCGATACCACAAGAAGCTGATCGTCGCGTGTTCCGGTGGCCCGTTCCTGGACGGCTACCTACTCAGTATCGTCGGCGTCGCCCTCGCGGGTGCGAGCGCCGACCTCGACCTCGACGCGAGCACGCTCGGATTCGCCGGCGCGGTCTCGCTTGTCGGATTGTTCTTCGGAAGCTTGATCTTCGGCCCCGTCACCGACCGGATCGGCCGACGGGTGATGTACACCGCCGACCTGCTGGTGATGATCCTCGCCTCCGTGGCCTGCCTGTGGATCGATACCGGGTGGCAGCTCATCGCCCTGCGGTTCGTCATCGGCGCAGCGGTCGGTGCCGACTATCCGATCGCGACATCTCTTCTGACCGAGTGGATTCCGAAGAAGTCCCGCGGCGCGATCATCGGCCTGCTGTCGGTGGTCTGGTTGGTCGGTGCGGTGGTCGCCTACCTCGTCGGCTTCGCGCTGACGAGCGTGTACGGACCGCAGTCGTGGCGGTGGATGCTGGCGAGCGGCGCGGTGTTCGGCGTCATCGTCCTGCTCCTGCGCATGGGTGCCCACGAGTCGCCCCGATGGCTGGTCGCGAAGGGCCGACTCGAGGAGGCGCGCGAACACGTGTCGGACGTGCTCGGCCGCAATGTCACCCTCGAGGAGATCGCGACCCTCGCCGCCGACGAAGATTCCCCCGGCCCGGGCCGGTTCACCGAACTGCTGCGTGGCGACTACCTGCGACGCGTCGTATTCTGCGGACTGTTCTGGATGTGCTTCGCGATCCCGCAGTTCGCGCTGTTCACCTACGGTCCGATCATTCTCTCGCACATGGGTTTCAGTGGAAACGGCGCCTCGGAAACGCTCGGCCAGATCATCCTGAATCTGGGCTTCGTTCTCGGTGCACTTCCCGGGATGAGATGGGTCGAGACGCGGGGACGGCGTCCCCTGATCCTCGGTAGCTTCTTCTTCGGCGCCCTCGCGCTCGTGCCGTTGGGCGTGTGGCCCGGTGCCCCCACCTGGTTCGTCATGGTGTTCTTCTTCCTGTTCACCCTGATCAACAGCGCCGGAAACATCCTGGTGTTCATCTACCCGAACGAGTTGTTCCCCACCCAGATCCGTGCCAGCGCGGTCGGGCTGGCGACCGCGATCAGTCGCGTCGGTGCAGCGGTCGGGACGTTCCTGGTGCCGGTGTCGCTGGACACGCTGGGCACCGGCACCACCATGCTCATCGGAGCCGCAATCACCCTCCTCGGCTTCGTCATCAGCTTCTTCTGGGCCGAGGAGACCCGCAACCAGTCGCTGGCCTCGGCGGCGCAGACCACCGCGACTCCTGCGGACCTCCCCATCGGCACCACTCTCACCGGCCCGAACGGCGCCTCGTAGAACCCCACCCCCCATATCGACACTTCGTTGCGGAGGAAGCAATGACACTCCTGGACACCGACACTCTTCGTTCCACAGATCACGTTTCAGTGGTTCTCCGTAGCGTTCGTCATCGCAGCCCCGGGGAATCGGTCTTCCATCAGGCGGTGGAGGAAGTCCTCGCCGCCCTCGGACCGGTCCTGGACCGGCATCCCGAGTACGTCGAGGCGCGGATCCTCGAACGGCTCTACGAACCCGAACGCCAGGTGATGTTCCGCGTTCCGTGGATAGACGACACCGGACAGGTACAGGTCAACCGCGGATACCGGGTCGAATTCAACAGTGCCCTCGGGCCGTTCAAGGGTGGACTCCGCTTCCATCCGACCGTCGACCTGGGAGTCATCCGGTTCCTCGGCTTCGAGCAGATCTTCAAGAACGCCTTGACCGGGCAGGGCATCGGCGCCGGTAAGGGTGGCAGCGACTTCGACCCGGCCGGGCGCAGCGACGCCGAGATCATGCGGTTCTGCCAGTCGTTCGTCACCGAACTCTATCGGCACCTGGGCGAGCACACCGACGTCCCGGCCGGCGATATCGGCGTCGGTGTCCGGGAACTCGGCTACATGTTCGGACAGTACAAGCGCATCGTGAACCGTTTCGAAGCCGGCGTGCTCACCGGGAAGGGTGTCGGGTGGGCCGGATCCCATGCGCGGACCGAAGCCACCGGGTACGGGGCCGTGTACTTCCTGCGCGAGATGCTGGCCACTCGCGGCGGGACGCTCGAAGGCCGCCGCGCGGTCGTGTCAGGTTCGGGCAACGTGGCGATCTACGCGATCGAGAAAGCCCATGCGCTCGGTGCCACCGTGATCGCCTGCTCCGATTCGGGCGGCTTCCTCGTCGACGACGCCGGCATCGATGTGGACCTGCTCAAGGACGTCAAGGAAGTCCGTCGGGCCCGGCTGTCCGCGTATGCCGCCGTACGCCGGTCCGCCACCTACGTCACGACCGGTTCCGTCTTCGACCTGCCCTGCGACGTCGTCCTCCCCTGCGCCACTCAGAACGAACTCGGCGAACAGCACGCAACGGCCCTGATCCGCAACGGAGTTCAGGCCGTCTCCGAGGGAGCGAACATGCCGTGCACCCCGGGCGCGGTCGCACTGTTCCGCGACGCCGGCGTCCTCTTCGGTCCCGGCAAGGCGGCGAACGCCGGGGGTGTGGCCACCTCCGCCCTGGAGATGCAGCAGAACGCGGCCCGGACATCGTGGACGTGGGCGGAAACCGAGAGCCGTCTCGAAAACATCATGCGGGACATCCACGATCACACCCGGGCCACTGCGGCCACCTACACCGACGACGCAGACAATTACGTCGCCGGCGCCGCCATCGGCGGATTCATCCGCGTCGCCGACGCCATGCTCGCGCAAGGAATCGTGTGATCCGTCCGCGACCTCACCACCGAAAGGACTTCTCGTGCCGACGGCCGGCCATGGAATCGCCCACCGCTTCACGAACCGCGTCGCACTCGTCACCGTCGCTGCTTCCCGTCCTGTCGCGCTGACCCCCACGTGAGCGGCAAAGTGTGCCCGGGCACACTTTGCCACTCACCTGGGGGTGAGGTGCGGATCCTTCGCCTTGCGGCCCACGGCCACGGACGCGAGCATCAGCAGCGCCGCCCCCGCGAAGCAGGCGGCGTAGCCGACGCGCGGGGCGAGGAGTGAGATGACGAACGGGACGGCGAAGCCGACGTAGATCAGGCAGTAGAACACCGCCACGGTCTGTGCGAGTTCGTCTTCCGGCGACAGCTTCTCGACGGATGCGAGACCGGACCCGAGCAGGATCCCGTAGCAGGATCCGAGGAGGAGGGCCGCGACGACGATCGCGACCACCGGCAGCGCACCGTGCGTATACGCGACCACGGTCGCGGCGCCGAAACCCAGCACCCCGAGCACGATGCCGACGTAGATCCCGGTGGCGTCGTCCTGCTGCGACCACCGTTTGGCCCACGGCTGGATCACCGCCCCGGTGATCAGGGTCAGTGCCGCGACGAGACCGGTGAACGCCACCGAGGTGGAGCGCAGCGACTCGGACACGAGCGGCGGAAGCGTCGCGAACGACACGGTCGCCACCCCGAACACCCACGGCGCCCAGGGCGCAATGCCCCACCGGAACCGGGAGGTCGCGAGCGCCGACAGGGGCTTGGCGACGAGGTCCGTCGCGCGGACCCGCGCATCGGGCACCGACCACACCAGCGCCAGGGCGCCGGCCATCAACACGATGTGCACCAGATACGGGAGCAGTTCCGGCGCGGGGAGCCACTGCGCGATCACGCCGGCGAACAGCGCTCCGCAGCCGAAGCCCGCCGACAACGACATGGCGGCGCGGCGCGCACCCGCCCCGGCCGGCGACGTGGAGCTGAGTTCCTTCATCCAGGCGGTGCCGGCGCCGAACGCCATGCCGGACGCGAGTCCGGCCAGCACCCGTCCCAGGTAGAGCAGGTCGGGGACGGCGGCTCCCGCGATCAGGACGAGGGAGGAGACGATGCCGACGGGGATCATCGGACGGATCACCGCTCGCCGGCCGAACCGGTCGGACACGCGCCCGAAGTACAGCAGCGCAGGGATCAGCCCGACGACATACGACGCGAGCATCGCGGTGAACGAACCGCTCCCGAGACCGAGATGCTCGCGGTAGACCAGCTGCATCGGGGCGAACTGGTTGGCTCCCCAGCTGACCGCGAATAGCGCGACGGCAAGGCGGACCCAGGGCGAGAGCATCATCCGATCCTTCCAGAGCCGGTAGCGCGGCGAAGTATCAACTCTTCACAGGCCGGGCGCCGCATTCCTGTGGACACTGGCCGTGTGCGGCGGGTCCGGGGGTGTCTAGCGTCGACCCCTGAGCACGAGCCGAGGAGGACATGTGTGGGGTAACGACGGCAGCTGGGTCGGCTCGGACGCGCGGACGATCGCCCGCGCCGTGGCGAACCGGGAGGTGTCCGTGAGCCGGGTGCTCGACGACCACCTGGCTCACATCAAGGCCCGGAACCCGGAGCTGAACGCCGTCGTCACCGTCGCCGAGGACCAGGCGATCCGGGCCGCCGACGACCTCGACACCCGGATCGCCCGAGGTGAGGACGTCGGTCCGCTGGCCGGAGTGCCGTTCACGGTGAAGGACCTGATCGCGACCGCGGGTGTCCGGACGACGGCGGGATCGCGGGCGCTCGAGCACAACGTGCCTTCTGTCGACGCGCCCGCGGTGGCCGCGATGAGGGCGGCCGGCGCGATCCTCGTCGGCAAGACGAACACCCCCGAGTTCGGCGCGAGCGGCCTCACGCACAACGACCTGTTCGGGTACACCGTGAACCCGCTCCGGCCCGGCGGTATCGCCCGCTCGCCCGGCGGATCGAGTGGCGGCGAGGCGGCGGCGATCGCGTCCGGGATGAGCGTGGTCGGTCTCGGCACCGACTTCGGCGGGTCGGTGCGCTGGCCCGCGCACTGCACGGGACTGCGGTCGGTCCGCCCGACCGTCGGCCGGGTCGACCCCGACGGCCAGTATCCCGGCGTCCTCTCGGGCGATCACCTGCTGACCAATCCGGCGACCATGCACGGCACGCTGCAGACGATCGGTCCGATGGCGCGGACGCTCGACGACGCGGCCCTCGTGCTGCGGGTGCTCTCGTCCCGGCAATACCGGTGGACCGACCCGGGCGCGGTGGA
Source organism: Rhodococcus sp. T2V (assembly GCF_029269925.1). NCBI lineage: Bacteria > Bacillati > Actinomycetota > Actinomycetes > Mycobacteriales > Nocardiaceae > Rhodococcus > Rhodococcus sp. T2V. The sequence continues at coordinate 67,234 of NZ_JARJBD010000007.1, forward strand.
CCTCTCACGTCTCGACGTCACGTGGGCGCCCGGCGAGGGGACCGTCCCGGTGGACGAGGAGATCGTCGCCGCCGTCGCGGGTGTCGCCCGGCAACTCGGCGCCCGCCGGTACGCGGGTGCGGCGCTGGCGGAGGGGAACGATCTGTTCGGGACGTTGCGGTCCGTCGAAACTCACACCGACATCGAAGAACTCGGCACCGGCTTCGGGACGAACATCGCGGCGATGCTCGCCGACGCACGGGACGTGGACCGGCGCGGGGTCGAACGGCTGTGGGCGCGGCGATCGGAACTGGTGCACCGGTTGCTCGGCGAGATGGGGGACGTCCTCGTCCTCCCCGTCGCCTCGATCCCGGCGCCCCCGCTCGGCGAAGAACTGTTCGACGTCGGTGGGCAGTCGCTGACGTGGGCTCAGGCCCTGGCGAGTTGCCGCACGATCAGCGTGACGGGACTGCCGTCCGTCGTCGTCCCGGTGGGAATCACGAAGTCGGGTTTGCCGATCGGCGTGCAGGTCGTCGCGCGGCCGTGGTGCGAGCACGTCGCGCTGGCCGTGGCCGCCCGGTTGTGAGGCGGCCACGGCCAGGGATCAGATCACCCGGTCCCGCCGGAGGCCCTCGATGTCTTCCTCGCTCAGCCCGAATTCGCCCAGCACCTCGGCCGTGTCCTGCCCCAGCACCATCGGCGGCGCATTCCGGATCGGCAGGGTTTCCTCGTCCACCCAGAACGGGCTCCGGACCAGCGGGACCTCACCGCCGTCCGGGGTGGCCACGGGCTGCACCATCCTCAGGGCCTGCACCTGCGGGTCGGCGAACGCCTGATCGATCGTGTGGACGGGACCGCACGGGATGCCCGCCGCGCGAATCAGTGTCACCCATTCCGCGGCCGGCCGCACGGACAGCAGTTCGAGCAGTTCCTTGGTGAGTCGGTCCCGGTGCGCGAGTCGTGACTGGCCGGTGCGGTATTCGGGCCGGTCGGCGAGGGCGGGGTCCCCGAGAACCTGGCACAGCGAGTCCCAGTGCTTGTCCGAGCCGGTCGCGATGATGATGGGGAAATCGGCGGTGTCGAAGGTGCCGTACGGCGTGATCGTGGGATGCGTGTTCCCGTTCGGCTCCGCGACGCGTCCGGTGCTCAGGTAGTCCTGGGCCTGGAACGACATGATCGACAGCGCCGATTCGAGCAGGGACGTCTGCACGTGATGACCCGCACCGTCCCGCCCCCGGGCCACGAGTGCCGCCGTGATGCCCAGCGCCGCATAGATACCGGACACCGTGTCGATGATCGGGATGCCGACGCGCATCGGCGTGTGGTCACCGGCGCCGGTCACCGACATCAGGCCCGACATGCCCTGCGCGACCTGATCGAGTCCCGGCGAGAACTGTTCGGGACCGGTCGGCCCGAAACCGCTGACACTCATGACGATCACTCCGGGATTGTCCGCGGCGAGCGACTCCTGGTCGAGCCCCATCTCCGCGAGAACACCGGGGCGGAAGTTTTCCACGATGACGTCCACGCCGACGGCGATGCGGCGCAGCAGTTTCCGGCCCTGCTCACTACGCATGTCGAGAGCGACCGAACGTTTGCCGCGATTGACGGAGGTGAAGTAGAGGCTGTCGCTGCCGTCGAACGGCGGCCACTGCCGGGAACTGTCACCACCGGAACGGGTCTCGACCTTGATGATGTCGGCGCCGAAGTCCGACAGCAGTGCCGTGCACAGCGGTCCGGCGAGGGCCCGCGTGAGGTCGAGGACCCGGATCCCGCTGAGCAACTGGTTCATGGTGGATCCTCGGTTCTCTGTGAAGGAAGGGGGACCGTCCGAGAATTGCGGACTCGCCGGTCGATAGCGATGGCGAGAATGCACAAGCGGCCGCTGGGGATTTCGGCGCATTGTGTGCCGCGACGGCAGGTCACCGCCGGTTAGCGTGAGCTACCCGAACAAGCACCCGAGGAGGACGAGACGATGCGCGACATCCTGACGGGCCTGGAAGCGTGGTTCGACCGCGACGAGACGTTCGCGCTCGCGACCGTGGTGCGGACCTGGAAGTCGTCCCCGAGGGCGCCGGGCGCGGCGATGGCCGTGTCGGAATCCGGCGAGGTCCTCGGCAGCGTGTCCGGCGGATGCGTCGAGAGCACGCTGTACGAGACGGCGCGGGACGTGCTCGCCGACGGGCGGAGCCGCACCGAAGTGTTCTGCGTGGCCGACGACGATGCGATCGGTGTCGGGTTGACGTGCGGCGGCACCATCGAGGTGTTCGTCCAGCGCATCGGACGGCACGACTTCCCGGGTTTCGCGGACGCGGCGCGGCGCATCCGCGGCGGCGAATCGATCGCCGTGCTGACGGAGACCGGCGACGATTCGCGGACCCGGCGGTGCGTGATCACCGAAGACAAGACTTCCGGTGACCTCGAGCTGCCCGAGGACGATATCGAGAACGTCCGCCGGCGGCTCGACGCCGGTGAGTCGCTGGTGTATCAGCTGCAGTCGGAGACGGTGTGCATGGTCGAGATCTTCGCGCCGCCGCCGCGGATGTACATCTTCGGCGCCATCGACTTCGCCGCCGCCATGTGCACGCTGGGCGCGTTCGCCGGCTACCACGTCACGGTGATCGACGCCCGCGCCGTGTTCGCGACGCGCGCCCGGTTCCCGGACGCCGACGACGTCGTCGTGGTGTGGCCGCACCGGTTCCTCGAGACCGCGCCGGTCGACCGCCGGACCGTGCTGGCCGTGCTCACCCACGACGAGAAGTTCGATATTCCGCTGCTCGAACTGGCGCTGCGATCGGACGCGGCGTACATCGGCGCGATGGGCAGCCGGGCCACACACGAGCGCCGCGTCGCGCTGCTGCGCGAACAGGGGACGACCGCGGCGGAGCTGGCGCGGCTGCATTCACCGATCGGCCTCGACCTGGGTGCCCGCACCCCCGAGGAGACGGCGGTGTCGATCCTCGCCGAGATGATGAAGACGACCCGCGGAACCACGGGGCTCGAGCTCCAGCTGCTCAGCGGACCTATCCACCGCGACGCGCCCGCCGGCACGGGCCGACCGCTCGAGTGCACCGCGTGAGCGACGTTTGACGGGTATTCGGGTCGCGACTTAAGGTCAGGCTTTCGCGCCATCCGGGGCGAGTGTCGGATCAGGTGAGCAGGGTGTTGCAGTGACGACGAGGGATGCCGGTAGTTCCGCTCCCGGGTTCCGCGCAGCCGCAGACACCGGCAACGGGCCTGGTCCGGGCGTTGCGCCGCAACCGCTCGCCGACGTGCTGGCGTCCGATCTTCTCGTCTCCGCGACCCTCGTCGCCGGCGAGAGCGGCACCTCGCGCGAGGTGTCGAACATCGCCGTGATGGCGGTGCCGGACATCGGGCCGTGGCTCCGGACCGGACAGTTGCTGATCACCACGACCGCGGTTCTCGGCCGGCTGGTCGAACCGATCGACGCGTTTCTCGCCCGGCTCGACCGGCGAGGCGTCGCCGGGCTCGCTGTCCGCCTGGACGACCCCACCGCGGAGCTGCCTGCCGAGATGTCCGATGCGGCCGAAGAACTCGGGCTTCCGGTCGTCGTGGTCGCGGAGCTGTACCCGCAGGCACACCCGCTGGCGGCTGCTCTCGCCGAGTCGTCGGCCCGGCAGGTCGACGCCGTGTTCGAGGCGGACCGGCTGCGGCGGGTGCTCGTCGACGTCGTGATGGCGGGCGGCGGGTTCGCCGAACTGTCCGTCGCCGTCGCCCGTGAACTGGGCGGGGCGGTGCTGATCACGACACCCGACGGACGTCAGTTGTGCCGGGCGGGCGACGAGTCGGAACTGAGCAGGCTGGCGTCGAGCGCAGCGCTCGACTCCACCGGGCGGGTCCGCACCGATTCCACGGAGGGCGGGCTCGGCCTGCACCGGCTGGGCGACGAGTCCATCGCGGTATCAGCGATTTCGGCCAACGGCATCGACCACGGGCGGCTCGTGCACTTCACCACCGGGCACCCGCTGCGCAGCGAAGACCTGTATCTCGTCGAGCAGGCGGCGGCGGTGTGCGCCCTGGTGGTGGCCCGCGAACTGGTCGTGTCCTCGGTGGAGGAGAAGCACCGCGCCAACTTCGTGCGTGACCTGCTGCTCGGCCGCGGCGGCGAACACGAGCACGTGGTCGCGCACGCCAAGACGTTCGGCTGGGACCTGGACCGCCCCGTGGTGGTCGTGGTGATCGAACCCGATCCGGTCGGCGAGGACGAACCGTCGATGCCCACCCGGATGCCGCTCGTCGAGCGGCAGGCGCGGGCGTTCACCAGCGCCGTCGCGGGCCGCGACCAGGGTGCCGCCGTCACCGCGCTGGCGACGGAGACGGTGATCCTCATGGGTGTCGGCACCGACACGATGAACCTCGTCCACGAACTCGTCGCCACCGTGCGCGGCGCCGGCGGCGGTGGTCGCCGTGCATTCGGGGTGGGCGTGTCCCGGCCGACGGACTCGGTGGACGGCATCCCCGCCCTCTACGGTCAGGCTCGGACCGCGCTGAAGGTGGGACGGCAGATCACCGGCGCCTGGGCGGTGACGCATTTCGACGACCTCGGCGTGTACCGGCTGCTGAGCCTCGTCGAGGACGACCGCGAACTCGAATCGTTCGCGAGCGAGACGCTGCGCGAACTGACGGCCGACACACCCGAGGCGCAGGACATGCGGCGCACCCTCGAGGTGCTGCTCGCCACCAACATCAACATCGCCGAAACCGCACGTCAACTCCACTTTCACTACAACACCCTGCGGTACCGGGTGGTGAAGCTGGAGAAGATGCTCGGGTCGTTCACCGATCACCCCGAATTGCGCCTCGACCTGTCGCTCGCCCTCAAGATCATGGCGATGCGCGGCATCAATTCCTAAAGTTGCCAATTTCGCCGGGCACGCCCTGGCAGATTCTTCTCACGCCGGGTGGCTGACGCTGTAATAACGTTTCCCTCCTATCGAGGTGTAACTGTGACGTGCGGCACATCGCCAGAAGCGGGCCGCCGGCACCCCTGCACCGCCACCTGTCTGAAAGGTCCCCCTATGCCTATCTGGACACTGCACGGAGATGGCAAGACCATCGCACCCGGGGAGGTCGTCACCCCCAGCGAACGGCTCAGCTGGGGTCGCACGATCGGACTCGGCGGGCAGCACGTGGTCTCGATGTTCGGCGCCACGTTCGTCTTCCCGATCATCATGGGCCTCAATCCTCAACTGGCCGTGATGATGTCGGGCTTCTGCACGCTCTTCTTCCTGCTCGTCGTCAAGGGCCGGATTCCCAGCTATCTGGGGACGTCGGCCGCATTCGTCGGCGGCATCGCCGCGATCCGTGCCCAGGGCGGCACGTCCGCGCAGGTGACGGGCGCGATCCTGGTGTCGGGTCTCGTGCTCGCCGGGATCGGCGTGCTGATCCACTTCCTCGGTGGCGGGGTGGTGTTCAAGATCCTGCCGCCCGTGGTCACCGGCGCCGTCGTCATGCTGATCGGGTTCAACCTGGCCCCGGTGGTGGCCGGTACGTACTGGCCCCAGGACCAGTGGGTCGCGTTGACGGTGATGGTGGTGCTGGTGGTGGCGAGCGTCGCGCTGCGCGGATTCCTCGGGCGGGTCGCGATCTTCCTGACACTGCTGTTCGGATACGTGTTGTCGTGGGTGCTCGACGTGACGACCGGCATGATCACGTCGTACGACCCGGTCGCCGACGCGGTCACCGAGCACTTCCGCGTCAACTGGGACGGCGTCTCCTCGGCGTCGTGGATCGGGCTTCCGTCGTTCTCCGACGAGGCGAACGGCATCGTCGGCATCCACGCGCCGTCGTTCAGTCTCACGTTCATCGTCCTCGTGCTGCCCGGGGTCATCGCCCTCATCGCGGAAAACGCCGGACACGTCAAGGCCGTCGCGGAGATCACCAAGACCGACCTCGACCCGATGATGGGACGCGCCCTGATCGGCGACGGCCTGGCCACCACCATTGCGACCAGCGTCGGCGGATCCCCCACGACGACGTACGCGGAGAACATCGGCGTCATGGCCGCGACCAAGGTGTACTCGACCGCCGCGTACGCCGCGGCCGGGGTGATCGCGATGCTGCTGGGCTTCTCCCCCAAGTTCGGTGCCGTCATCTCCGCGACCCCCGGCGGCGTGCTCGGCGGAATCACCGTGGTGCTCTACGGGATCATCGGCCTGCTCGGCGCGAAGATCTGGAAGGAGAACGGCGTCGACTTCGGCAATCCGCTCAACCTGATGCCCATCGCGGCGGGCCTGATCATCGCGATCGGTGACGTGGAGCTGACGTTCAGCGACAGCTTCTCCCTCAGCGGCATCGCGCTCGGCACGATCGTGGTGATCGGGATGTACCACCTGTGCCGCGTCATCGCCCCGAAGGACGCCGACGACGCCGACGACCCAGGCACCGGCCGTCACCACCCGAAGCCGGCCACCGGCGACGGAACGGTCCCGGACCGGGTCGGTCAGCTCACGTGATCTGCCAGCGTCAGCACGTGAGTTTTGTCACTAGTTCACGAAACGTCGAGCGTACGATACGGGCAGGATCTGAGGAATGAAACCGTCGCCACTGACTTATCACCGACCTCGGTCGATCGACGAGGCCTGTCAGATCCTCGCGGACGTGGCTCACGAGGGAAAGGTGCTCGCGGGCGGGCAGTCGCTGATCCCGCTGCTGTCGATGCGGCTGGCCGCGCCTGCGCACCTCGTCGACATCGGATCGATCCCCCGGCTGGACGCGGTGTCGTCGTCACGCGACCTCGGTGTCACGTTCGACGCCCTGACCACGCACTCGATGTTGGAAGCCGACCGCGGCGCCGCCCAGGTGCAGCCGCTGATCGGCCGCGGGCTGCGTCTCGTCGCGCACCCGACCATCCGCAACCGCGGCACGACGGTCGGGTCCATCGTGCACGCCGACCCGTCCGCCGAGATGCCGGCTGTGCTCGCGCTGCTCGGGGGCTCGATCACCGTGCGCTCGGTGCGCGGGGTCCGGGAGATCCGGTCGACCGACCTGTTCGCCGGGCCGCTCGAAAGCACCCTCGAGGCGGACGAGATCGCGACCAGTGTCACCGTCCCGGCGGCCGAGCCCGGTGTCGGGACGGCGATCGACGAGATCGCCCGCAGGCACGGCGACTACGCGCTCGTCGGGGTCGCCGCCCAGGTGCGGGTCGAAGACGGCGCGGTGGCCGAGGCCCGGATGACGTACGTGTCGGCCGGCGAACTCGGTGAGGTCGTCGACTACACGGACATCCTCCAGGGCGCGTCCGCGATCGACGACCGGGACCCGTTGTGGCGGAATCTGTCCGAGTTCGCGCGGGAACGGATCGACACCGAACCCGACATCCACGCCACGGCGCGGTACCGGTCACAACTGGTGGCGGCGCTGACCGCGCAGGTCGGGTTCGCGGCCGCGCAGGATGCAGTACTCGACGGTGCCGCCGTGCACGCGTCGGCGGGAGGAAGATGACCATGGCAAAGGCAACGACCAGCATCGACGAGCAACTCGCCGAGCTACAGGAGGAGACGGGCGAACAGCACGTCGCGGTGACGTTCACACTCAACGCGGTGACGCAGACGGTGCTGCTGCCGTCGCGGACGCTCGCATCCGACGCGATCCGGCACCATCTGCGCCAGACGGGAACCCACGTCGGCTGCGAGCACGGCGTGTGCGGCGCCTGCACCGTGCTGCTCGACGGCAAGCCGGTGCGGTCGTGCCTGGTGCTCGCCGCGAGCCTCGAGGGCCGGGAGGTCACCACCGTCGAGGGTCTCGTCGAACCCGACGGCACGCTGCATCCGGTGCAGCAGGCGTTCATCGACTGCCACGGCCTGCAGTGCGGGTTCTGCACTCCCGGGTTCGTCACGACCATCGCCGCGTTCCTCGAGGAGAACGACTCGCCCACCCGCGAGGAAGCCACCGACGCGATCGCCGGCAACCTCTGCCGGTGCACCGGCTACCAGAACATCCGGGCGGCCGTGCTGCGCGCCGCGGAGATCAAGCGGGAGCGGTCGGGCGAATTCCCGCTCGGCAAGGACGACGAGTCGGCACGCGCGTCACTCGATCCGAAGGTCCGCGGCATCACCAACCCCGTCGGGGGAAGGGCAGGGCGAGCATGAGCGTCACGAAACCCCGCACCGCGCCGGCAGGCACGAAGCACACCGGCGGGGACACCGCCGAATCCGAGAAGCTGTTCGGCACACCGATTCCCCGCACCGAGGACGCCCGGTTGCTGTCCGGCAACGGCCGCTACCTCGACGACCTGGGCCACAACGCCCTCATCGCCGCGTTCGTCCGATCACCGCACGCGCACGCCCGGATCACCGGGATCGACATCGATGCCGCGCTGGACCTGCCCGGCGTGCACGCGATCTACACGTACGACGACCTCGTCGACGACTCCCCGGAGATGGCCGAGAACCTGCCCCTCCTGATCCCGCACCCGGCGATCACCGCCCCGCGCAACGGTTATCCGCTCGCCAAGGACGAGGTGAACCACGTCGGTGAGGCGATCGCGATGGTCGTCGCCGACAGCCGGTACATCGCGGAGGACGCGTGCGCCAAGATCGACGTCACGTACGAGATGCTCCCGCCGGTAGTGGGTATCGACGTGGCGCGGCAGGCGGACAACGCCGTGCACGCCGACGTCCCCGACAACGTCGCGGCGCACCTGCAGCACGGCTTCGGCGACGTGGACGCGGAACTGGCGAACGCACCGCACCGGCTCACGCTGAACCTCGAGATCGAGCGGTCGGCGTCGATGCCGATGGAGGGCAAGGGCGTTTACGCCCGCTGGGACACCGACGAGCAGGCGCTCACGTTCTGGACGTCGACTCAGACGTCGACGTCGGCCCGCGCCGCGATCGCGGCCCGGCTGAAGATGGCGCACAACAAGGTCCACTGCATCGCCCCCGACGTCGGTGGCGGTTTCGGCGTCAAGATCGTTCACCCGTGGCCGGAGGAGGTCATGGTCACCTGGGCTGCGCGGCAGCTCGGGACGGCCGGCATCTCCAGCGAGGTCAAATGGGTCGAGGACCGTCGTGAGCACTTCGTGTCGAGCGCGCACGAACGCGGCCAGATCCAGGAGGTGAGGGTCGGATTCGACGACGACGGCACCCTCCTCGCGTTCGACTTCACGTTCTGGCACGACAACGGCGCGTACCTGCCCTACGGCATCATCGTCATGCTGAACACATCGACGCAGGTGCTCGGGCCGTACAAGCCGAAATCGTTCCGGGTGGACGCGTACTCGCTGTACACGAACACCGTCATCGTCACGCCCTACCGCGGCGCCGGCCGACCGCAGGCCGTGTTCGCGATGGAACGGGCGATGGACGCGATCGCGAAGTATCTCGGCAAGGACGTCATCGAGGTCCGCGAGCACAATTTCATCCGGCCCGAGGAGATGCCGTACGACTTCCACCTCACGTTCCAGGACGGCCGCCCGCTGATCTACGACACCGGCAACTACCAGGCCGGGATCGACAAGCTCAAGAAGCTCATCGACTGGGACGGGTTCGCCGAGTACAAGAAGCAGGCGAAGGCCGAGGGCCGGTCCGTGGGCATCGGGATCGGCGCCTACGTGGAGGGAACCGGGCCGGGCCCGTACGAGGGCGCCCACGTCCTCGTCGAAACGTCCGGGAAGGTGAAGGCCGCAACGGGTCTGACCACTCAGGGGCAGGGCCACCAGACGGCGTTCGCGCAGATCGTCGCGGACGACCTCGGCGTGCCGGTCACCGACGTGGAGATCGTCACCGGCGACACCCGCCGATTCGGCTATGCCGTCGGCACGTTCGCGTCCCGCGGCGCCGTGATGTCCGGGTCGGCGTTCCACGTGGCCGCGCAGATGGTCGCGGAGAAGGCCCGCAAGATCGCCGGGGACGCGCTGAACCTCGATCCCGCCGAACTGGAACTTCGCGGTGGGCACGTGTGCAAGATCGGCACACTGCCCGGCGCCGAGGGCACCTCCATCTCGCTGGGTGTGGTCGCCGTGCTGTCGAACCCACTGCGGTACGCGTTCGACGACGCGTCGAGGCAGGCCACCGGATTCGCGAAAGCCGATACGGACATGACGATTCCGCCGGTCCGCGAAGGTGAGCAACCCGGGCTCGAGGCCACCGGCTACTACTCGCCCCCGACGTCGACGTTCGCGTCCGGCGTGCACGCGGCGATCGTCGAAACCGATCCGGTGACGGCCGAGATCCACGTCCGGCGGTACGCCGTCATCCACGACTGCGGCAACGTCATCAACCCGCGGATCGTCGAGGGCCAGGTCATGGGCGCCGTCGCACAGGGTGTCGGCGGCGCGCTGTACGAGAAGATCGTCTACGACGAGCACGGCCAGATGCTGAACGCGTCGTACATGGACTTCCTGATGCCGTTCGTCACCGAGATGCCCGACTCGCTCGAGATGGACCACACCGTCACCCCGTCCGGCCTCAATCCCCTCGGCATGAAGGGTGCGGGCGAGGCGGGCGTGATTCCGACGTCCGCCGTCATCGCCGCCGCGATCGAGGACGCGGAAGGCATCCCGATCACATCCATGCCGATATCCCCGTCGGAGTTGTTCGAGCTTCGCCTCGCGCACGCGTCGTCACAGAGCAAGGAGAACGAATGAGAATCGCAGGCACCGCCCTACTGACCGCACCGCCGGAGGCCGTGTACGACAACCTGCAGGACGGAAAGGTCCTCGCGGCCACCATTCCCGGGGTGCAGTCCCTCGAGCAGGTCAGCGACAACCATTACAAGTTGTCCATCACTGCGGGCGTCGCATCCATCAAGGGCACCTATGACGGCGAAGTGATTCTGTCGCAGCAGAATCGGCCCCAGTCGTTCGTGATGACCGCGTCCGGTGCCGGTGCGCCCGGCACCGTCAAGGCCGACGTGACGGTGCGGCTCGAGGAACGCGACGGCGGCACCCTGCTCAGCTACGACGCGGACGCCGTCGTCGGCGGCATGGTCGGCGGCGTCGGGCAGCGGATGATCACCGGCGTCGCGAAGAAGATGGCCGGGGTGTTCTTCAAGGGCATCGACGGCGTCATCGCCAACGGCATCCCGGCGGCCGAGGTCGCCGCCGCTTCCGGCGAGGTGCCGGCGGTCGCCGGTGTCGCGGAGGCAGCCCCGGTCCCCACGGCGGCCGCGGCCCGGCTGCGGGCACCCGAGGCGGCATCCACGGCAACTGTTCTCGCGTCGGCCGCACTGGGCGCCGGCATCGCCCTCGCCGGTGTTCTCGTCGGCGGCATCCTCGTGCGGGGCACCTGCTCGAAATAGCCCGCGCACACCCTCGACACAGCACCCCGAACCGCCCGGTTCGGGGTGCTGTCGTCTGTCCGGGCCCTCCGATCGCGGGCAGCGCCGAACGAGGACCGCCGAGTTCGGCGATATGTGACAAAGAAACCGGGCGGCGGAAACGGTGCAATTGCCTTACAGAGACGAGCCCAGGAGGAATCGTGGAATCCAGGAAGATTCGGGTCGGTATCGACACCGGCGGAACATTCACCGACGTCGTGGCTGTGGACGAGGAGTCCGGAGCCGTCGTCACCACCAAGACACCCTCGACGCCTGCCGACCCGGCGCAGGGCTTCCTCACCGGCATCGAGAAGGTGCTCGCCAAGCTCGGCGAGACCGGCGACGCGATCGGCGCCGTCAGCCACGGCACCACCGTCGCCACCAACAAGCTGCTCGAAGGCAAGGTCGAGAACCTCGGGTTCATCACCACCGAGGGCTACGAGCACGTCCTCGAGATCGCCCGCCAGTCCGTCCCCGACGGCTACGGCAACTCCTACTTCTGGGTCAAGCCCGACCGCATCGTCCCCGCCGACCGCGTCCGGACCATTGGCGGCCGGCTCGCGTTCGACGGCAGCGAGATCCGTCCCCTCGTCGAGGACGACGTCCGCGAGGCCGCGCGCTTCTTCGCCGAGCGCGGCATCCGCACCATCGGCGTGTGCCTCATGCACTCCTACGCCGACCCGAGCCACGAGACGCGTGTGCGCGACATCCTGCTCGAGGAATACCCCGAGGCCACGGTGAGCATCTCCAGTCAGGTGCTGCGCGAGTACCGCGAATACGAGCGGTCCATCACCACGCTGGTGGACGCGGCCGTGAAGCCGAACATCCGGAACTACGTCAACAACATCGCGAACCGGCTGCGCGAATTCTCCTCCGACGAGGGCGAGGCCCGCGACATCCCGTTCTACGTGATGAAGTCCAACGGCGGCGTCCTCTCCGCCAAGGAGGTCGTGCACCAGCCGATCACGACGGTGCTGTCCGGCCCGGCGGCCGGCGCGCTCGGTGCGGCGCTCATCGCCAGCGTCGCCGGCGTCGAGCAGGTCCTCACGTGCGACGGCGGCGGAACGTCGACCGACGTCACCGTCGTGGTCCGCGGCGAGCCCGCACTCACCACCGAGGGCCGGGTGGGGGCGTACCCGTCGAAGATCCCGATGATCGACGTCGTCACCGTCGGCGCAGGCGGCGGCTCCATCGCCTGGCAGACCCCCGAGGGCACGCTGCGCGTCGGACCGCAGTCGGCGGGCGCCGACCCCGGACCGCTCTGCTACGGCAAGGGCGGCAGCGAGCCGACCATCACCGACGCCCACGTGCTGCTCGGCCGCATCCCACCCCACCTGCTCGGCGGCGAGATCCCCCTCGACACCGAACTGGCCCGCAAGGGCGTCGAGCAGCTCGCCCACCAGCTGAAGCTCGACTTCGAGGCCTGCGCCACCGGCATCCTCGAGGTGTCGGCGTGGAACCAGGCCAACGCACTGCGGCAGATCACGGTCAAGCGCGGCCTCGACGTCCGCGACTTCACCCTGGTGACGTTCGGCGGCTCCGGTTCGCTGCTCGCCTGCCGGCTCGTCGACATCCTCGGGCTCAAGGACGTCCTCGTGCCGCTGAACCCGGGCAACGTGTCCGCGTTCGGACTGCTCACCGTCGACGTCCGCAACGACTACGTGCAGACCCACGTCTGCCGGCACGACCGGCTGGAGATCGCCGAACTGCAGTCGGGGCTGGACGCGCTCGCCGCGGAGGCGGAAATCGCACTCGCCGACGAGGGGTTCGGCGAGGCGGAGCGCAAGTACGCGCGTTCGGCCGACCTGCGCTACCTCGGCCAGGCCTTCGAGGTGCGGGTGCCGGTCGGTGACGGTCCGGTCACGCAGAAGCTGATGGATGAGGCCGCGGAGCGGTTCCACCAGGCGCACAAGGAGCTGTACGGGTACGACTTCCGCGGCGACCCGCACCAGCACGTCGAGTGGGTGAACCTGCGCGTCAGCGGCATCGGCCCGATCAAGCGCCCGACGCTGAAGGAGATCGCGGCCGGGACCGGAGCCGAGTCCGCCGTGACCGGCACCCGTCCGGCGTACTTCGACGAATGGGTCACCACCCAGGTCTACGACCGGGCCAAACTCGGCGCCGGCGACGTGCTCGAGGGCCCGGCGGTGATCGAGGAATTCAGCTCCACCATCCCCGTGCACCCCGGATTCCGGGCACGGATCGACACCTTCGGAAACATCCGCATCACCAAGATCGCCGACTCGAACGGAGCGAACCGATGACCGTCACCACCGAACCCGTTGCAGTGCAGCCGGTCAAGCCCTACCGGCTGACCCCGGTCGACGGTACGACGCCCGACCCGGTGCTGGTGGAGATCGTCGCCGGCTACCTCGCCAGCGTCGAGATGGAGGTCGAGACGTCCATCTCGCGGACCTCCCGCTCCCCGATGATCCGCGACGCGCACGACTTCCGCGCCGGCATCCACGACCGCAACCTCCGCAAGCTCACCGGCCGTTCGTATTCGGCGCTGGTGCATCCGGTGGCGCGGGACTTCCCGCTCGACACCATGAAGCCCGGCGACGTCTACTTCCACAACGACGTCTACCTGTCCGAAGGCGGCATCGGCCACCTCCCCGACCTCTGCGTCACCGTCCCGGTGTTCGCGACCCGGCCGGGCGAGACGGAACCGTCCGTCGTCGCGTTCGTGCAGGCGTTCGGCCACCACGACGACATCGGCGGCTGCTGCCCGGGATCGATGCCGTCCGGTGCGACCACGGTGTACGAGGAGGGCCTGATGGTCCCGCCGATCAAGCTGTGGGATCAGGGGGTGCCCAACGAGGCGGCGCTGCGCATCATGACCCGCAACTCGCGGATGCCCGACGCCCTGGCCGCCGACCTCGACGCCGAATGCTCCGCGTGCCTGATGGGCGCCCGTCGCCTCACCGAACTGTTCGAGCGGTACGGCTGCGACACCGTCGAGGCGTGCTTCGACGCGATGATGGACGCGACCACCGAGACGTACCGGCGGGAGATCCTCAGCAAGATCCCGAAGGGCGAGTACACGTGGGAGGACTACGCCGAACACGACGGTGTCGACGAGCCGATGCTGCACCGGCAGCGGATCACGCTCACCAAGACCGGACCGGAGGACGAGGGCGGCGAACGCCTGATCCTCGACTTCAACGGCACCGGCCCGCAGGCGAAGGGTCCGATCAACCACTGCGGTGACTACGCCGACGGCAACTTCCTCATCAAGTGGCTCGCCCCGATCCTGCGCAACCTCGCGGACAGTCCCGAGCGGATGGCGGAACTCGACGTCAACGAGGGCGTCGTGCCGTTGATCGAGATGAAGTTCCCGGAGAAGGGCACGCTGATCACCCCGATCTTCCCGGCGCCCACCAATGCCCGCACGTTCGTGATCCTGCGGCTGCTCGGCGTGCTCGCCGGCGTCGTCGCCAAGGCCGTCGACGGGAACATGCCCGCCGACCAGGAGACCATCCGCTACACCGGGGTGTACGGCGAGGACTTCGACGGGCACTCGTACCTGATGCGGGAGGTGCTCGGCGGCGGGTCCGGCGGCAGACACTACGCGGACGGTGAGGACACCATCCACGTCGTTCCCGATTCGCGGAACCTGCCGACCGAGTTCACCGAGAGCCGGTTCCCGTTCATCGTCGAGAAGCTGGGCCTGGCGAAGGACTCCGGCGGCGCCGGACGCTACCGCGGCGGCCTCGGCTACGAGAAGCACATCCGGATGCTCAAGGACGCCAACTTCATGTCCATCGCCGACCGCTCGATCCTCTCCTGCTGGGGAGTCAAGGGCGGCAAGGCCGGACGGCCCTTCTCGGTGGTCCTCGACCCGGGCGGCCCCAATGAGCGCGAGTTCGACGCGCTGACCGATGCCGAACCGATCAAGGCCGGTGAGGTCGTGCGCATCCGCACCACCGGTGGCGGCGGCTGGGGCGACCCCCTCGACCGTCCGATCGAGGAAGTCGTCCGGGACGTGCTGTGGGGCAAGGTGTCCGCGGAGGGCGCACGCGACGACTACGGTGTGGTGCTGGCGTCGTCGACCGGGGAACCGGTCGCGGACGTCGAGGCCACCGAAACGCTGCGCGAGCAGATGCGCGTCGACCGCGGCCTGGACGAACCGTTCTTCGACCGCGGTCCCGGCTACGAACGCCTCTCCGGCGGTGCGAAGTTCGCCGAATTCGACTTCATCGACCGGTGATCCGATGATCGAGTCACTCTCCCGCGGCGCCGGCATCGCCGTCGTCGGCGCCGCGGGGAAGACCGGAGCCGCCGTCGTCGCGGCGCTCGAGGGACTCGCCGACGTACGCCGGGTGGTGCACACCGCCCGGCGTTCCGGCGATTTCGCCGTCGACCTCGAGACGGGCGCGGGTTTGGACGATGCGCTGTCGGGGTGCCGGGGCGTGTACTTCATCGCCCCGAATGTGCATCCCGACGAGCCGGCCCTCGTGCGCCGGGTTCTCACGGCCGCCGCCGACGCGGGCGTCGAGCATGTCGTCTACCACTCGGTCGCGTGGCCGTACACCCCGGCGATGCCGCACCACGTCGACAAGGCGCGGTGCGAGGACGAACTCAGGACGTTCGGCGGGCTCCGGTGGACGGTCCTGCAGCCGTGCGCCTACGCGGAGAACTTCGCGGCGGTGCTGGACGGTTCGGAGACGGCCGTCGACCTGCCCTACAGTCCCGACGCGGCGTTCTCGTTCGTCGCACTCGCGGACGTCGCCGAGGTGGCCGCGCGAGTGCTGACGGAGGGCCCGGACATCCACCACGGCGCCACCTACGAACTCGGCGGCCCGGAGGCGCTCAGCGTGCGGGAACTGTGCGACCGGGCGGCCGGTCCGGTGTCGGTGAAGCAGGTGTCCGTCGACGAGTGGATGTCGCGGCACGGGCAGTCGCTGTCCGACGACGGTCGCGCCCGGTTGTCCGCGATGTTCGAGTTCTACGACCGGCACGGCTTCACCGCGGGCAATGCCGTGTTCGAGTCGCTGCTCGGCCGCCCACCCAGGTGAGCGGCAAAGCGTGCCGGGGCACACTTTGCCACTCACATGGGGTCAGACGCCGATCCGGCCGCCCGACTTCCACACCGCCACCACGGCGGGACGCGGCTGCGTGTCGCCGCCGTCGGGCCAGTGCGACGCCGGGTTGTCGGCGCTCGCGTCGTCCAGCTCACCCGGGTGCTGCACGCACACCGTGACCCGCTCCTCGCTGACGATCGGACCGCACGTCTCGGCGCCCTTCGGGACGGAGAGGAACTGCTTGGTCTCCCCGCGGTTCGCGCCGTCGAGGACGACGCTGAACAGGCCGTCGTTCGACTTCAGCGCGTTGCCGTCGGTGGAGATCCACAGGTTGCCGTGCGGGTCGAACGCCAGGTTGTCGGGGCAGGAGATCGGGCTGACGCTCTCCTTGTCGAACCCGCCGAAGTAGGTGTCGGCCGCCGTCGGGTCGCCGCACACGAGCAGCAGATTCCACGTGAACGCGGTGCCGGCGTGGTCGTCGGTGAGTTCGAGGACCTGACCGTTCTTGTTGTTGTTCCGCGGGTTGGCCTCGTCGGCGGCCGCCGCGCCGTCGACGCCGCGCTTGGTGTTGTTGGTCAGCGCCACGTACACCTTGCCGGTTGTCGGGCTGGGCTCGAAGTCCTCGGGGCGGTCCATCTTGGTGGCACCGACCTTGTCGCCGGCCTGACGGGTGAACACCGCCACCTCCTCGGCGCTCATGCCGTCGACGAGCGACTCGCCCCGGCCGTCCTCGCCGGTGCGCAGCAGCGGGATCCACTCCCCGGTGCCGTCGAACGTGCCGCTGGACGGCAGCGCCCCCGACCCGTCGATCTCGTCCGCGGAGTTGCCGGCGAACTTCGCGACGTACAGGGTGCCCGCGTCGAGCAGCGTCATGTTGTTGCGGACGGCGGCCTGGCTGTTGCCGTCCATCATCTTCCGGCTGGAGATGAATTTGTACATGTAGTCGAAGCGTTCGTCGTCGCCGCTGTAGGCCACGACGGTGCTGTCGTCGGTGACGTGGATGGTGGCGGCCTCGTGCTTGAACCGGCCCAGCGCCGTGTGCTTGACGGGTGCGGACGTCGCATCCCACGGGTTCACCTCGACGACCCAGCCGAAGCGGTTGACCTCGTTCGGCTCCTGGGTGAGGTCGAAACGCTTGTCGAATCGCTCCCACTTGCGTTCGGATGCAGCACCTTCCACGCCGTACCGCTTCAGCCGCGCGGCGACGGCGGGGTCGGTGACCAGTTCGGCGTTCGCGAAGTACTGGTTGAAGTTCTCCTCCCCCGACAGCACCGTGCCCCACGGGGTGACGCCGCCGGAACAGTTGTTGAGCGTGCCGAGCACCTTGGTGCCCGTCGGGTCTGCGGACGTCGTCAGGAAGTCGCTGCCCGCGGCGGGACCGGTGACGACGAATTCCGTCGTCGCCGTGATGCGCCGGTTGTACGGCCCGAAGTCGGGAGTGAGCGCGCCCGAGCCGGATTCACCCTTCACCTGCACCACGGACAGACCGTGGGCGGCGAGCGCCGTCTGGAACTGCTCCGGCGACGGGTTCTCGGCGTCGTATCCCTTGAACATGAACGGCTCGGTGGTGTACTCGTGGTTGACCACCAGCAGGAAGGTGTTCGGCTGCCCCTCGACCGGCAGCAGTCCGGCGAAGTCGTTGTTGAACCCGAACTGCTGCGCCTGCGCCTGGGCGGTCTGGTTGTCGAAGTCGAATGCGGGGGCCCCGGGCAGCACCGGGTCGCCCCAGCCGATCACGACGGCCTGCTCGTACCCCTCGGGGACGACGACGGCGTCCTCGGTGTTGGGGGCGACGGCACCGAAGTTCGTTCCCGCCGGTGTGGCGCCGTCCGAACTGCCTGTGCCGGAGACACTTCCGCTGCCGGAGTCGTCCGAGCAGGCGGCCAGCGCACTGCCCGTGCCGACGGCGAGGACGGCCATCCCCGTCCCGCGCAGCATCCCGCGCCGCGACAGGGCGGTGCGGGCGATGTCACGGAAGTACTCGCCGTGTGAGGTGTTGGGCACGTCGTGGGAGCACGCGTTTCCGCACTTGTACTGGCAGGTGACGGAGGCGCGCGAGGACGCGCCGTCATGGTTGACGAACAGTGCGAGGGGTTTCAAACTCACCGTGGCTCCCGATTCGAATGCGGACAACTCCGGCACCGTAGAAGTCGTAAGCGAGGGAAAGGGAACGTAGGTGTGAACGCGCGGACAACGAGGCGACCCTAAGTCTGGAGTGATTTACGTCTAGCCAGCAGCCCGGACGGCGTGCACGATGGATAGATGGACGCCGTCGATGCGCTGCGGGAAATTGCGTTCTGGCTCGAGCGTTCGCGCGACGAGGGACCCAGGATCGGCGCCTTCCGCCGGGCGGCCGATGTGCTCGAGTTGTCGACCGCCGAGGAGCGGGAAGCCCTGGCGGCGAACGGCTGGGTATATCTTCCCGACATCGGCTCCGAGGCGGCCGCGATCATCCGTGAGTGCGCCGATGCGGTGCCGCTGTACCTGACGTATCTGCGCGGTTCCGCGGAGCCGATCGGGCTCGGCGGAACGGAACTGCTCGAGGCGCTCCGCGGCGACCTGCACACCCATTCGGATTGGTCGGACGGCCGGTGCCAGCTCCGGGAGATGATGCGGCGCGCGGCCGCGCTGGGGCACGATTACTGCGCGATCACCGACCACTCGCCGCGGCTGACGGTCGCGAACGGGCTGTCTTCGGAGCAACTGCTCGTCCAGTTGAACGTGGTCGCCGAACTGAACGTCGAGCTCGCGCCGTTCCGGGTACTCACCGGAATCGAGGTCGACATCCTCGACGACGGCACCCTCGACCAGGACGACGACCTGCTCGCCGACCTGGACATCGTGGTCGCGAGCGTGCACTCGCATCTGGACACCGACCGGGCGACGACGACCAAGCGGATGCTGCAGGCCGTCAAGTCTCCGCACGTCGACGTGCTCGGGCACTGCACCGGCCGCCTCGTCGAGGGGGTGCGGGGGCCACGGCCCGAATCGAAGTTCGACGCGGAACGGGTGTTCGACGCGTGCCGCGAGTACGGCACCGCGGTGGAGATCAACTCCCGACCCGAGCGCCGCGACCCGCCGGGACGCCTGATCGACCTCGCACTGAACAGCGGCTGCAAGTTCTCCATCGACACGGACGCGCACACCACCGGGCACCTCGCTTGGCAGGGTTATGCCTGCGAGCGCGCCGCGGAGCGCGGAGTCGAGCCGTCGGATGTGATCAACACCCTGCCCGTGGCCGAGTTGCTGGAGTGGACCGGCGCGCCGATTCGGCAATGATCCGTGTCGGGCTGATCGCGGCCGCGGTGGTGGCCCTGGTGATCGCCGCCGCGTGGGTGCTGCAGCGAAAACTGATCTACTACCCCGACACCACCCCGGTGCCACCCGCCGGCCGGCTGATCGCCGGGGCGGAGGACGTCACGCTGACCACGTCGGACGGCCTCGAACTCGGCGCCTGGTACGTCCCGCCCGCGGTCGGCGAGCCGCGCATGACCGTCCTCGTGGCCGCCGGAAACGCCGGCAACCGGGCCGACCGGGCAATCCTCGCCTCGGACCTCGCCGCGGCGGGCTTCGCCACGCTGCTCTTCGACTACCGCGGGTACGGCGGCAACCCCGGTCAGCCCAGCGAGGAGGGGCTGGCCCTCGACGTCCGGGCCGCTCGCCGGCACCTCGTCGACGAACGTCGCGTGCCGCCGGAGCGGCTGCTCTACTTCGGCGAAAGCCTCGGCACCGGGGTCGTCACCGAACTCGCCACCGAGTATCCGCCCGCGGGGCTGTTGCTCCGATCCCCGTTCGTCGACCTCGCCGCCGTCGGCAGGGCGCACTACCCGTTCCTGCCGGTCCGGTTGCTGTTGCGCGACCAATTTCCCGTCGCGGAGTTCGTGGCACGGGTCGATGTGCCCACCACCGTGGTGTACGGCACGGCGGACACCGTCGTCCCGCCGGAGCAGAGCGCCCGCGTCGCCGAAGCGGCGCTCGGCGACGTCGACACCGTCGTGCTGTCCGGCGCGGGGCACAACGACGACGTGATGTTCGGCGGCCCGGAGATCGTCCGCGCGACCGCCGATCTGGCGCTCCGCGCCCCGTGAGTGGTTGACGAGTCTCTGGACTCGCTAACCACGCACGGGCGCGTCAGCGCACGATCACGACGTCCAGCGTCCGGGGACCGTGCACGCCCTCGACGCGGTTGAGTTCGATGTCGCTGGTGGCGCTGGGACCGCTGATGAACGTCAGCGGTGTGGTCGGGTCGAGGGTCTGGAAGGCCTGCGGCACGGTGTCGACGATCTGGTCGGTGCGCACGATGCAGATGTGGTGATCCGGGACCAGCGTCAGCGCCCGGCGCCCCTGACCGGCGCCGCCGTCGAGCACGATCGTCCCGGTGGCGGCGATCCCGAGGGTGCAGCCGGTGACGACGACGTCAATGGCGTCGAGTTCGCGCGTCGACAGTTCGGCGGGTACACCGTCGACGACGACGTCACCGCGCGGCCGCCACGACTGCGGCAGGTCCGGTGGGACGACGGCCCGTTTCCCCTCCGCGATCAGTCCGGTGACGATCTCGGCGACGGTGGTCTCGTCGGCGCGGTGGACCTGTGCGCGGTAGTCGTCGACGGTGTGGGCGAACAACTCGACGTCGCCGGGGCCGGACGCGGGCTCGCGGTGGTAGTTGCGGGGAACGGGTTCGGGGGGCGGCGCGTCGGCGAGCGCCGACCGGATCCGGGACAGTATCTCTGCGCGTGCGGTCATCGTGTCGTGTCCTCGTGTGTGCGGGCCCACCATTGTCGGAACGTTTCCTTCGGCGGGGCGGGCAGGTCGCGGCTCGCGGTCCATTTCGATGCCGGGTACGGCAGCGACGTGATGCGTCCCGACCGGCCGCCCAGCACCCGGCCGACCTTGGCCGCCGTTTCGGCGGCGGCGAACCGCCTCTCCGAACCCATCACGAAGCCGGCGGCCTTCATCGCGAGGTCCTGGCCGCCGGGCAGTCCGTGCCGTTCGGAGTCGACCTGTTCCGCGCGCAGGTGCACGAGAATGCTGGGAATGTCGATGCGGACCGGGCAGGCGTCGAAGCAGGCGCCGCACAGGGTGGAGGCGTACGGCAGTGAGGCGTTGGGGTCGTCGTGGCCGGTGGTCCCGGTGAGTTGCGGGCTGAGGATCGCGCCGATCGGCCCGGGGTAGACCGACCCGTACGCGTGACCGCCCGCCCGCTCGTAGACGGGGCACACGTTCAGGCAGGCGCTGCAGCGGATGCAGTGGAGCGCCGACCGTCCGGTCTCGTCCGCGAGGACGTTGGTGCGACCGTTGTCGAGGAGGACGACGTGGAAGTTCTGCGGGCCGTCGCCGGGGTGCACCCCGGTCCACATGGAGGTGTACGGGTTCATCCGCTCGGCGGTGGACGACCGCGGCAGCAGCTGCATGAACACCTCCAGGTCGGTGAACGTGGGGACCAGCTTCTCGATGCCCATGAGCGTGATGAGGGTGTTGGGCAGGGTCAGGCACATCCGTCCGTTGCCCTCCGACTCCACCACCGCGAGGGTTCCGGTCTCGGCGATTCCGAAGTTCGCGCCGCTGATCGCGACCTTGGCGGACAGGAACTTTCGCCGCAGGTGCGCCCGCGCGGCCATCGCCAGCGCGCGGGGGTCGTCGGTGATGTCCTTGTCGACACCGGGCATCGCGTTCAGGAAGATCTCGCGGATCTCGGCGCGGTTGCGGTGGATCGCGGGAACGAGGATGTGACTCGGTTTGTCCTCGCCGAGTTGGACGATGAGTTCGGCGAGGTCGGTTTCGATGGCCGCGATCCCGTTCTCCTCGAGGTGCTCGTTCAGGCCCGTCTCCTGGGTGGCCATCGACTTGACCTTCACGACCTCGTCGGAGCCGGTGGCCCGCACCAGTTCGGTGATGATCCGGTTCGCCTCCTCCGCGTCGCGCGCCCAGTGGACGGTGCCGCCGCGGGCGGTGACGTTCTCCTCGAACTGCACGAGCAGTTCGGGGAGCCGGGCCATCACGTCCGCCTTCAGGGCGCTGCCGGCCCGGCGCAGTTCCTCCCAGTCGTCGACCTCGGCGACCGCGGCGATCCGTTTGTTGCGGATGGTGGTGGTGGCGGCGCCGAGGTTGGCGCGCAGCTGGGTGTCGGTGAGTGCCTTCCGGGCGGCGTCGGGGAAAGATTCTGTGCCCCGGATGTTTCCGGTGCCGGGATGGAAGGTGGGTGAGCCGAGGAACGTGGTCATGCGGTGCTCCCGATCTTCTCGGTGCTCGCCAGGATCTCGGCGAGGTGGACGGTGCGGACCCCGCTGCGCAGCCGGGACAGCCCGCCGCCGATGTGCATCAGGCAGGACGAGTCGCCCGCGCTGCACACCTCGGCGCCGGTGCTCAGGACGTTGCCCATCTTGTCGGCGAGCATCGCGGTCGACGTCTCGGAGTTCTTCAGCGCGAACGTTCCGCCGAAGCCGCAACAGGATTCGGCCGCGGGCAGCTCGATCAGGGTCATCCCGCGTACCGCGCGCAGCAGTTGCAGCGGTTTGTCGGCGACCCGCAGCATCCGGAGCGAGTGGCACGTCGGGTGGTACGTCACCCGGTGCGGGTAGTAGGCGCCGACGTCGGTGACGCCGAGGACGTCGACGAGCAGTTCCGACAGCTCGTACGTCCGGGACGCGACGTCCTCGGCGCGCGTCGCGAGCGATTCGTCGCCGTACCGGCGGGCGACCATCGCGTGCTGGTGCCGGACGGATCCGACGCAGGAACCGGACGGGGCCACCGCGACGTCCCACGACGGTCCGCTCTCGAACGCCTCCACGTGGTGACGGACGAGCGGCAGCGCCTCGGCCTGGTAGCCGGTGTTGACGTGCATCTGCCCGCAGCACGTCTGCTTCGGCGGGAACACGACCTCGTGGCCGAGACGCTCGAGCAGGCGGACCGTCGAGGTGGCGGATTCGGGGAACAGGGCATCCGCCAGGCAGGTGGCGAACAGGGCGATTCTCATCGGGTACTCCAACCGGGCTGGGCTGTGGTCTGACCACAGTAGCGCACTGTGGTCAGACCACACCAGGTAAACTTCGGTCGTGCGCACACACGAGGTCGTCCTGCACCGCATCGAGCAGGATCTGGCGGCCGGCAAACTCACCGTCGGCGGTCGTCTGCCCGCCGAGCGCGCGCTCGCCGAGGAGCTGGGCGTCGGACGCTCGTCGGTCCGCGAGGCCATGCGGGTGCTCGAGGCGATGGGCATCGTCCGCACGGCCGTCGGCTCCGGCCCGGACGCAGGCGCGATCGTCGCCGCCGACCCGGCCGCGTCCATCGGCGCGGCCCTGCGACTGCACATGGCGACGCGCACCCTGCCGATCCGCGACGTCGTCCAGACGCGGACGCTGCTCGAGTCGTGGGCGGTGCAGGAGGCCGCCGGGCAGTCCGGCGACCTCGACTTCTCGGCCATCGACGCGCTGCTCGACGCGATGGACGACGAGGGCCTCTCCCCGGAGGCGTTCCACCGCCTCGACGCCGACCTGCACGTCGCGATGGCCGGGCTGGCCGGCAACGTCCTCGTCGAGGCGATGATGGTCTCGCTCCGCGACTCCATCCACGGCTACGTCATGCAGGCGGTGCCGCTCCTCGACGACTGGCCCGCGGTCGCGGCCCACCTGCGCTGCGAGCACCGCGGGATCGTCGCCGCCCTCCGCGGCGGACACGGCGCCGAGGCCGCCGGCCTGGTGCGGGAGCACATCGAGGGCTTCTACGGGCGCTTCGCGCCCGTGCGTGGGTAAGGAGTCTCTGGACTCGTCAACCGCTCACGGGGCGGTACGCCCCCAGGATCTGCGCCTCGGCGTCTTCGAGGTAGGTCTTGAGCAGCTGACCTGCGGCTTCGGTGTTGCCAGCGACGAGGGCGTCGTAGATCTCGTGGTTGCGGGTGAGGTACGGCCCGTGGAATCGGTGGGCGTCGTCCATGACGTGGAAGACGAGCCGTGCCTCGTTCCAGACGCTGCGCATGAGTTCGTCGATGCGGTTGCTGTTGTTGAGGCTCGCGAGGGCGATGTGGAAGTAGATGTCGGCGGTGCCGACGCCGGTCCAGTCCTCGACGGCGAATCGCTCGTCGGCCAGGTTCAGGGCCTCGGCGACGCCGGACAGGTCGCCGCTCTCGGGGTCGAATCCGTTGACGCCGGCGCATTCGACGACGCGCCGGCAGATGTACAGCTCGGTGATGTCCTCGGCGGTGGGTACGCGGACGAAGACGCCGCGGTTGAGTTCGTGCGCCACCAGCCGGTCTTCGATCAGGATCTGGAAGGCCTCGCGGACGGTGTTGCGGGAGACGTCGAGGGCGGCGCAGATGTCGGGTTCGGACAGTCGCGCCCCTGGTTGGAACGTTCCGTCGATGATGGCGTCCCGCAGAATGCCGGCGACCCGCGTGGTCCTGCTGGTGCGTTCGAGCAGGCCGCGGTGGGCGGCCAAGCGGGAATGCGCATCGCCGCGAAGGGCATTCGAGCTGGTCAAGTCCACTCCTCAGGTTTCGATCTCGACCGCAATCATAGTTGTCAGCTCGGTTCCGCGATTTCTTCCAGGATAACAATCCCCTCGAGGTATTGCAGGATCGTTGAACGATTTGTACCGTGATGGGAGTTACATCGGATTTCTTCGAGCAGTTACATCCCTTCTTCAGGCGAGGTGCCATGACCACAGATACACAGACCGAGGTCGCGCAGGCGCGCCCCTTCGACTGGTTCCGCACCCTCGGGCCGAAGGGAAAAAGAGCCTTCATCGGCGCGTTCGGCGGATACGGGCTCGACTCCTACGACTTCCAGGTCCTCCCGCTCGGCCTCGCGGCCATCGCCGCCTACTTCGGCCTCACCACCGGTCAGGCAGGCCTGCTGACGACGGTGACGCTGGTGGTGTCCGCGCTCGGCGGCGCCCTCGCCGGCATCCTCGTCGACAAGATCGGCCGGGTCCGCACGCTGCAGGTCACCGTCGCGACGTACACGATCTTCACGGTGCTGTGCGGTTTCGCGCAGAACTTCGAGACGCTGCTGATCTTCCGCGCCTTCCAGGGCCTCGGCTTCGGCGGTGAGTGGGCGGCAGGCGCGATCCTCGTCGCCGAGTACGCCCGCGCCGAGTACCGCGGCCGGGCCGTCGCCTTCGTGCAGAGCGCGTGGGCTGTCGGCTGGGCGCTGGCCGTGATCGTCTACACCATCGTTTTCCAGCTGTTCGACCCCGACGTCGCGTGGCGCGTGCTGTTCTTCACCGGTGTGCTGCCCGCCTTCCTCATCATCTGGGTTCGCCGGAATCTGAAGGACCCCGAGGTGGTCACGGAGCGCCGCGAGTCCGCGGGCAAGCAGACGGGCTCGTTCGCGGCCATCTTCCGCGGCGGACTGCTCCGCACCACCGTGCTCGCGTCGCTGCTCGCCACCGGTGTGCAGGGCGGCTACTACACGCTGGCGTCCTGGCTGCCGACGTTCCTCAAGACCTCGCGCGGACTCGACGTCGTCGGCACCGGCGGCTACCTGGCGATCCTCATCTCCGGGGCGTTCCTCGGCTACGTCAGCGGCGGCATCCTCACCGACAAGCTGGGCCGCAAGCGGACCATGCAGCTGTTCGCGTTCCTGTCGGCGATCTTCATGGTCGGCTACACCCAGGTGCCCGAGGGCGCGAACACGCTGATCCTGATCCTGGGCTTCCCGCTCGGCTTCTGCACGTCGGCGATCTTCAGCGGATTCGGATCGTTCCTGTCCGAGCTGTACCCGACGCAGTCCCGCGGCACCGGCCAGGGCTTCACGTACAACTTCGGCCGCGCGGTCGGCGCCGTGTTCCCCGCCGTCGTCGGTTTCCTGGCCGCCACCCAGCTGGGCATCGGCGGCGCGATGATCTTCGGCGCGCTCGGTTACGCCATCGCCGTGTTCGCCCTGTTCTTCCTCCCCGAGACCCGCGGGAGCGAACTTGCCTGACTCGCCGACCGACCTCCGCTCCGCGTTCCGCTCGGGACGCGTCACCCCGACCGCCGGTCTGGCACCCGGATTCGCGCAGACGAATCTCATCGCCGTTCCGCAGGACTGGGCATACGACGTGCTGCTGTTCACCCAGCGCAACCCTAAGCCGTGCCCCGTCCTCGACGTCGGCGACGCCGGCTCCCGGACGACGATGCTCGCCCCCGGCGCCGACATCACCACGGATCTGCCGCTGTACCGGGTGTGGAAGGACGGCGAACTCGCGGACGAGACCACGGACGTGTCCTCGCTGTGGCGGGACGACCTCGTCGCGTTCCACATCGGGTGCAGCTTCACGTTCGAGCACCCGGTGGCCGCGGCCGGGGTGCCGCTCCGGCACGTCGAGCAGGGCAGCAACGTCCCGATGTACGTCACCGACCGCGAGTGCAGGCCCGCGGGCCGGGTCAGCGGGCCGATGGTGGTGTCGATGCGACCCGTCCCCGAACACCAGGTGGCGCTCGCGGCGGCGATCTCGGCGCGGATGCCCGCCGTCCACGGTGGCCCCGTGCACGTCGGTGATCCCGCGGAACTCGGCATCACCGACCTCGCGGCCCCCGACTTCGGCGATCCGGTGACCTTCCAGCCCGGCGACGTCCCGATGTTCTGGGCCTGTGGGGTCACCCCGCAGGCGGCGGTGATGGCGTCCCGGTTGCCGTTCGCGATCACCCACGCACCCGGGTACATGCTGATCACCGACACCCCGGACAGCGAGTACGTCCTGGAGGTCCCCGATGCGCGTTGACCTGAACTGCGACCTCGGCGAGGGCTTCGGGCAGTGGACGCTGGCCGACGACGACGCCCTCCTCGACATCGTCACCAGTGCGAACATCGCGTGCGGGTTTCACGCGGGCGATCCGATGATCATCCGCAAGGCCTGCGAGAGCGCGGCCGAGCGCGGCGTCGCGATCGGGGCGCACGTGGGGTTCCGGGATCTCGCCGGATTCGGCCGGCGGGAACTCGCGGTGTCGCCTGCGGATCTGCGCGACGAGACGCTGTACCAGATCGGCGCACTCGCCGGGTTCGCCCGCGCCGCCGGATCCTCGGTGACGTACGTCAAACCGCATGGTGCGCTCTACAATTCCGCGGCACTCGACTTCGAGCGGGCCGATGCGGTCGCATCCGCCATCGACGAGTTCGCCGAGCCGCTCACGCTGATGGGACCACCCGGATCGCAGTTGCAGCGGGCCGCGGAGGCGCACGGCATCGCGTTCGTCGCCGAAGGGTTCGCCGACCGCCGCTACACCGCCGCGGGCACGCTGACCCCGCGCTCGGTGCCCGGCGCCGTCATCGACGATCCCGACGTGGCCGCCGCCCAGGCCGTGCGGATGGTGGCAACCGGAACGGTGGAGTCGATCGACGGGGACGACGTCGCGGTGGCGGTGCGCAGCATCTGCGTCCACGGCGACACGCCCGGGTCCGTGCACACCGCGCGCCGGGTCCGTCACGCCCTGGAGAGTGCCGACGTCACGCTCGGATCCTTCACATGACCACCCCCACCCGGATCCTCCCGGCGGGCGATCGGGCCCTGCTCGTCGAGCTGGACTCGGAACCCCTGGTCGTGTCGCTGACCGAACGCCTGCGCCGGACACCGGTTCCCGGTATGGAGGACGTGCTGCCCGCGGCGCGCACGGTGCTCGTCACCACCACACCGCGGACCGACCTCGACGAGGTGCGCCGCGCGCTGCGGACGTTGACCGTCGACCTCGCGGCACACGACCACACCGGCGTCCCCGAATCGGACCCGGTCACCATCCCGGTCCGCTACGACGGCGCCGATCTCGCCGACGTCGCCGACCTTCTGCGGATGAGCCGCGAGGACGTGATCGCCGCCCACACCGCCGCCACCTGGCGTTGCGTATTCATCGGATTCGCACCGGGTTTCGGCTACCTGAGTTGCGGCGACGACCGGCTCACCGTGCCCCGGCGCGCGCAGTCCCGCACCGTGGTGCCCGCCGGATCCGTGGCCCTCGCCGGCGGCTACGGCGCGGTGTATCCGCGGTCCTCCCCCGGCGGATGGCAGATCATCGGAACCACGGACTCCCCGATGTGGAACCTCGACGCGGAACCCCCGGCGCTGCTGCAGCCGGGGCGTCGCGTCCGATTCGTCGACGAGGAAACGCTGTGAGTGAACTCGAAGTACTCGAAACGGGTCCGCTCAGCCTGATCCAGGACCTCGGCCGCCCCGGCTACCTCAGCTCGGGTGTCGGCGTGTCCGGCGCCGCCGACCGCGGATCCGCGAGGCTCGCGAATCGGCTGGTCGGCAACGACGAGAACGGCGCGTGCATCGAGGTGCTGATGGGCGGACTCGCCCTGCGCGCGCGGGCGGTGACGACCGTCGCCGTCACCGGTGCCCCCGCCGCGGCGCTGCTCGACGGCATCCCGATGGGTCACGCGAGCGTCATCGTGATGGAGCCGGGGCAGACCCTGCGGTTGCAGTATGCGCACGTCGGGCTGCGCAGCTACGTGGGGATTCGCGGCGGCCTCGCGGTGCCGGACGTGCTCGGCTCCCGCAGCACCGACACGCTCTCCGGCATCGGCCCGGAAGCGTTGAAGCCCAACGACGTCCTGCCCGTCGGCACGTGGACGAGGAACTTCCCCAACGTCGACGTGGCGCCCCTCCCTGCGATGGACCCCGGACCGCTGTCGGTGCGGGTCATCGGCGGCCCCCGCGACGACTGGTTCACCAACCCGGACGCGCTGACCACCGGTGCGTGGGCGGTCTCCCCGGACACCGACCGCATCGGCGCCCGGCTGAACCGGCACGCCGGCGCACCCGCCCTGCAACGGACGTCCGAGGCCGAACTCCCCACCGAGGGAGTCGCACTCGGGTCCATCCAGGTTCCGCCGAGCGGGCAGCCCGTCGTGTTCCTCGCGGACCATCCCATCTCCGGCGGGTACCCCGTCATCGGCGTCGTCGCGGACGAGGACATCGACCGGATCGCCCAGGCCCGCCCAGGCCAACTGATTCGCTTCACCACTGCGTGATCGGCCGCGCGCCGGTCCCACTACAGGAGATCACCCCATCGCCATGAACAGCATCGGCACGGAACTCGACACACCTTGGTCCCACGAGTCGTGGCGCACCACGCTGCTCGCGGAACCGCACCGTCAGGGCACCGCGGTCGCACGCCACTACGCGTCCGCGCTGCCGATCAGCTACGCCACCGAAACCGATCCGGCACAGGCGATCCGCGACGTCGCCGAGGTGGAACGACTCGACGTCGACAGCGTGGCGCTGACGTTCACCACCTCCGGGGCGTCCGCGCCGTACGAGAACCTCAAGATCTACGCCGTCGGGAAACCCGCACCGCTCAACGAGGTGCTGCCGATCCTCTCCAGCCTGGGCGTCAACGCCCTCGACGAACGCCCGGCCGCGGTGACCCGGCCGGACGGCAGTCGCGCCTGGATCTACGACCTCACCGTCGACCTGCCGGCCGTCGCGGACGGCCACGGGTCCACCCGGGACGGCCGGATCGCGGACGCGTTCCGCGCGGCGTGGACGGGTGAGACCGAGGTGGACGGGTTCAACGCCCTCGTCCTGCACGCCGGGCTCGGCTGGCGTCAGGTGACCGTCCTGCGGGCGTACGCCGCGTACCTGCGGCAGGCCGGGCTCCCGTACAGCCGCAGCAACGTCGAACGAGTCCTGCTGGGCAACACCGGCATCACCCAACTTCTCGTCGAGTTGCACGCACTGCGACTCGACCCCAGCCTGGAACGGGACGCCGCCGCGGAGAACGCGCTCGAAGACCGCATCTCGGCCGCGATCGACGCCGTCGCCGGAATCGACGCCGACCGGATTCTGCGGGCCCTGCTGTCCCTGATCCGCGCCACCACCCGGACGACCTACTACGCCGGCGACCCCCGGCCCGGGCGCGCCCTCGCGTTCAAGTTCGATTCCTCGTCGATCGACGAATTGCCGCTACCCCGGCCGAAATACGAGGCCTACGTGTACTCGCCGCGGATGGAGGGCGTACACCTGCGGTTCGACGACGTGGCCCGCGGCGGCATCCGGTGGTCCGATCGGCGCGACGACTTCCGCACCGAGATCCTCGGACTCGTGAAGGCGCAGGCGGTCAAGAACGCCGTCATCGTCCCCGCCGGGGCGAAGGGCGGCTTCGTCGTCAAGAACCCGCCCGCGGCGACCGGCGACGCCGCCGCCGACCGGGAGGCGATGCTGGCGGCCGGAATCTCCTGCTACCGCGAATTCATCTCCAGCCTCCTCGACATGACGGACAACCTCGACATCGCGACCCGGCACGTGATCGCGCCGGACGGCATCGTCCGCCGCGACGGCGACGACACCTACCTCGTGGTCGCCGCGGACAAGGGCACCGCGGCGTTCTCGGACGTCGCCAATGCCGTCGCGCTCGCGCGCGGGTACTGGCTGGGCGACGGTTTCGCGTCCGGCGGGTCCGTCGGCTACGACCACAAGGCGATGGGCATCACCGCCCGCGGCGCGTGGGAGAGCGTCGTGCAGCACTTCCGTGAGATGGGCGTCGACACCCGCACCGACGACTTCACCGTCGTCGGGATCGGCGACATGAGCGGCGACGTGTTCGGCAACGGGATGCTGCTCAGCCCGCACATCCGCCTCGTCGCCGCGTTCGACCACCGCCACGTCTTCATCGACCCCGATCCCGACCCGCAGACGTCCTGGGACGAGCGGGCGCGGCTCTTCGGCCTCGGCAGGTCCAGTTGGAAGGACTACGACAGGGCGGTCCTCAGCGAGGGCGCGATGATCGTCGACCGGTCGGCGAAGTCGGTTCGGCTGACACCGCAGGCGCGGCGCGCGCTGGGGATCGAGACGGATCGGGCGCTCACCACCGTCGAACTCGTCCGCGCCGTCCTCGGTGCGCCCGCGGACCTGCTGTGGAACGGCGGCGTCGGCACGTACGTGAAGGCCACGTCGGAGACTCACGCGGACGTCGGCGACAAGTCGAACGACGCCGTCCGGCTCGACGCGCCCGCGCTGCGGGTCCGGGTGGTCGGCGAGGGCGGCAACCTCGGCCTCACCCAACTCGGCCGAATCGAATACGCGCGCCACGGCGGTCGCGTCAACACCGACGCACTCGACAACTCGGCCGGTGTCGACTGCTCCGACCACGAGGTCAACATCAAGATCGCCCTCGCGGGCGCCACCGCCGACGACACGCTCGCCGCGCAGGACCGTCGAGAACTGCTGTCCGACATGACCGAAGACGTCAGCAGGCTCGTCCTCGCCGACAACCGCAGCCAGAACGAGATGATGAGCCTCAACCGGGCGCAGGCGGCGACGCTCGTCAGCTTCCACTCCCGCATGGTCGACGACCTGGAACGGCGCGGCCACGTGGACCGCGCGATCGACGTGCTCCCGACGTCCGCCCAGTTCAGTGCCCTCGAACGCGAACAGAAGGGCCTGACCAGCCCGGAACTGGCGCAGCTCACCGCGCAGGTCAAGCGGTTCATCAAGAGCGAGGTGTCGGGCACTACGCTCCCCGACAACAAGGTCTACGCCGGCCGGCTCCACGACTACTTCCCGCCGCGGCTCGGCCGCGAGTACGCGCACACGGTCGCCGTGCACCCGCTGCGCCGGGAGATCGTCACCACGTCGGTCGTCAACGATATGGTCGACCGTGCGGGGATGACATTCGCCTTCCGGCTGCGGGAGGAGACCGGCGCCGACTCGACGGAGGCGGTGAACGCCTTCACCGCCGTCACCGAGATCTTCGACCTCGGAGCGACTTTCGCGCGGATCCGGGCGGCAGCCGACACGACCCCGGCGTCCGGGACGAACGCGCTGACCGTGCAGACCCAGCGGCTGATCGACCGGGCGTCGCGGTGGCTGACCACGCACCGGCCGCAACCGCTGCCGCTCGAGGCCACCATCGCCCGCTACCGGCCGGTGGTCCGCGAACTCGGACCCCGCGTGCGGGAATGGTTGCAGGGCGACGAGATCACCGCCGTCGAGGGCCGAACCGAGGCCCTGACGTCGCGGGGTGCGGACGCCGGGATCGCCGTCGACGTCGCGGACCTCCTGCACACGTACTGCCTTCTCGACATCGTGGACATCGCGGAGATCTCCCAGCACCGCGCGGAGGACGTCGCGGAATTGTATTTCGCGCTGTCGGCGCACCTGCACATCAACACCGCGCTGACCGCCGTCACCGCGCTGCCCCGGCTGGACCGGTGGCACGCTCTCGCCCGCCTCGCCCTGCGCGACGACCTCTACAGTTCGCTGCGCGCCATCACCCTCGACGCGCTGTCCGTCAGCGAACCCGGCGACGACGCGGCCGACAAGGTCGACCAGTGGGAACAGCACAACGCCGCCCGCCTCGCCCGCGCGCGGGCACTGCTCACCGAAATCGAGTCGGAGGTCGCCACCGAACCCACGCTGGCGCTGATCTCCGTCGCGGCCAGGCGGATCCGGGCGATGACGCGGTAGGCGCTTCGCGCCCGTGCGCGGTTAAGGAGTCTCTGGACTCGTTAACCACGCACAGGCCGCGGAGCGGCCTACAGCACCTGTGACAGGAACTGCTGCAGCCGCTCGGTTTCGGGCTTGTCGAACAGCTGGTCCGGTTTGCCGGTCTCGACGACGGCGCCGTGGTCCATGAACAGCACGGTGTCGGACACCTCGCGGGCGAAGCCCATTTCGTGGGTGACGACGACCATCGTCATGCCGCCCTTGGCGAGGTCGGCCATCAGGGCGAGGACGCCCTTCACCAGTTCGGGGTCGAGTGCCGACGTGGCCTCGTCGAAGAACATCACCTCGGGTTTCATCGCGAGGGCGCGGGCGATCGCGACGCGCTGCTGCTGCCCGCCCGACAGGTTGCCTGGGCGTGAGTCGGCCTTGTTGGCGAGGCCGACGAGTTCGAGTTGCTCGAGCGCCAGCGACCGCGCCTCGTCCTTGGACATGCCCTTGAGCTTGCGGGGGCCGAGGGCGATGTTGTCGACGACGGACTTGTGCGGGAACAGGTTGAAGTGCTGGAACACCATGCCGATGCGCTGCCGCAGCTTGTCCGGGTTGTCCTGCAGCACCGACTTGCCGTCGAGCAGGACGTCGCCCTGATCGGGTTCGTGCAGCCGGTTGAGGACCCGCAGCAGCGTGGACTTGCCGGAGCCGGACGGCCCGATGACTGTGACGGTGTCGCCGGCGTCGACGTGGAGGTCGACGCCGCGCAGCACCTGGTTGGTGCCGAACGCGAGGTGCAGGTTGGTTCCAGTGAGAGAGACGGCCATCGCCCTATCCCCTTTCCACGACGATGGACTGTTCCACCGGGTCGAGCGTGCCGGACGTGTCGGCGCGGCCGGTGCGCAGACGGTTGTCGATGTAGTTGACGAGGTGCGTCAGCGGGATGGTGAGCGCCAGGTAGAACAGGCCGGCGGCGACGAGCGGTGACAGGTTGCCGGTCTGTGCGTTGAGGTCGCGGCCGACGGCGAACAGTTCTCGCTGGCTGACGAGCAGGCCGAGGAAGTAGATCAGCGACGAGTCCTTGATCAGGGAGATGAACTGGTTCATCAGCGCGGGCAGCACCCGCCGCACACCCTGCGGGACGACGACGAGCGTCATCGACTTCCGGTAGCTGAAGCCGAGCGCCCGGGATGCCTCGAGCTGTCCGGGTTCGACGCTCTGGATCCCGGACCGGAAGATCTCACCGATGTACGCGGACGCCAGCAGCGACAGCGCGGCGGCGCCGAGCCAGTAGGGGTTGTTGCCGGTGAGTCCCTTGACGACGGGTCCGGCGCCGAGGCCGACGATGAGGATGATGACGACGGCGGGCAGACCGCGGAACACGTCCGTGTAGACGCGGGCGGGCCAGCGGAGCCAGCGGGTGCGGGAGATGCCGGCCATCGCGAGCAGCATGCCGAGGACGGTGCCGACGATGCCGGACGCCAACGCCAGGATCAGCGTGTTCGGCAGACCGGTCTTCAGCAGGTCTGGGAAGGCCCGGGTGTAGAGGTCCCAGTCGAAGAACGTGTCCTTCAGTTGCTGGAGTGTCGACTTGGGTTCGGCGACCGGGGTTTCGGTCGTGTCGTTCGCGTTCTGGGCGGCGATCGCGGCGAAGTCCGGGAGGTCGGGCGCCGGCGCCGCCTTGCTGCCCGGCTTCCAGCCCTCGGGCAGTTCGCGGGGCACCCAGTCGGAGTACAGCTGGGCCCAGGTGCCGTCGGCGATGACGGCGTCGAGCCCGGAGTTCAGTGCGTCGACGAGTGGCTGGTTCTCCTTGTTGACGGCCCAGCCCACATAGTTGTTGACGCTGAAGGTGTTCTCGACGATCGACGTGGGATCGCCGGGTGCGATGGCGCCCTCGGCCTGCTGGGACGGCGCCACCCACGCGTCGATCTGCCCGCTCTTGAGGTTGGCGTACGCGGTGGCGTAGTCGGGGAACTTGACCGGGTTCAGCTTCAGGGTGTTCACGACGTAGTCGTCCTGGACGGTGCCCTGGACGACGCCGATGCGGGTCGACGCGTTCAGGTCGTCGAAGCTCTGGATCGGTCCGCCGTTGGGAACGACGAGCGAGAAGTAGCCGAAGTCGTAGCCGTTCGTGAAGCCGACTGTGTTGCGGCGCTCGTCGGTCGTGGTGATGGACGAGGACCCGACGTCGAAGCGGCGCCCGGCGACCTGGGCGAGAAGCCCGGCGAACTCGGTGCCGACGAAGTCGACGCGTAGGCCCAGCTTGTCGGCGACGGCCCGCAGCAGTTCGTTGTCGTAGCCGGTGAACTGGTTGTCCGAGTTCACGCAGATGCTCGGCGGCGCGTCGGACAGGGTGCCGACGGTGAGCACACCCGGGGTGATGAGGTTCAGTTTCGACGTGTCGATCTGGTCGAGCGGGGTGGTCGACGGCGTCGTGTAGCGGTCCTCGGCTGCGGCGCCCGCGGCGGCGAGGTTGGTCGGGGCGGCGGTGGCCGCGCCGACTCCCGGCGGGGAACACAGATCCTGCGGCGCCGACCCCGAGGTGTCGCCGCCGCTGGAACAGGACGACAGGGTCAACGCCAGCAGGGCGGTGAGCAGTAACGCCACCACCACACGGATCTTCGCTCCGACGGAAGAAAACATGGTGAGCAGCGTAACCCTGGCAGGCGGGTTTTCCGGGCTCGGAGGACGCCTCGGGCGACGCCCGTCACTCTCCTTGTTTGTCATACAAACAAAGAGAAGTTATTGTTTGTCGTACAAACAACTTGGAGGGGTAGTCATGGCGTCGCAGACGGGCCGAGCAGCGCGCGCAGCCCGGGAGTCCGGTCGGCAGACCCGCGACGCCCTGTTCACCGCCGCCACCGAACTCTTCCTCGAACACGGCGACGGCGTCGCGATCACCCAGATCTGTGCCGCCGCCGGGGCCCACCCCAACCAGGTGACCTATTACTACGGGTCCAAGGAACGGCTCTTCGTCGAGGTGGCGTGCGCTGCCGTGCTGCGCGCAGGCAAGCGGGCCGAGGACGACGCCGCCACCGCGGAGACCGTCGGCGACTACACGGAGAAACTCGTCGGCTCCCTGCTCGGACCGGGCGCGCCCAGCGTCGAACTGTTCGTGGAAGCGATGCTCATGACGGGCCGCCGCGGCGAACTCCGCGACCTCATCACCGACACCCTCCGCACCCTGCACTCCTCGGGCGAGGACGCGCTCATCCGCACCCTGATGCGCACCGGGTGGCAACTGCGCGCCGGCATCGACGTGGAGGCGAAGGCATTCTGGTCGGCGATCTTCGGACTGGTGATCCAGAAGACCGCCACCGGCGAGAGCTTCGGCTATTCGCTCGAGGAGGCCGTCGCCGTCATCTTCGCGAACCTGCAGATTCCCGAGACCGTTCTCAATACCTCCATCGACTGACCCCCTCTTCAAGGAGCGCGATGAACATCGTTCGCGTATTCGACAGCAACGTCCGCAAGACGCCCGACAAGGCGTTTCTCCACTTCCAGGGCCGGAACCATACGTATGGTTCCGTGCGGGACGGCAGCCGCCACGCCGCGGCGCTCCTGCGGAAACTGGGGGTCGGGCGCGGTGACCGCGTCGCCCTCATGTGCTTCAACACCCCCGGCTTCGTCTACGCCATGCTCGGCGCCTGGCGCATCGGCGCGGTGGTGGTACCGGTCAACCACAAGATGCAGGCGCCCGAGGTCGACTACATCCTGCGGCACGCGCACGTGACGGTGTGCGTATTCGACGGCGAACTCGCGCCCGTGATCGAGCGGTTGCAGACGCCGGTGGTGCTGCTGTCCACCGACACCGCGGTGGACGGGTACCCCTTCTTCGACGACGCGATCGCGGACCTCGACCCGATCGACGGCATCGACATCGACGAGAACGACCCGGCCGAAATCCTCTACACGTCCGGCACCACCGGCGCACCCAAGGGCTGCGTCCACAGCCACCGCAACGTGGTGCGCGTCGCGACCACGGCGGCGCTCGGCCTGTCCATCACCCGCGACGAGCGGCTGCTGATGGCCGTCCCGATCTGGCACGCGTCCCCGCTCAACAACTGGCTGATGGCCACGCTGTACATGGGCGGCACCGTGGTGCTCCTACGCGAGTACCACCCGGTCCGGTTCCTGGAAGCGGTTCAGCAGCAACGCATCACGTTGTGTTTCGGGCCGACCGTCATCTACACCACGGCGCTGAACACGGTCCCCGACTTCGCCGCCTACGACCTGTCGAGTGTCCGGGCCTGGCTGTACGGCGGCGGGCCGATCGGCGCGGACGTGGCCCGCAGGCTCGTCGAGTCGTACCGGACCACCCGCTTCTACCAGGTGTACGGGATGACGGAGACCGGTCCCGTGGGGGCCGTGCTGTATCCGGAGGAGCAGCTGACCAAGGCCGGCTCCATCGGCCGGGTCGCGCTCGCCGGCGTCGACATGCGCCTGGCCGGACCCGGCGGCGCCGATGTGCCCGCCGGGGGGATCGGCGAGATCTGGGTGCGCACCGACACCGTGATGCAGGGCTACCTCGACGACCCCGACGCCACCGCGGCCGTGTTCGCCGACGACGGCTGGTACCGCACCGGCGATCTCGCCCGCACGGACGACGACGGTTACCTCTTCATCGTCGACCGCGCGAAAGACATGATCATCACCGGCGGCGAGAACGTCTATTCCAAGGAAGTGGAGGACGCCATCTCCGGCCACCCCGACGTCATCGACGTCGCCGTCGTGGGGCGCCCGCACCCAGAGTGGGGCGAGACCGTCGTCGCGCACGTCGTGTGGCGCGAAGCGGATGTCGTGGGAGCCGACGACCTCCGCGACTATCTGTCGGACAAGCTGGCGCGCTACAAGATTCCCCGCGACTACGTGTTCGCCACCGTGCTGCCCCGCACTCCCACCGGCAAGATTCAGAAGCACCTGATCCGCACCGCGAGCTGACTCACGAAAGACAGTGCCATGACTACCTTTTCAGAAACGAACGTCACCCATCCCGCACCCCACCGGACGCACACCGTGCTCAACCAGTCGGTGCCCCGCGTCGGCGTCAACGAGTTCACACTCGACACGGTGCTGTCCGAAGGCGTGCGCCGCCACGACGCCGATTGGGCCACTGCGGAACTCACCGATATCGGTGGGCTCGTCGGTAGCGCCACGTTCCAGCACGACGCCGAACTCGCCAACACGATCATCCCCGAACTGAAGACGTTCGACCGCTGGGGCAACCGGATCGACGAGGTCGAGTACCACCCGTCCTACCATCGGATCATCTCCGCGGCCGTCGCACACGGCGCGCACACGTCGGCCTGGGCCGATCCGAAGCCCGGCGCGAACGTCGCTCGCGCAGCCGCATTCATGCTGTTCGCGCAGATCGAGCCGGGCCACTCCTGCCCGATCTCGATGACCAACGCCGTCATTCCGTCCCTCGAACTGCAACCCGACGTCGCCGCGACCTGGAAGCCACGCGCCCTGTCCCGCAGCTACACCCCGGAACTCGACGCACCGGGCAAGGCGTCCGCGATCTTCGGCATGTCGATGACGGAGAAGCAGGGCGGCTCCGACGTCCGCGCCAACACCACCGTCGCGAAACCCGCCGGGCGTGGCGGTCCCGGCGCCGACTACCTTCTCACCGGTCACAAGTGGTTCTGCTCCGCACCGATGTCCGACGCGTTCCTCGTACTCGCACAGGCGGAAGGTGCGGGTGGCGAAGGGCTCTCGTGTTTCCTGCTGCCGCGCATCCTCCCGGACGGCACCCGCAACGTCTTCCGCATCCAGCGCCTGAAGAACAAGCTCGGCA
Organism: Rhodococcus sp. T2V; assembly: GCF_029269925.1. Lineage (NCBI taxonomy): Bacteria > Bacillati > Actinomycetota > Actinomycetes > Mycobacteriales > Nocardiaceae > Rhodococcus > Rhodococcus sp. T2V. The sequence continues at coordinate 105,658 of NZ_JARJBD010000007.1, forward strand.
ACAAGTCCAACGCGTCGTCCGAGATCGAACTCGACGGCACCGTCGGCGTCATGGTCGGCGAACCCGGTCGCGGCGTCCGCACCATCATCGAGATGGTCGCGCGCACCCGCCTCGACTGCGTGCTCGGCAGCGCGTCGGGGATGCGGCAGTCCGTCGCCGAGGCCGTGTGGCACGCCCGGCACCGCTCGGCGTTCGGTGCCGTCCTGGCCGACCAGCCCGCCATGACGTCGGTGCTCGCCGACCTCGCGCTCGAGTCCGAGGCGGCCACCGTCACCGCCCTGCGACTCGCCCGCGCCCACGACGAGGACGCGAGTGAGCAGGAACGCAGCTTCCGCCGTCTCGCGACCGCCGTCGCGAAGTACTGGATCTGCAAGCGCGGCCCGCACCACGCGTACGAGGCGCTGGAATGCCTGGGCGGCAACGGGTACACCGAGGACTTCCCGCTCGCCCGCCGCTACCGCGAACAGCCCGTCATGGCCGTCTGGGAGGGGTCGGGGAACGTCATCGCCCTCGACGTCCTGCGCGCGATGACCCGCGAACCCGACAGCGTCGCCGCGTTCGACGCGGAGGTGAACCTGGCCCGCGGCAGCAACGTGGTGCTGGACGCTCACCTCGACCGGGTCCGTACGCAACTCGGCGAGCTCGCCGGACTCGACCCCGCCGACGCCCAACGTCGCGCCCGCACCGTCGTCGAATCGATGGCCCTCGCGCTGCAGGCGTCGCTGCTCACCCGGTTCTCGCCCGCCGCCGTCGCGGACGCGTTCGTCGACGCCCGCCTCGGCCCCGACCGCAGCCACGAATACGGCACCCTCGCCCCGGCCGCCGACCTGCAGGCGATCCTCCGTCGCGCGTAGGCGGCTCCGCCGCCCGTGCGTGGTTGACGAGTCTCTGGACTCCTTAACCGCGCACGGGCGCGAAGCGCACTCGGACGGCGGTCCCCGCGGCGACGATCACGGCCACGCTGCCGACGATGGTGGCCCAGGTGAGTTGTTCACCCAGCAGCAGGGCCGCCCAGGAGATGGTCAACACGGGTTGGACCAGCTGGACTTGACTGACCTGCGCCATCGGCCCGATCGCGAGCCCGCGATACCAGGCGAAGAAGCCGAGGTACATGCTCACCACGCCCAGGTACGCGAATGCCGCCCACTCGGTCGGTGACCCGGTCGGCGGCTGCCGGATCGCCGAAACGACTGTCAGGACGACCATCAGCGGCGCGGCGCCCACCAGAGCCCAGGATATCGTCTGCCATGCACCGAGTTCGCGGGCGAGGAGGCCGCCCTCGGCGTATCCGATCGCGGCAGCGATGACGGCGCCGAACAGCAAAAGATCCGCCCAGTGCAACCGACCGACCCCGCCGCCCTGCAGGGATGCGAACACGACACACGCCACGGCGCCCACCCCGGCCATGATCCAAAACGACAGCGGCGGACGCTCTTTGCTCCGGACGACGGCCGCGACCGCCGTCGCCGCCGGCAGCAGCGCGATGACGACGGCACTGTGAATGGCAGGCGCGGTCGTCAGGGCGAAGGACGTGAGAAACGGAAAGCCGACGACGACTCCACCCCCCACTACGGCGAGACGCGCCCACTGCGCACCCCGCGGCAAGCGCTGCCGGGTCAGGGTCAGAGCCGCCGCCGCGAGGAACGCCGCGAGCACTGCCCTGCCCGATCCGATGAACAGCGGCGACAGCCCGCCCACCGCCACCCGAGTGAACGGCACCGTGAACGAGAACGCCGCCACTCCGAGCAGGCCCCACCCCAGACCGGCACGAGAAGGCGATATCACTGTTGCGCGAATAAGAGTAGCGCTACTATCTATCGTCATGATCAACGATAGCAGTACGCGCATCGTCGCGGCACTGGGCAAGTGGATCGGCCAGGCGCCACCCGGGGCGCGGCTCCCATCGACCCGTGCGCTGGTCGCCGAATACGCGGCAAGTCCGGTGACCGTGCAGAAGGCCCTGCGCACCCTCACCGCGCAGGGGTTGATCGAGAGCAGGCCCGGCGTCGGCACGTTCGTTCGCGCCATTCGGACGGCACGGCCGCTCGACTACGGATGGCAGACTGCTGCTCTCCGATCCCCGCAGAACCGCCTGCCGTCGTCGTCGACTCCGATGCGCCGGGCCCCCAACGATGCGATCGCGTTGCACGCCGGCTATCCGGATCGCGAACTCCTACCGGAGCGCCTGATCCGATCCGCGCTGACCCGGGCCGCGCGCAGCGACGCCGCGCTGTCGCCCTCTCCCGCCGCGGGCCTACCGGAGCTGCAGTCGTGGTTCGCCAATGAGCTCGGCCGCTCGACACCGGTCGGCGTCACGCCGCCCACGGCGAGCGACGTCATCGTGTTGCCGGGAAGTCAGAGCGGGCTCAGCTCGGTCTTCCGGGCCCTGGTTCCGGTCGGACAGCCGTTGCTGCTGGAGTCGCCCACCTACTGGGGGGCGATCCTGGCCGCGGCCCAGGCGGGAGTGCGCGTCGTCCCCGTCCCCAGCGGACCCGACGGTCCCGACCCGGACGAGCTGGCCCGAGCGTTCGAGGAGACCGGCGCCCGGGTGTTCTACGCTCAACCGAACTATGCCAACCCCACCGGTGCGCAATGGTCGAACCAGTTGTCCGAGAACATCTTGGAGGTGGTCCGGGCACACGGGGCCTTCCTCGTCGAAGACGACTGGGCCCACGATTTCGGGATCGACACCGACTCCAGCCCCGTTGCCGCGCACGATGACGCCGGCCACGTGATCTACCTTCGCTCGCTGACCAAGAGCGTGTCACCGTCCATCCGCATCGCCGCGGTCATCGCCCGCGGACCGGCCGGGGACCGCATCCTCGCCGACCGCGGCGCCGCGTCGATGTATGTCAGCGGACTCCTCCAGGCCGCGGCACTCGACGTCGTCACCCAGCCCGGATGGCAGACCCACCTGCGCAATCTCCGGCACCAACTCCGAGCGCGGCGCGACCTGCTCGTCACCAGCCTGCGCGAGCACGTCCCCGGCGCCCACCTCACCACCGTGCCCAAAGGCGGACTCAACCTCTGGGTGCGCCTGCCCGACGCAACGAACCTCCCGAAACTCGTCGCAGACTGCGAAGCCTCGGGAGTGCTCATCGCCGCCGGCTCCGAGTGGTTCCCCGCCGAACCCGCCGGTCCGTTCATCCGGCTCAACTACTCCGGCACCAACCCCGGCGCCTTCCCCGAGGGTGCGCGCGTGATCGGCGACAAACTCGCGGCTCCGCCGCCCGTGCGTGGTTAACGAGTCCAGAGACTCCTTTCCCACTCACAGGCGGCGAAGCCGCCTACCGCAGGACCGTCGGGCCCAGGAACTCGCACACCTGCAGGGCGAGTGCGAGATCCAGTTTGCTGTGCGTGCCGGTGGCGGGATCGCCGAGTGCCTTGGTGATGCGGTATTTGACGGTGTTGCGGTGCAGGTTCATCTGCTGCGCGGTGTGGAGGTGGCTCTCGCCGGTCGCGAAGTAGGTGCTCAGCGTGGCCCGCAAGGTCGCGGCCTGGTCGGTGTTCTCCGCGAGCGGGCCGAGGACCTCCCACACCCACGCCCGGGTGGAGTCCAGGTTCTCGGCGAGGAGGGACACGACGGCGACGCCGCGGTCGCCGAAACCGACGATCGGCCGGACCTGGGTGTGGGGCACGGTGGCGACGGAGTACGCGGCCCGAGCCTGTTCGTGCGACCTCCGGAATCCGGCGATCCCGGGCGCGGGCAGGCCGATCGCGGTCCGGATGCCCGGCTTCGACGGCAGGGCGGCGGCGAGTTCGGTGGTGTCGAGAACGGGCTTGCGGCGACCGAAAGGGAGCCAGGCCCAGAGGGTTCGGCGGTCGATGGCGGTGACAATGGGCGCGGAGTCGGTGGCGAGGTGACGAGCGAGGTCGCGCACGTAGTGGTCGAGGGCGTTGAGGCTCGCCTCGGTGTCGGCTCCGGTGGACCACAGGATCATCGCGACGTGCGTCTGGTCGAGCCGGTACTGCGTCTCGGCCTCGAACGCGGATCCGTCGTTCCCGGTCCCGGTGAGGAGGGTGTGAATGGTCGACGAGTGCACGTTGCCGCGGGCACCCAGCCACCGCCGCCGTTCCTGCTCGTAGGCGTCGAACACGTACAGCGTGATCCAGTCGATGTAGCTGTACACGACCTCCGAGATATGTTTGAGCACCGCGAGAGTCAGCGGTCCGGGCAGGTCGAGGGAGCTGACCTCGTCGTAGCAGATCTTCATCAGATCGTCCTGGCCCATGTGATACGCGCGCACCAGCGAGTTCGACGACACGTCGCGTTGCGCCAACCGCAGTGCGTACTCCACGGCGGCGGTGGTGGGCTGGAGATGGTCGACGGGAATGTCGTTGGCCAGGACGTGGACGATCGTCGAGACGTTGCCGTGCACACTGGCCTCGAGCAGTTCGACGAGCTGCGGGTCCTCGTCGAGTTGGTCGATCTCGTGCGCGAGCAGCGCGCTCATCGCGCGGGTGATCTCCGCCTGCCGCGCATCGAGTTTCCGTGCGATGCCGGCCACGATGTCGAGGACCTCGGCCTCCGCCATCGCCGGCACCCGTGCCATCCGGCGCCGGGCACCGGCGCGGCGGTCGCCGGGGGCGGGACTGCTCACAGCACGTCCCCTCCGGCGCGGCGCAGGTAGCGCAGCGCGGACTGGGCGGCGTTGTACCCGCACATGCCGTGCGCGCCGGCGCCGGGCGGCGCGGACGCCGAGCACAGGTAGGTGCCCGGGATCCCGGTGCTGTACGGGTCGAGGGCGATCCGGGGGCGCAGTACCACCTGGGTTTCGGTGTTGGCGCCGCCGATGATGTCGCCGCCGACGTAGTTCGCGTTCGACGCGGCCAACTGCACGGGACCACTGCTGACGGTGGCGACGACGCGGTCCCGGAAACCGGGGGCGAACCGTTCGATCTGCGTGATCACCGCCTCGGTCGCGTCCCCGGTGTATCCGTGCGGGACATGGGCGTACGCGTACAGCGGGTGCAGGTTCCCGTTCGACCGGCCGGGGTCGGCGACATACTGCTGTCCGACGAGGACGAACGGCCGCCGCGGCATCCGGCCCGTCGCGACGTCGCGTTCGGACTCGGCGATCTCCGCGAAAGTTCCACCCAGGTGCACGGTTCCGGCGCGACCGCAGGCGGGGTCGGTCCACGGCACCCCGCCGTCGACGGCGAAGTCGACCTTGAACGCGGCCGGTCCGTGCCGGTACCGGCGGTAGGCCTTGGCGACCCGCGGCGGCAGCCGGTCGCCGAGGATGTCGGCGGCGGCGGACGGCGCGAGGTCGAGGAGGACGACGTCCGCCGGGGGAATGTCCCGCGCGCTGCGGACCCGGGTGCCGGTGGTGATCTTGCCGCCCCAGTCGGTGAGCATTGCGGCGAGCGCGGCGGTGATCGACTGCGACCCGCCCTCGGCGACCGGCCAGCCGTAGCGGTGCCCGGCGGCGACGATCATCAACCCGACCGCGGACGTCGCGGGCCGGTCGAGGCGGTAGTACGCGTGCGCGGCGACGCCGCCGAACAGTGCGCGAGCCTTCTCGGTGCGCCACCAGCGGGCCGTGACGGTGGCCGGCAACAGGGCGCGCGGGCCGAAGCTCGCGAGCTTGATCGGGTGCCGGGGGATGTTCGCGATCGGGCGCATGAGGTCGGCGGCGAGGTCGTCGAAGCCGTCGGCGAGTCCGCCGAACATCCGCTGCCAGCGTGTTCCGTCGTCGCCCAGGCCGGCGGCGGTGTCCTCGACGGAGCGGTGCAGCAGCCCGGCGTCGCCGGTGTCGAGGGGGTGCGCGCAGTCGATGTCCGGCCATTTCCAGGTCAGCCCGAATCGTTCGAGGTCGAGGGTCCGCAGGTACGGCGACCCGGCGCCCATCGGGTGGAACGCGGAGCACTCGTCGTGCAGCAGTCCGGGGACGGTGAGTTCGCCGGAGCGGGTGCCGCCGCCGATGGTGTCGGCGGCCTCGAGGACTTGGACGTCGACGCCGTGCCGGGCGAGGTGGACCGCGGCGGCGAGCCCGTTGGGCCCGCTGCCGACCACGACCGCGGTGGTCACGGCCGCACCGCCACGTTCGACTTCGGCAACTCGCTCTCCCGCTCCTCGACGTCTCCCTCCAGTCTCCACTGCACGTCGAACGGAATGGGCCCGTTCGGCAGCCACGGCTGCTCGTTGATCGCGTCGGACACCTTGTACGTTCCCCGCTCGATGACTCCGAGCGCCGCGTCGATCACCTTGTACTCCTGGATGCCCTTGTGGATGGGCTGCGATTCGATCCAGGCGATCACGAATTCGCCGGGCGCGAAGTTGCAGCGCCGCTGGAGTGCGGCGATCAGGAACTCGTTGTGCAGGTGGCCGTCACCGAAGTTGAACGCCACCAGGGAGTTACAGCTGAACTCGGCCTCCCGCAGCGAGTACGTGTCGATGTCGTCGCCGAGATGGTTCATCAGCAGCGAGTACAACGCACGGCCCTGGCTGTGCATCGACCGCCAGCCGAGCAGTTGGTGCATCACCACGTCCGCGACCTCCGGCGGGTAGGTGGCGAGCAACTGGGTGCGGGTGTTCTGGCTGGGCCGCTTCACGAATCGGTCGAGCTTCTCCTCGGCGCCCGGCGCGAACGCCCAGGTGGCCGACGCCCAGTTGCCGGCGTACTGGCGCATCGACGGCAGGAACGAGACGAGGTCGGGGCGCAGGTTGCCGAGGATCGGGAAGAACACCAGCGCGGCGACGATCGCCGCGGTCAGCCACACCGACGACATGTCGGCGATGCCGTACCCGTCCCAGGCGGGGAATCCGACGAACAGGAAGATCGACGCGTAGGCGAACAGCAGATTCCATTCGAGCGGAACCGCGAGCGGGAACGTGGACAGGATGAACAGGTGGAACGCCACCATCAACGCGACCGCGAGCAGCGTCAGCGTGCGGTTGGTGGAGAACAGCAGCACCAGAGGGGTCACCACCTCCACGACCGTGCCGAGCACGTGGGCGACACCACCGGCGACGATCGACGGTCGCAGGTCCTCGGGGAAACTGCGGTAGTGGGCGCGCTTGACCTTCTTGAACGGCATCCACGGGGTGTTGGACAGCATCGGCGGCACCACCATCGAGAAATGGTGGCCCAGCTTGGACACACCGGCGCCGACCCACACCGCCACGATGAGCAGCTTGAGCGCGATGATCATGTCCACGAACGGCAGGACGCCGAAGAAGACGACGGCCGGGAAGTACTGCTCGCCGCGGGCGGCGATGAAGATGACCTTGTCCCGCAGCCCGATCACGATGAGCAGTGCGATCAGCGGCAACAGAAGGGTGGGGTTCACCAGGCCGTGGTTGCCGGGCAGCACCGCGTCGATGGACGGGGTGTGCACCCCGGCGAACCCGAGCGCGAGCACGATGTTGATCAGAATCGCGGCGTAGATCAGGACGTCGAACACGGTGCGGGTGTCCCCGGAGGTGAGCGGTACCTTCCCCGGCCACGGTGGGAGCCGGATGGTGCCGGGTCGCAGCCAGAACAGGGCGCCACCCATCATCGGCTTGAAGTGGCCGGCGAGCGGACCCCAGGAACCGCCCAGGCCGATCGTCTCGACCAGCAGGGTCCACAGGATCAGCTTCTGGTACACGATCGGTGCGTTCCACCACGCGCCGACGTCGAGCACGTTGTACCCGGAGGTGAACGTCGCGATCGACAGTCCGGCGCCGATGTAGAGGACGAGCAATTTCAGAATGTAGATGGTGTGCACCATCTTCGGGGTCCCGAAGCCGTAGTCGACCCAATGCGTCGACATGGCGCGCAGGCGGTCGCGGAACGGGAGGTCGAGGAAGGTGGCGGGGTCGACTTCGGGGAAGTTCCCGGTCTTGAATCCCATGGGGGGCTCCTTGCGGGTAGGGGTCATCGCCTCGGGTGGCGCCCGAGGTCTGGGGTGGTGCTGGATCAGTTGACGGCGGCGGGCCGGTGGCGGCTGCGCAGACCGGGCTTGTCGATCTTGCCGACGGGGTTGCGGGGCAAGGCGTCGACGATGTGAATGGCCACGGGCAGTTTGACTTTCGTCAGCCGGTCGCGCAGATGGTCGTCGAGCTGATCGTCGGTGACCGGGCTGTCGGGGTAGGCAACGACGTAGGCGACCGGGACCTCGCCGTACACCTCGTGCGGGGCGCCGATCACGGCGGCCTCGAGGACGTCGTCGTGGGTGGCGAGTGCGTTCTCGATCTCCTTGGGGTAGATGTTCTCTCCGCCGCGGATGATCATGTCCTTGATGCGGTCGACGAGGGTGAGGTAGCCGTCCTCGTCGAGACGTCCGACGTCGCCGGTGTGCAGCCAGCCGTCGACGACCGTGCGTTCGGTTTCCTCGGGCCGTCCGAGGTAGCCGCGCATCACGTTCGCGCCCCGGATCACCACCTCACCGACGGTCCCCACCGGTGCCGGTGCGCCGGACTCGTCGACGATCGCGATGGTCTGACCCGGCAGTGCGGGGCCGACCGTGCCCAGCTTGCGGACACCGCCCGGCGGGTTGCACGCCGACGCGCACGTCCCCTCCGTCAGCCCGTAGCCCTCGACGATGACGAGCCCGAAACGCTGCTCGGCGCGGTCGAGGAGTTCCTTCGAGATCGGGGCGGCCCCGCACACCGCGAACCGCAGCGACGAGAGGTCGGTGGCGGCGTCCTGGGAGACCAGCAGGGCGTAGATGGTCGGGACGGCGGAGAAGTACGTCGGGCGCAGGCGGGCGACGTCGTCGAAGAACCGGGCCGGGGAGAACCGTCCGGTCACGCTCAGCTGACCGCCGGCCAGCATCGGCGCAAGGAAGCTGACGCAAATCGCGTTGACGTGGAACAGCGGCAGGATCAGCAGGCAATGGTCGTCGGCGGTGAGCGAGAAGTGCTGCACCATCGACGAGCTCATGAACTGCAGATTCTCGTGGGTGAGCATCACACCCTTGGGGCGCCCCGTCGAACCGGACGTATAGATCAGCAGGGCGAGGTCGCCGGCGCCGGCGGTCGGGCCCGACGCCCAGTCGGGGTCGGGGGTGGCCGCCATGTCGTCGACGGCGATCGTCGGCCGTCCGCCGGTGGGTGCGTCCGGTCCCTCGTTGACGACGAGAACCGCGGCGGCGTCCTCGATCTGATACTCGGCCTCCGTCGCGGTGAAGGTGGGATTGACCGGGGTCGCGGCCGCCCCGATCCGCCAGGCCGCCATGAGGGCGACGAGCAGTTCGGCGCGGTTGGGCAGCATGATCGCGACGACGTCACCGCGACCGACGCCCTGCCCGGACAACTGTGCGGCGAACGCGTCGACCCGCTCCGCGAACTGCCGGTAGGTCAGGTCGAGGCGGTCGTCGCGCAGGCACGGCGCATCTCCGCGCTGCGCGGCGAGGTCCCAAGCGAAATAGCCGATGTGCGACACGATTTCGTCCGCCCTTTCGTTGTAGTGTGATTCACGACACTATCGACGGGTTCGGGGGTGAGAAACGGTCTCGGGGGCTCGAGTTCGGACGCTGCGTTGTCGGTTGAGCACAACCGCGGGCGGCGGGGGGTTGACACCGCGCCGCGGCCGTGGTCAATATATGCAAATGCTTAGAAAATAAGCAGATGCTTAGAACTGAGGGGCTGCAGGTCCGCGCCGACTGCCGTCCACCACGTCAATCGGTAGGAGTTACCCATGCCCGAGGCCGTCATCGTTTCCATTGCCCGTTCCCCGATCGGTCGTGCCATGAAGGGGTCGCTGGTCGGCATGCGCCCCGACGACCTCGCCGCGCAGATGGTGCAGGCGGCCCTCGACAAGGTGCCCGCACTCGACCCGACCGACGTCAACGACCTCATCCTCGGCTGCGGTCTGCCCGGCGGTGAGCAGGGCTTCAACATGGGCCGCAACGTCGCCGTCCAGCTCGGCTACGACTTCATCCCCGGCACCACCATCACCCGCTACTGTTCCTCGTCGCTGCAGACCACCCGCATGGCGCTGCACGCCATCAAGGCCGGCGAGGGCGAGGTGTTCATCTCCGCCGGCGTCGAGACGGTGTCCCGGTTCACCGCGGGCAACTCCGATTCGCTGCCCGACACCCAGAACCCGCTGTACGCCGACGCGCAGACCCGCACCGAGAAGCTCGCCCAGGGCGGCCAGCAGTGGGTCGACCCCCGGCAGGAGGGCCTGGTCCCCGACACCTACATCGCGATGGGCCAGACCGCCGAGAACGTCGCCCAGGCCACCGGCATCACCCGCGAGGAGCAGGACCGCTGGGCGGTGCGCTCCCAGAACCGCGCCGAGGAGGCCATCAAGAACGGCTTCTTCGCACGGGAGATCACCCCGGTGACCCTGCCCGACGGCACCGTCGTCAGCGTCGACGACGGTCCCCGCGCCGGCACCACCTACGAGGCCGTCTCCCAGCTGAAGCCGGTGTTCCGCCCGGACGGCACCGTGACCGCCGGCAACGCGTGCCCGCTCAACGACGGCGCCGCCGCCCTGGTCATCATGTCCGACACCAAGGCCAAGGAACTCGGACTGACCCCGCTGGCGCGGATCGTGTCCACCGGGGTGTCCGGGCTGTCACCGGAGATCATGGGACTCGGGCCGATCGAGGCGTCCAAGCGTGCCCTCGCGATCGCGGGGCTGGGCATCTCCGACATCGACCTCGTCGAGATCAACGAGGCGTTCGCGGTGCAGGTGATCGGGTCGGCGCGGGAGCTGAACATCGACGAGGACAAGCTCAACGTCTCCGGCGGCGCGATCGCCCTCGGACACCCGTTCGGCATGACCGGCGCCCGGATCACCGCGACCCTGCTGAACAACCTGACCACCCACGACAAGCAGTTCGGCCTCGAAACCATGTGCGTCGGAGGCGGTCAGGGCATGGCCATGGTCCTCGAGCGGCTGTAGGCGGCTCCGCCGCCCGTGCGTGGTTGAGGAGTCTCTGGACTCGCTAACCACGCACGGGCGCGAAGCGCCTAGGCCAGGCCCGACAGCGGCGGCGGGGTGTTCTCGTCGCGCCAGGCGATGGCCTCCTTCAGCGTGCCGAGGTCGTAGTCGGGACCGCCCACACCCACGGTGAAGAGGGTGACACCGGCGTCGACGTGGGCCGCCGCGTCGTCGACACCCGGCCACGACGTCGAGTGTTGGATGCTTTCCGGGCTGCGTCCCGCATCGTGTGCGTACCCGGCGAGGATCGCCGACTTGCGTTTGTACGTGTCCATGTCGCTGAAGCTGTGCCAGATGTCGCCGTATTTGCCGACCAGCGGCAACGTCTTCTTCTCGCCGCCGCCGCCGATGAGGATCGGAATGTGCCGGGTGGGCGCGGGTTCCAGCTTGGCGAACCGGGCGGTGATCCGCGGGAGGTACTCGGCCAGCAGGTCGAGGCGCGACCCGGCGGTGCCGAATTCGTAGCCGTACTCGTCGTAGTCGCGCTCGAACCAGCCGGAGCCGATGCCCAGGATCAGGCGTCCGCCGCTGATGTGGTCGACGGTGCGGGCCATGTCGGCGAGGAGGTCCGGGTTGCGGTAGCCGGCGCACGTGACGAGCGCGCCGATCTCCACCCGTTCCGTCTGTTCGGCGAACGCCCCGAGCATCGTCCAGCATTCGAAATGGGCACCTGCGGGGTCGCCGTACAGCGGGTAGAAGTGATCCCAGTTGAAGACGATGTCGACGCCGGCGTCCTCGGCCCGCAGCACCGCGTCGCGGATCATCCCGTAGTCGGGCGCGTGTTGCGGCTGAAGTTGGACGCCGATGCGAACTGGACGAGTCATTCTGGCTCCTCGGAGTAGACGGTGGGCCTTCTCGATCCATACTGCTCGCGCGACGGCCGGGCGCACAACGAACCGCCGAGCGGACGGCGCCGTGGAACACTGGGCGTGTGAAGGTCACCCAGCGGCCCGACCCGCCCACCGGCTTCCGGCGGGCGTTCTTCCGCGCGCCGATCCACCTCTACCGCTGCCACCTCGGGTTCCTGCTCGGCGGCCGGTTTCTGCTCCTCGAACACGTCGGACGCAAGACCGGCGCCCGAAGGCGGGTCGTGCTCGAGGTGGTCAACCACGACGCCGTCGGCGACGGGTACGTGCTGGCCGCCGGGTTCGGTCCCAAGTCCGATTGGTACCGGAACCTGCGGGCGCAGCCGAACGCGACGGCCCAGGTGGGCCGTCGGCGACTGTTCGTGACAGCCGAATTCCTCGACGCCGACACCGGCGCGGACTTCATGGCGCACTACGCGGCGGAGCATCCGAAACTCGGGATGCGGATCGCCCGGGGCATGGGCTTCGACGTCGACGGCAGCGCGTCCGATTTCCGGGCGGCCGGCCGCGAGATCCGTTTCGTCAGGCTGCGCCCCCGCGTCTGACCCAGGCTCGGGTACCGGATCGGACGCCGCACCCTGCTGCTCCTCGGCGGCGCCGGGTTCGCCGCCGCGTCGGTGGTCGCCGCCTTCCCCACGAGTCCGGAGATGCTCATCGCCGCACGCGCCCTGCTCGGCATCGCCGGGGCGACGCTGGCGCCGTCGACACTCGGCCTGATCAGCACGATGTTCCGCGACGCCAGGCAGCGGTCGGTGGCGATAGGACTGCTGCTCGTCCTCGGGCCGATTCTGCTGCCCGACGAGCGCGACCCGGCGGCAGGTCGCGTCCACCCGACCAGCGTCGACCGGACGCTCGTCCGCAACCGGGCGTTCACGACCGTCGTGATCAGCATGATGCTGGTGACCGTCATCGGATCGCTGATGTTCTTCACCGCCCAGTTCCTGCAACTCGGCGCCGGTCTCGCACCGTTGCAGGCAGGGTTCGCGATGCTGCCGGCGGCGCTCGCGGCGATCGTGAGTTTCGGTGGGGCTCCGCTACTCGCGCAACGCCGCTCGTGACCCTCGGCACCGGGATCGTCGTCGGTTCGGTGCCCAGCGCGAAAGTCGGTTCGGCGGCCGCGATGTCCGAGACGAGTGCCGAGTTCGGGCTCGCCGTCGTGGGCAGTCTCGGGTACCGCACTCGGCTCGCCATCGCCCCGGACGTTCCCGGTGAGCTGGCGGACGGGGCACGCGAAAGCCATGCCGGCGCAGCGAATTCGGCCGCGCGACTCGGGCCCGGCGGCACCCTGAGCGGGCGATTGTGCCGCCCGTCGCCTCGGGTGCACCGAAAGGTACGTTCGCCCGGAAGCCCGGGCGTCAGTTCAGCCGCACCCCGCCTGCCAGGAGCATGGTCCGCAGGACGAACGCCGCCTCGGGGCCGATGATTTCTCCGACCAGGGTGAGGTAGCGGTCCACATATTCCGGTCCGTGCGGCGCGACGGTCGGGTAGTCGGGATCGGACGGGTCGAGGTGGTGGGCGATCTCGTGCAGCACCACCAGTTCGCGGAACGCCCAGGCGTTGCCGTTCCGGTGCTCGGGTACGGCGATTGTCGCGCAATCGCTTTCGTAGTGCGCAGCCTTGTTGCCCGACCTCGCCCGGACGTGGATCGGGGTGGCCGCCCGCGTCCACGTGGACCGCACCCAGTTCAGGGCGAGCACCTGGTCGACGTAGTCCTGCACCGAATCGATGGACGCGAACTTGCGTTCCACCGGCAGCGTCACCTGCGAACCCAGGACGTCGACGGCCCGCAGCCCGCGTTCGTCGGCGCGGTCGAACATGGTGCGCACCAACGCTTCCGCGTCGTAGACGGCGGTGCGCTGGGTGTCGCGGGGCCGCTTCACGACGGTATCTGTCTGCGTGCGACAGACAGTTCGGGGGAATTGCTCAACCGTGCGGTCCGGGCGGCGCGATCCCCCGCCCGCTGTGCACTCGACGAATGTCCGGCGGACGCCCGGCCGCCGCGCCACGTGCCGCGGGCCTGTGAGTTCTCCGAGTAGTAGTCCTTCAGTTCGAGCTGTTTGTCGCGCAGGACCAGTGCCGTCTCCGCCGACGACTCCGGCACCGACACCGCTTGCTCCTCGGCCTCCTTCTTGGCGTCGGCGAGGCGCTGCCCGATCCACGCGGCGTAGGCGAGCTGGAAATTCAACCGGGCGGTGACGCCGGCGACGGGGCGTCGCACCCGGGTCGCGACCCGGCGGCGTCCGCGCGTCTCGACCTGCGTCCGGACCGTCGTCTCGTCGCGGTACTCGCCGGACTTGATGTAGGCGTCCGATGCCCGGACCATCTGGATCAGCAGGCTCGCGTAGAGGGCCTCGCAGATGTCGATGTCGCCGGCGAACCCGTACGCGTAGATGACGGCCGACGTCTGGGCGATGTCGCACTGCACGTCGTTGGCGGCGGCGATCACCAGGAACAGCTGCGCGTACGTCCGCAGACCCTTCTTGCCGGGTTCACCGATCGTGATCAGCCGTTGCGTGGGCGTCGCCCGCTTCTCCCGGCCCGCCGCGTGGGCGCGCGCCACCGCGAGGTCGATCGAGGAGGCGGTGGCGAGCCGCTGGGCCGCCGCCATGAAGGCCTCGCCCTCGTGCGGGTTGTCGGTGGATTCCGCCTGCCGGAGGAGCCCACCGATGCGGGTCAGCATCTTGTCGGAACTCACCAGGGCAGGCTACGCCCGTGAGTGGTTGACGAGTCCTGACACTCCTTAACCGCGCACAGGGCGCGAAGCGCCCTGTGTTCACACGGTATTCACGCCCCCGTTTCATTGCGGCGTTCATCCCCAGCTGTGGAGAAACCTGTACATGAATCCGACCAACATGATTCGGACCGAGGGGAATTCGTACCGGACCAACCCACAAGTGAGTGAGAAAGTGTGTCAACAGGTACATTTTCACGCACCTGAGCGCGGCGCCGGGTAGAAGGGACTTCGACGTTCATGGCCACAGTGACCTATGACGGTGCCACCTGCCTGTTCCCCGGCTCGGACAAGCCGGCCGTCGACACGCTCGACCTGAAGATCGAGGACGGCGAGTTCCTGGTCCTCGTCGGCCCGTCCGGCTGCGGCAAGTCGACGTCGCTGCGGATGCTGGCCGGGCTCGAGGACGTCCACAGCGGGCGGATCCTCATCGGTGACCGCGACGTCACCACGCAGGAACCCAAGGAACGCGACATCGCGATGGTGTTCCAGAACTATGCGCTGTACCCGCACATGTCGGTGGCCGAGAACATGGGTTTCGCGCTCAAGCTCGCCGGCGCCGCGAAGGACGACATCCGCACGCGGGTCGAGGAGACGGCGAAACTCCTCGACCTCGAGCCGTACCTGGACCGCAAGCCGAAGGCGCTGTCCGGCGGTCAGCGGCAGCGCGTCGCGATGGGACGCGCCATCGTCCGGCAGCCGCAGGTGTTCCTGATGGACGAGCCGCTGTCCAACCTCGACGCCAAGCTCCGGGTGCAGACGCGCACCCAGATCGCGCAGCTGCAGCGGCGCCTCGAGACGACGATGGTGTACGTGACGCACGACCAGGTCGAAGCCATGACCATGGGCGACCGGGTGGCCGTGCTCAAGGACGGGGTGCTGCAGCAGTGCGCGTCACCGCGCGACCTCTACAACCGGCCGGCGAACGTGTTCGTCGCCGGTTTCATGGGTTCGCCGTCGATGAACCTCTTCACGCTGCCGATCACCCCGGACGGCGTGCTGCTCGGCGACGCGAACATCCCGCTGCCCCGGCAGCTGCGTTCCGACTCCGACGAGCGTCAGGTGGTCGTCGGGATCCGCCCGGAGCACCTCGAACTGTCGACCACCGGCATCCCGATGGAGGTGGCGGTGGTGGAGGAACTCGGATCCGACGCCTACATCTACGGCCGCAGCACCGTCAACGGGGAGGCGCAGCAGTTGGTGGCCCGCGCCGACTGGCGGAATCCGCCCCGCAAGGGTGACCTGGTGAAACTGCACGTCGACCCGTCGCAGGTGCACCTGTTCTCGGCGTCCGAGGGGTACCGGCTCAGCTGATCACGGCGTCTCCTGACCGATTCAGGTCGGGGGTAATGCAAGCGTCCAGAATTCAGGGTGAAACTGCGTGGTGCTGTGAAAGGCGTGTCGTCGCACTCGCGCCCCGGACGAGGGCTTGGTGGCGAACCGAGCTGGATGGGTGCCCGGCTGCCGGGTGTGCTGTCCGCAATCGGCTCGTTCCTCGACAAGGCCGCGTCGGCGTGTTCTGTTCGCCGAGGTGTGATGGTTGTGTCGTAGTGCCCCTCTATGGTGACAGGAGTTCGCAATCAGACAGGGGTGGGGATCGGGATGTTGCCGGGTTTCCCGATCCGCGCGAAGTTCGGATTTGGGGGTGGGTGGTGATCCGTGCGTATCTGTTCGCGTTGGATCCGACCGCGGATCAGGTGGAGGCGTTGCGGTCGCATTGCGGTGGGCAGAGGTTTGCGTTCAACTGGGGGTTGGGGCAGATTAAAGTGAATCTTGATCAACGGGAGGCGGAACGTTCCTACGGCATCGACGAATCGGATCTGACCCCGTCGGTCTCATGGTCGGCATATAGCCTGCGCAAGACGTGGAACCAGGCCAAAGAACACGCGGCGCCGTGGTGGGTGGAGAACTCGAAGGAGGCGTACTCCTCAGGGTTGGCGAACCTCGCGACGGCCCTGACGAACTGGTCGAATTCCCGATCTGGGAAGCGTAAGGGGATGAAGGTGCGGTTCCCGAGGTTCAAGGGCAAACGCGCACCGCTGTCGTGCCGGTTCACCACCGGCGCGTTCGGGTTGGTCGACACCGATCGCCGGCATGTGAAACTCCCCCGGATCGGGATCGTGCGGACCCACGAGTCCACCCGCAAGCTCGCTCGCCGCATCGAGGCGGGGACTGCGCGGATCCGGTCGGCCACCGTCACGTTCCGGTCCGGTCGGTGGTTCGTGACCTTCTCTGTGGACGTCGAACGAATCCACGAACCGATGCAGTCGGAATCGGTGGTGGCGGTGGACCTGGGTATCAAGTCCCTCGCGGTCCTGTCCACCGGCGAGGTGGTATCGAACCCGAAGCACCTCGAACACGCTCAGAGGGAGTTGCGGCGGCTGGGGCGTCAGGCCGCCCGGCGGCTAGGACCGGATCGGCGCACGAAGCAGGTGCCGTCGAATCGGTGGCGACAGACCCAGGCGCGAATCGCTCGCCTGCACGCGTACGTCGGCAACGCTCGGCAGGACGGGTTGCACAAGCTGTCGACGAGTTTGGTCCGCAGGCACGCGATCGTGGTGGTCGAGGACCTGAATGTGGCCGGGATGGTCCGCAACCGCCGCCTGGCCCGGCACATCGCCGGGGCGGGCATGGGCGAGTTCCGTCGGCAACTCGAGTACAAAGCCGATTGGTCCGGGGTGCGCGTGCACGTGGCGGACCGGTGGTATCCCAGCTCCAAGACGTGTTCGGCATGTGGTGTGGTGAAAGCCAAGCTGCGCCTGTCCGAACGCATTTTCACCTGCGAATCCTGTGGGATTCGTATCGATCGTGACTTCAACGCGGCCCGCAACCTTGCGGCCCTGGTGCAGGCGTCCTCCCCGAGTTGCGGGGCGACGGAAAACGAGCCCGCTGGAAACCCACGTCAGACCCGCACCGCGCGGGCAACGGGTACCGCCACGGGAAGACCCGCTCCACGTGGTGCGGGTCAACGTCGGCACCGCAAGGCGCCGACTCAGGACACGTCACGTGTTCCTTGAACGGTAATGCCGGACAGTGGCGGTGTTCCATGCCACAGTATGTTCCGACGCCGCAGCGGTGCCTCGAAATCTCGTCGCACCGTGGCGGGGTTCATCCACCTTTACCCACGGGGAGACTCCATGGTTCAGATTTCGAGAGCGGTCCGGCGCGCCGCGGTGTTTGCCACCGCCGCCTCGCTGGTCACGCTCACCGCTTGCTCGAGCGACAGCGGCAGCGATTCCACGTCGGAGAACCTCGACGGTCGCGGACCCATCACGTACGTCGAGGGCAAGGACACCACCGAGACCGGTGTCGTCCGCCAGATCATCGACGCGTGGAACGCCGAGCACCCGGACGAGCAGGTGACGTTCAAGGAGCAGTCGAACGACGCCGACCAGGCGCACGACGACCTGGTCCAGCACCTGCAGGCCAAGCAGTCCGACTACGACGTCGTCGCACTCGACGTCCCCTGGACCGCGGAGTTCGCGGCCAAGGGCTGGCTGCAGCCGCTGACCGGCGAGTTCGCGGTGGACAACACCGGAATCCTCCCCGCCACGGTCGACAGCGCCACCTACAACGGCACCCAGTACGCGGCGCCGAAGAACACCAACGGCGGCCTGCTGTACTACCGCAGCGACCTGCTGCCCGCCGCACCGAAGACGTGGACCGAGCTGGCCGCCGCGTGTGAGGTCGCCAAGACCAACAACATCGACTGCTACGCCGGTCAGTTCGCACCGTACGAGGGTCTGACGGTGAACACCGCCGAGGTCATCAACGCCTACGGCGGCTCGTTCGTCGGCGAAGACGGCAAGACCCCCACGATCGACAGCCCCGAGGCCCGCGCCGGCTTGCAGGTTCTGGTCGACAACTTCAAGAACGGCGACATCCCGGCCCAGGACACCACGTTCAAGGAGCCCGAAAGCCAGAAGGCGTTCGAGGACGGCAAAGCGCTGTTCCTGCGCAACTGGCCGTACGTGTACGGCACCGCCGACAAGGATTCGTCCGCGGTGAAGGGCAAGTACGCGGTCGCCCCGCTGCCCGGCAAGGACGGCATCGGCGCCTCGACCCTCGGCGGCTACAACGCGGCCATCAGCGCGTACTCCGAGAACAAGGCGACGGCCCGCGACTTCCTGACGTTCCTGCAGGGTGAGCAGGCGCAGCGGATCATCGCCATGGGCTCGCTGCCGCCGGTCCGCGCCGCACTGTACGACGACCCGGAGATCATCGCGGCCTTCCCGTTCATGCCGACGCTGAAGGTGTCGATCGAGAACGCCGTCCCGCGTCCGGTCACGCCGTTCTACCCGGCGGTGTCGAAGGCCGTGCAGGACAACGCCTACGCTGCCATCAAGGGTGAGAAGTCGGTGGATCAGGCGATCACGGACATGCAGTCCGGTATCCAGTCCGCAGGCTCGTAGAGCACAGGAGTGAACATGGCCGTTCCGACTGGGACCACCAGTGGAGCGCCGGCCCGTACCGCGGCCGGGGGTTCCGACCCCGGCCGCGGTTCGCGTGAGAAGGGCGAGAACACGCGAAGCTCCGGGCTGAGCGGTCGTCGCGCGTGGATGTTGGTCGTACCGACGCTCGTCGTGCTGGCCGTCGTCATCGGCTACCCGGTGGTCCGGGCAGTGGTGATGTCGTTCCAGAAGGACGCGGGGCTCGATCCGACGACCGGCATGTTCGTCGAGGGCGGCTGGGCCGGATTCACCAACTACACGCACTGGATCCTGCAGCAGTGCACGTCCCCGAGCGGGGTGGCGGTCGCGTGCCCGCCCGGCACGCTCGGCTCCCAGTTCTGGTCGGCCGTCGGGAACACCGCGTTCTTCACGGTCGTCACGGTGGCTCTCGAGGTCGCGATCGGCCTGTGGATGGCGATCATCATGGGCAAGACGTTCAAGGGCCGCGCCCTGCTGCGCGCGGCGGTCCTGATCCCGTGGGCCATCCCGACCGCGGTCACCGCCAAGCTCTGGTACTTCATCTTCGCCTACGACGGCATCGCCAACCGCCTCCTCGGCACCGAGATCCTGTGGACTTCGGACGCCTGGCCGGCCCGGTTCGCGGTGATCATCTCGGACGTCTGGAAGACCACTCCGTTCATGGCCCTGCTGATCCTCGCCGGGCTGCAGATGATCCCGCAGGACGTGTACGAGGCGGCGCGGGTCGACGGCGCCTCCGCGTGGCAGCGGTTCCGTCAGATCACGCTCCCGCTGGTGAAACCGGCGCTGATGGTCGCGATCCTGTTCCGCACCATGGACGCCCTGCGCATGTACGACCTGCCCGCCATCCTGACCGGCGGCAACCCGGCCACCACGACGGTGTCGATCCTCGTCGTCGACCAGGTGCGGCAAGGGTTCAACAGCGCGTCCGCACTCTCGACCATCACGTTCCTCCTGATCTTCGCGGTGGCATTCGTGCTCGTGAAATTCCTCGGCGCCAATGCCGTCGAAACTCAGGAAGCCCAGCGAAAGGGCCCGAAGCCGTGACCCACCGCGCCCCGGAGCTCGAACTCCCGAGCAAACCCCCCGCCCGGAACCGTCCGAAGCGGGTCGCGTTCAAGAACTCCCGCATCTACATCGGCGTCGCGATCATCCTGGTCTGGGGACTCGCGCCGTTCTACTGGATGATGGTGACGGCGTTCCGCGACCCGGACTACACGTTCGACACCACCCCGTGGCCCACGCACGTCACGCTGGAGAACTTCCAGAACGCACTGTCGACGAGCAGCGGCAACAACTTCACCCGCGCCGTCGTCAACAGCATGATCATCGGCGGAATCACCACCGTCATCGCCCTCGCCGTCGGGATCTTCACCGCCTACGCGCTGGCCCGCATCGAGTTCCGGTTCAAATACGTGGTGGTCGGCATCGTGCTCGGGGCGTCGATGTTCCCGGTGGTCGCCCTGGTCACCCCGCTGTTCCAGCTGTTCACGAACATCGGCTGGATCGGCACGTACCAGGCGATGATCATCCCGAACATCTCGTTCGTCCTGCCGCTCACCATCTACACGCTGACGTCGTTCTTCAAGGAACTTCCCTGGGAACTCGAGGAGGCGGCCCGCATCGACGGCGCCAGCCGCGGTCAGGCGTTCCGGCTGGTGATGCTGCCGCTGGCGGCGCCCGCCCTGTTCACCACGGCCATCCTCGCGTTCATCGCGACCGTCAACGAGTATCTGCTGGCCAGCCAGCTCTCCAGCGACGCCACCGAACCGGTCACGGTCGCCATCGCCCGGTTCTCCGGCAACGACCCGCACGTCGTGCCATACGCGGCGATCATGGCGGCGGGCACGATCGTCACCATTCCGCTGGTGATCATGGTGCTGCTGTTCCAGCGTCGCATCGTGTCGGGCCTGACGGCCGGCGGCGTGAAGAGTTAGGCGGGATCGGTCGTGCATCCGGTGGCGAAGCGGCAGCGGCTCGAGGTCCTGATCGGGATCCTCGGGTTCTTCACGGTGATGGCGTTCGTCGCCGCGGTCGTCGAGGTGTTCCGCGGCGACCCCGGCGTCACCCCTGCGCTGGTGTTGCTCGGGTGCCTGGTGCTGTCGGGGCTGGCGATCACCGCCCGGAAGCGGGTGTGCTGAAACAGTCCGGTCGGTACGGATAGTTGCTGAGCGATAGCGCGCCGCACGCCACGCCTCCGGTCGTTCACATAACATACGTGCGGGTGGGTGCGACGATCCTCCGTGACCGGATAACTGACCGGGAGTGTGTAAGTGAGTTCAGGCAACGACGCGACGGACAATCGTGCCTCCGATCCGGGAGACACACCGCCCGCAGACGGCGGTTCGGCCGAGACGACCACCCCACCACCGGACGGGAAGAAGCGCACCCGGTGGCGCACGGTCCGCCGGGTGAGCCTGGTCGTGATCGCGTTGCTGCTGGTCATCCCGCTCGTCGTCTTCCTGGTCAGTTACATCCGCGCCGAGGTCCCGCGGCCGTCGGACATGAAGACCAACCAGGTGGCGACCGTCTTCGCCGCCGACGGCACCACCGAGCTGGCCAAGGTGATCCCGCCGGAAGGCAACCGCACCGAGATCGCGCTCGACGCCATCCCCCAGCACGTCCGCGACGCCGTCCTGTCGGCGGAGGACCGCAACTTCTACTCCAACCCCGGGTTCTCCGTCACCGGGTTCATGCGCGCCGCCCGCGACAACGTCCTCGGCAAGGAAAGCGCGGGTGGCGGGTCGACGATCACGCAGCAGTACGTCAAGAACGTGCTGGTCGGCGCGGACCGCAACGTGTACCGCAAGATGCGGGAACTCGTGATCTCCACCAAGATGGCCCGCGAGTGGTCCAAGGACGAGATCCTCGCCGCCTACCTCAACACCATCTACTTCGGTCGCGGCGCGTACGGCATCGAGGCGGCGTCGCGCGCGTACTTCGACAAGCCGGTCGGCGACCTCACCGTCGCCGAGGGCGCGGTACTCGCCTCGGTGATCCAGAGCCCGTCCTACCTCGACCCCGAAGCGAACCTCGACCAGTTGCAGGCGCGGTGGAACTACGTGCTCGACGGCATGGTCTCGATGGGTGTGCTGAGCCAGCAGGACCGCAGTGCCGCCGAGTTCCCGGTCACGGCGCCGTCCAACCGGCCCACCGACGCCAACTCCGCGCCCGGCCCCGACGGCCTGATCCGCAACCAGGTGCTGCACGAGTTGTCGGACGCGGGGATCTCCGAGCAGACCCTCAACACGGAGGGCCTGCAGATCACCACCACGATCGATCCGAAGGCGCAGCAGGCCGCGATCGACGCCGTCCACGACAATCTCGAGGGTGAGGATCCGGCGCTGCGGACCGCGGTCGTGTCCGTCGACCCGCGCACCGGCGGTGTGCGTGCGTATTACGGCGGCGAGGACGGCGCCGGCTTCGACTACGCGCAGGCGCCGCTGCAGACGGGGTCGTCGTTCAAGGTCTTCGGCCTGGCCGCCGCACTCGATCAGGGCATTCCGCTCTCGGCCCGGTTCAACAGTGCCCCCCTGACCGTCGGCAGTGTGCAGATCGGCAACGTCGAGGGCGAATCCTGCGGCACGTGCACCATCGCGGAGGCGACGAAGCGGTCGCTGAACACGAGCTTCTACCGGTTGATGATGTCGATGGACAACGGCCCGCAGGCCATCGCCGACGCCGCCCACAAGGCGGGCATCCCGGACTTCATTCCCGGGGTGCAGGGCAAGACGCTCAGCGAGAACGGCGGCGAACCGGAGGGCGGCATCGTCCTCGGCCAGTACCTGTCGCGGCCGATCGACATGGCGTCCGCGTACGCGACGCTCGCCGCGTCCGGGGTCTACCACCAGCCGTATTTCGTGCAGCGGGTCGTGACCGCCGACGGTGTCGTGCTCCTCGACCGGGCGCCCAGCCCCGGCGAGCAGCGACTCGACGCGGCCGTCGCCGACAACATCAGTCAGGCCCTGATGCCGATCGCCTCGTACTCGCGGGGTCACGCGCTGGCGGGGGGACGCCCGTCCGCGGCCAAGACCGGCACCGCACAACTCGGCGACACCGGTGAGAACAAGGACGCCTGGATGGTCGGGTACACGCCGTCGCTGTCGACGGCGGTGTGGATCGGTAAGGCCGACGCCACGGCCATCAACAACAGCTGGGGTGGGTTGATCTACGGTTCGGGTCTGCCGTCGGACATCTGGAAGGACACGATGGACGGCGCACTCGACGACACCGACTGGGAAGACTTCCCGTGGCCCGACCCGATCGGCGGCCAGGCCGGTGTGCCGACCTGGAGCGGTCAGACCGGCGGCGACGGAACGGCTCCCGGCACCAGTGGCGCCGTCCCGCCGCCCGGCGCGCCCACGCCCGCACCGGTCGAGGTACCGCCCCCGGCGACCGTCCCGGTGCCGCCCGTCCCGCCGGTGCCCGCACCCGTCCCGGCGCCGACCCAGATCGAAATCCTGCCGGGCGTCATCATCCCGCTGCCGGGTTAGCCGAGGTTCTGGAACCCGCCGCGCGGCGGAGTTCGGTGCGGCAGCACCACAACTCGCAGCGCGGCGCGGAGGCTTTCCTTCGTCTTGGCCCATGCCCTCGCCTCGTCCTCGCACATGTCGGCCTCTTCGGCGTCCTCTTCGCGGGCGAGTTCGGCGTTGTGCCGCCACTCGATCTCCTGCTCGGAGCAGAGGCGGAGGAATTCGAGGATGGTGTCGCGGTCGCGTCCGCAGATTTCCGCGACGTCGTCGGGGTCGAGGCCGCTCTCGGAGTCGAGGTGGATCAGGGTCACGAGGGCGGCGGGGAACTCGTCCGCACATTCGTGTTCGGCGGACGAGGACGTGGCCTCGGGTGTGGAATTGAGTTTGCCGCCAAGCCTTTCGGCGAACGCGTCGTCGACGGTGTCCACGAAATGCTCGAACATCCGGAACATCGACACCAGATGATCGGCGACGAACGGTGATCCGTCGACGCGCATGACGGCGACCACGTTGTCGACGATGAGCAGGAACTTGATGTCGGGCCACTGGCGATTGAGGTCGGCGAGCGCCTCCGCCGTGCGCGTGCGGTCGCTGATCGTGTGGACCACGCGGGCGAACACCTCGACGCGGGCGTCCTCCTCGATGACCCGCACATACGTGGGGAGGTCGCCGACCCACACGAGGATGTCGCCGTCCGCGTCCTTGCCCGGTTCCTGTTCGAGCATGGCCTCGACCGCGGCATCGACACGGTCGCGCAACCCGGTGCCGTCGCGCAGCTGGGCGGGGACGTCGGCGGTACCGAACTCGGCGGTCTCGCCCCGTCCGCCGGTGATGGCCTTCAGGAACGAGGGATGCGGAAGGTCCCAGATCTCGCGGAACAGGGTGACCGTCATCGACGCCAGCAGGTGGGCGTCGTCCCGGTCGGCGTCGAGGTAGTACGACGCGGAACCGTTGCCCTCGTCGGCGTGCTCGCACAGGTCGGGTCGGTTCCAGCCGAGCTCGATCAGCCGTTCGTGCTCCTCCGCGGTGAGTGCCCGCGCCGGGTGCAGGAAGCGGTTCGACGGCACCTCGCACCGCACCTTGTCGCCGGCCCAGGCGAAGAAACGCACACACGCGGCGGTCTCGACGAGGCCCTCGTCGACGCTGTCATACTGCGACTGCAGCACCAGTTCGTCGTCGTCCTCCATCGCGTGCACGTAGCCGGCCAGACGGTCCTGGAGCTCGGTCCAGGCGTCGTCGATCTCGCGATCGAAAGTGTTGTCGGACATCACGCCTCCCTCGATAAATCCTGGGTGTCACCGTAGAGGGAGGGTCTGACAAGAAGTCGAACACAAAGGCGAATGCACCTTTCGTCGCCGTGAAGACGACGAAAGGTGCATTCGCCGGGAGCTGAGCGACCTATGTGCTCAGTACAGCTGTGTGGATTACTCCGCGTCGATGATGAACGCCTCGAGCTCGGCGCGAGCCTTGTCGTCCGCCATCTGGACCGGCGGGGACTTCATCAGGTACGCGGACGCCGGGTAGACGGGTCCGCCGATGCCGCGGTCCTTGGCGATCTTGGCTGCGCGGACGGCGTCGATGATGATGCCCGCCGAGTTCGGGGAGTCCCAGACCTCGAGCTTGTACTCCAGGTTCAGCGGGACGTCACCGAACGCGCGACCCTCGAGGCGGACGTACGCCCACTTGCGGTCGTCGAGCCAGCCGACGTGGTCCGACGGGCCGATGTGCACGTTGCCCGGACCGAGGTCGCGGGTCAGGTTCGACGTCACGGCCTGCGTCTTGGAGATCTTCTTCGACTCCAGGCGGTCGCGCTCGAGCATGTTCTTGAAGTCCATGTTGCCGCCGACGTTCAGCTGCATCGTGCGGTCGAGCTGCACGCCGCGGTCTTCGAAGAGCTTCGCCATCACGCGGTGGGTGATGGTGGCGCCGACCTGCGACTTGATGTCGTCACCGACGATCGGGACGCCGGCGTCCTTGAACTTCGCGGCCCACTCGGGGTCGGACGCGATGAAGACGGGCAGGGCGTTGACGAACGCGACACCCGCGTCGATGGCGCACTGGGCGTAGAACTTGTCGGCGTCCTCGGAACCCACGGGCAGGTACGAGACCAGCACGTCGACCTGGGCGTCCTTCAGGGCCTTGACGACGTCGACGGGCTCGGCCTCGGAGATCTCGATGGTCTCGGCGTAGTACTTGCCGATGCCGTCGAGGGTGGGGCCGCGGAGCACCGGAACGTCGGCCGGCGGGACGTCGGCGATCTTGATGGTGTTGTTCTCGCTGGCGAAGATGGCCTCGGACAGGTCGAATCCGACCTTCTTGGCGTCGACGTCGAACGCGGCGACGAACTGCACGTCGCGCACGTGGTACTTGCCGAACTTGACGTGCATGAGGCCGGGAACGGTCGCCGTCTCGTCGGCGTCCTTGTAGTACTGCACGCCCTGAACCAAGGACGAGGCACAGTTCCCCACGCCCACAATGGCTACGCGCACCGCGGTGCTGTTCTCACCCATGGTCGGGTTCTCCTTTTTTCTTAGGTGTTGCTGTCGATTGCTCGGCGGCGATCAGCTCGTTGAGCCAGCGCACTTCACGCTCGCTGGACTCGAGACCGAGCTGGTGGAGCTGCTTGGTATAGCGATCCAGCGTGCCGCTCGCTTTTCCGATCGCGTCGCGGAGTGCCTCCCGGCGCTCCTCGACCTGGCGTCGTCTGCCTTCGAGAATCCGCATCCGCGCCTCTGCGGGTGTGCGGCTGAAGAAGGCGAGATGAACGCCGAATCCGTCATCGGTGTAGTTCTGCGGACCCGTGTCGGCGACCAGTTCCTTGAACCGCTCCTTGCCGATCGGCGTGAGCTGGTAGACGCGGCGGGCGCGACGCTTGACGGTCCCCGGAGGACCTGCGTCCTCGGCGATCAAACCGTCCGCCTGCATGCGTCGGAGCGTCGGGTAGAGGGAACCGTACGAAAAGGCGCGGAATGCACCCAGGAGTCCCGTCAACCGCTTGCGTAGCTCGTATCCGTGCATGGGCGACTCGTGGAGCAGCCCGAGAATTGCCAATTCGAGCATGTCCACCCCCTGAGTCGCCCGACCTAACCGTGTGATGCGATTCAAAACTATATCGCACCGATATATACGACGATACGCCCGCTCGATACATGGGACAAGCCGTCACAGGTTGTCGACCCTGGTCCGGGCGCGCGGAAGCGCCGACGACGTTTCAGGGGGGGCGGGACAGCCGCCCGGACGCTCAGTCCTCGTACGGGTAGATGTCGAACGGCTCGCCGTCGAATCCGACGACCATGTGCCCGCTGTCGCCGTCGGCGTTCTTCACGTGGATGGAGATGGTCGGCGGACCGTCGTCGGAGCCGGGTTCGTAGCCGAAGGACACGATCTCCACCGCACCGTCGGGGACGCGCAGGGTTTCGGGTGCCCCGGCGAGCAGTCCGGCGATCGCGACCTGGTCGACGGTGCCGAGATCGAAGGACCTCTCGTCGGCGGCGCGGCTCGAGGAACTGCCCCAGTCGTCGAACTCGCCGTCGTACAGGTAGGAATCGGACTGCCTGGCGTTGCCGGCGGCAGGCCGGTCGACGACGGCGTGTTCCGGGTAGAGGCCGAGGTCGTCGGCGACGGTGTCGCCGTACTCGCCGCGGTATTCCTCGAGGAAGAAGTGCAGGCCCGCGCCGGTGGTCAGGTTCGGCACCGATTTCGACGGGCCGAGGTCGCTGTTCGCGACGGCTCCGGCGATTCCGCCCACGGCGGCCGCGGCGAAAACGAGGATCGCCGCGTACACCCATCGCCGGGGCGATCGGCGGCGGCGCGGCGACACGACGGGGCTGGCCGCGAGCCGGCTGGGGATCTGCAGGTCCCCGATCAGGCGTTCGAGTTCGTCGAACGTCTTCGCCCGCATCGCGGTGGACGTGCGGGAGGCGTGTTGCGAGGCGGACAGTTGACCGTCGGCGAGGGCGGCGTCGAGCAGCCCGCACGCGTCGGCGCGGTCGGAGTCGCGGGCGCGGATACCGG
This sequence comes from Rhodococcus sp. T2V, assembly GCF_029269925.1. Lineage (NCBI taxonomy): Bacteria > Bacillati > Actinomycetota > Actinomycetes > Mycobacteriales > Nocardiaceae > Rhodococcus > Rhodococcus sp. T2V. The sequence continues at coordinate 133,051 of NZ_JARJBD010000007.1, forward strand.
CGAGTGTGGTCCTGGGCATCTGCGTCCTATCGGCCGAACGGGCGGACGCTCAGTGGTTCACCGGACGGGGTGAGTTCCATGTATCCGCTCTCGCTGAACTCGTTGTTCACGTAGATCGACACGGTGGGGCCGGCGCTGTCGGTCTGGAACGAGATGTGACTGACCTTTCCGTCGGGGACGTTCAGGCTCACCGGGGCGCCCGCGACCGTTCCGCCGATCCTGTCGAGGTTCAGCGTCGTCAGGTCGAACACGGGGGTGTCGACCTTCCGGGTGGTCGGGGTTCCGGACGGCGTGAACCCGCCGCGGTAGCCGTAGCTCACCATCCGGTTCGGTTCGAGTGGGAGCGCGCGTTCGAGGCTGGCGTGGCCGCCCTCGTAGAGGGTGAGGTCGTCGACGATCAGGTCCCCGAACTTGGCGCGGTACCGGTCGAGGAACACCTTCATGCCCTCGGGGGACACGGGGTTCGGGGTCGCGACCACCAGCGGTTCGACGGCATCGAAATCGATCTGCTGCGCGACGGGCGTCACGGTGGCGTCCGCGTCGTCGCCGTCGGCGAGGGTGAAGGCGCCGACCGCCGCCACGACGGCGACCGCGGCGACGGCGAGCGGGAACCAGGGCCTGGCGGTGTCGCGCGGGGGCCGGGCGTCCGGCGGTGCGTCGGCTGGCCGCTGCAGGTCACCGACCAGAACGTCGAGGTCGGCCAGGGTGCGGGCCTCCGAGGCGAGGTCGGACATCGCGCGGTGCTCGGCCTTGGTGATCTGGCCGTCGCCGAACGCGGCATCGAGCAGTGCGGACGTGTTGGCTCGATCGACATCACGTGCCCGCGTGTTCGGCGGGTATCGGCTGGCCACCCGAGGATCTTAGAGCGCGACGCCCTAGTTCGCGGGGTTCACCTGCCAGACGTCGCCGCCGAGGGTCGCCCGCAGGTAGCCGCCACCGGTCCGGGCCTGGTCGTAGACGTACACGTTGATGGTGGGTCCCTTGCCGCCGTCGGCGAGGAGGACGTGCCCGATGCTGCCGTCCGGGACGCCGACCAGCCGCGGTGCGTCGGCGATGAGCGCGACGAGTGCGGGGACGTCGACCTGGGCGAGGTCGACCTCGCCGGTTCCGGGGAGGCGCTGCGTGCGGGTGCCCGACGTCTTGAATCCGCCGCGGAAGTCGTACCGGTCGACCTTGTCGGGGGCGTCGGGCGCCGTCCGCGACAGGATCGCGTACTGGTCGTACAACCCCAGTTCGTGGACGGTGAGGTCGCCGAACTTCTGCCGGTACTGCTCGAAGAGGGCGTAGATCCCGTCCTGGGTGAGGGGCTGCGCCGCGCCCACGATGATCGGTTCGACGGCGGGCACCGCGACCTCCGGCTCGGCCAGGGGCTTCTCGACCTGCGCCGGGACCGGTGTGACGACGGGGTCCGGGCCGTCCTGCTCGGTGAGGGCGAGACCGATCGCGCCGACCGCGATCACAGCCCCGCACGCGACCGCGATCCGCAGCGCCCGCCGGGGTGATCCCGGGGTCCGGACGGGTGACTGTTCCGTGACCGCCGAGGGCAGCTGCAGGTCGCTGATCAGCAGGTTCAGCTCGGCCAGGGTCTTCGCGGACATGGCCTGGGCAGACCGGTCGTGGTACTCGCCGGCGCCGAGCTGGCCGTCGGCGTACGCGGCGTCGAGTCGGCTGCACGCGTTGACCCGGTCGAGGTCACGCGCGCGAGTCTGCGAGGACGGTCCTGAGGCCACATCGGCATCGTAGTGCGGTAACCGTGTTTGACCAGCGTCACTCGACCGACCCCTTCTCTCCGAACGCGACGCACGTACTCTGGTCTCCGTGCGGATACAGCGGCAGGTGGTGGACTATGCGCTTCAGCGCCGGTCTCTCCTGGCCGAGGTCTACTCGGGCAGGACGGGTGTCAAGGAGGTCTGCGACGCCAGCCCCTACCTGCTTCGTGCCGCAAAGTTCCACGGCAAGGGCAGTGACGTGGTGTGCCCGATCTGCCGTAAGGAGCAGTTGACTCTCGTTTCCTGGGTCTTCGGCGACAAGTTGGGCCCGGTGTCGGGTTCGGCTCGTACGGCCGAGGAGTTGGTGCGTCTTGCGTCCACTCAGGAGGAGTTCTCGGTTCACGTGGTCGAGGTGTGCCGGACATGCAGCTGGAACCATTTGGTTCAGTCCTATGTTCTCGGTACCGTGCCCGCACCGAAACGGCCCAGGCGGTCGTCGCCACGGCCTCGGCCTCCGAGCCGTCGCACCGCGAGCGAGTAGACACGCCCGAACACGGACGCGGGCCGAAGAATGCCCACAGACGTAACGCAGGACTGAAGCCGGTCCACAACCACTGGAGATTTGTACGTGAGTTCCCCCCGCAGCAACGCCCCGGGTGATCGACCGAACGGACCGAGACGACCGAGTGGCCCCCCGCCACAGGGACGCCCCGGAGGTCCACCACCCCGCGGCGGACAGCCTGCGGGTGGACCCCCGCCGGGCCGATCGGGCGGCACGCCGCCGCGACGGATGCCGCCTCCGCCCCCGCAGGGTGGTGGCCGTCCCCCCGGCCCGCCGCCGCGTCGCCCCGGCCCGCCGCCGCAGGGTGGTGGCAGGCCGCCCGGTCCCCCGCCGCGCCGTCCCGGGCCCCCGCCCGGACGTCCCGCGGGTGCGCCCCCGGTGGCGCGTAACCAGTCGGGCCCCGGCGGGCGCCCGCCGGGACCGCCGCCGTCGAACGGCCGCAAGACCGGTGGCGGCCGCGGTGGCGAACCGCCGAAGGGTGGAAAGAAGGCGGCTGTGAAGAAGTCGCGGTGGAAGGTCGTGCGCCGGACGGCGTACGCGTGCGTCGCGCTGGGTCTGATCATCCCGATCCTGCTGTTCATGGCGGCGTACGTCGTCCAGGACGTTCCGCGTCCCGGCGACCTCAAGACCAACCAGGTCGCCACGATCTACGCGTCCGACGGCACGTCGGTGCTGAGCAAGGTGGTGCCGCCGGAGGGCAACCGCACCGAGGTGACGCTCGACCAGATCCCGAAGCACACCCGTGACGCGGTGCTCGCTGCCGAGGACCGGGACTTCTACTCGAACCCCGGCTTCTCGATCGGTGGTTTCGCGCGTGCCGCCCGCGACAACGTCCTGGGCAAGGACAGCGCCGGTGGTGGCTCGACCATCACGCAGCAGTACGTGAAGAAGACGATGGTCGGTTCCGAGCGTTCGCTGACGCGAAAGATGAAGGAACTCGTCATCTCGTCGAAGATGGCCCGTGAGTGGTCCAAGGACGACATCCTCGCCGCGTACCTGAACACCATCTACTTCGGGCGTGGTGCGTACGGCATCGCGGCCGCGTCGAAGGCGTACTTCAACAAGCCCGTCGACCAGTTGACGGTCGAGGAGAGCGCGGTGCTGGCGTCGTCGATCCAGCTGCCGTCGCTGCTCGATCCGGAGACCAACCCGGAGGGCGCGCAGGCGCGCTGGAACTACGTGCTCGACGGCATGGTGTCGGCGGGGACGCTGCAGCAGTCGGCCCGCTCGGTGATGCAGTATCCGCCGTACGTGCCGATCGCTCAGGTCGACAACGGCAACCAGGATTCCGGACCGGAGGGTCTGATCAAGAACCAGGTTCTGCGGGAGCTCGGTGAGGCGGGGATCAGCGAGCAGCTGCTCAACACCGAGGGCCTCGAGATCACCACCACGATCGACCCGGTCGCCCAGGCGGCGGCGGTGGATTCGGTCCGCTCGAACATGGAGGGTGAGCCGGAGAACCTGCGCACCGGTGTCGTGTCGGTCGACCCGAAGACGGGCGCGGTGCGGGCGTACTACGGCGGCGAGGACGGCGGCGGTTACGACTTCGCGAACGCCGGCCTGCAGACCGGTTCGTCGTTCAAGGTGTTCGGTCTCGCCGCGGCCCTCGACCAGGGCATCCCGCTGTCGCAGATGTACGACAGCTCGGAGCTGACGGTCAACGGCATCACCATCAGCAACGTCGAGGGCGAGGGTTGCGGCACCTGCACCATCGCCGAGGCGCTGAAGCGGTCGCTGAACACCAGCTTCTACCGTCAGGAACTCGAACTCGACGGCGGACCGCAGGCGATCGCCGACATGGCCCACAAGGCGGGCATCCCCGAGGAGATCCCCGGTGTCGGGCCTTCGCTGACCGAGCCGGACGGCAGCGGTCCGAACAACGGCATCGTGCTCGGCCAGTACCAGTCGCGGGTCCTCGACATGGCGTCGTCGTACGCCACACTGGCCGCGTCGGGCACGTACCGTGCCCCGCACTTCGTGCAGAAGGTCGTGAGCGCGGACGGGACGGTGCTGCTCGACCGCGGCGGCGACACCGGTGAGGACCGCATCGACAAGGACGTCGCCGACAACGTGACGTCTGCGATGGAGCCGATCGCCGGGTACTCGCGTGGCCACAACCTGGCAGGCGGACGCCCGTCGGCCGCGAAGACCGGTACCGCGCAGCTCGGCGACACCGGAAAGAACAAGGACGCCTGGATGGTCGGGTACACCCCGTCGCTGTCCACGGCGGTGTGGGTCGGCACCACCGACGGTCAGGCGCTGGAGAACAGCGGCGGCGCCATGATCTACGGTTCCGGTCTGCCTTCCGACATCTGGAAGGACACGATGGACGGCGCCCTCGAGGGCACCGACGTCGAGAAGTTCCCGAAGCCGGGTGCGATCGGTGGTCAGTCGGGTGTCCCGGCCTATTCGGCGCCCGCACCGACCAAGACGTCGGCGCCGCCGTCGAGCACGTTCCAGTTGCCGACGGAACTCGTGCCGCCGGTGGTCGTGACGCCGTCGCCGGTGGAGATCCTGCCCGGCATCACCATCCCGATCCCGGGACTGGCACCGCGGCAGACCACCCCGGCCCCGGCCGTTCCGGCGGAACCGGAGACGACGACACCGCCGAACGCCGGTAACGGCAACGGCCAGCAGCAGGTTCCGACCCGTTAACGGCGACCGGTAGCCTCGCGGAGTGGCCGACAACCGTGACGCGCACGCCGTCCGAGACGCGGGCGAGACGGAATTCGTCTCGCCCGCGCCGCTGGCGAAGGATCGGCGTTCCGCGGATTGGCGGGACCTTCCGGGCCGCACCGACCCGCTGACCGCCGATCTGTCCGGCGTGATCGGCGGTCCGGTCGGACGGCACGCGGTCGTCGGGCGCAGCCGGTTCTTCACGCCGATGCGCGCCATTCTGTTGCTGGCGATCGTGTTTCTCGCGCTCGGCTGGTTCGCGAAGGCGCCGTGCATCCAGCAGGCTCCCGTCGGTGAGAACGGTGCGCTCGGGCTCGACTGGAGCGGCAGCAGGCAGTACGTCGCGATGTGTTACTCGGACACGGTGCCCCTGTACGGGGCGGAACGGTTGAACGAGGGCGCGTTCCCCTACAAGAAGTGGTGGGAAGAGACCGCCGGCAACGGCCAGATCCAGCGCCGCTACATGGAATACCCGGTGATCTCCGGGCTCTACCAGTACGGCGCGATGACGATCGCGAAGTCGTGGGATGCGGTGCACTGGTTACCCGGTGCCCTGCAGGTCGCGATCTATTTCAACGTCGTCGCACTCGGTCTGGCGCTGGCCTGGCTGGTCACCGTCTGGGCGAGTGCGCTGCTGGCCGGACGCCGGATCTGGGACGCCGCGCTGATCGCCGCGTCCCCGCTCGTGATCGTGCACGCGTTCACGAATTTCGATCCCCTCGCAACGGCTTTCGCCGCGGGCGGACTGCTGGCGTGGTCGCGGAAACGGCCGGTGCTCGCCGGGATCCTGCTCGGGCTCGGCGGCGCCGCCAAGCTGTATCCGCTGCTGCTCCTCGGACCCCTGCTGGTGCTGTGTCTGCGCACGGGCCGGGTGCGGGACTGGTCGGTGACCGCACTGACCGGGGTCGGCGCGTGGATCGCGGTGAATCTGCCGATCGCCGTGCTGTTCCCGCGTGGCTGGGCCGAGTTCTTCCGGCTCAATTCCGAACGCGGCGCCGACCCCGACTCCGTCTACAACGTCATCTCCTCGTTCACGGGCTGGACCGGATTCGACGGCATCCTGGCGGCCGGTCAGGCGCCCACCGTGCTCAACGCGGTGTCGTTCCTGCTGTTCGCGCTGGTGTGCGTCGGGATCGGGTATGTCGCGCTCACTGCGCCGAGACGGCCGCGGCTCACCCAATTGTGCTTCCTGCTGGTCGCGGGTTTCCTCCTCACCAACAAGGTGTGGAGCCCGCAGTATTCGCTGTGGCTGGTGCCGCTGGCCGTGCTCGCGTTCCCGCACCGGCGGATCCTGCTGGCGTGGATGACGATCGACGCACTCGTGTGGGTGCCGCGCATGTTCTACTACCTCGGCGTGGCCGATAAGGGGCTCCCCGAGCAGTGGTTCACCGCCGCGGTGGTGGTTCGCGACGTCGCGGTCGTGGTCATCTGCGCGCTGATCCTCCGCCAGATCTACCGGCCCGACGAGGATCTCGTGCGGTACGGCTTCATCGACGATCCGGCGGGCGGGGTGCTCGACCAGGCGCCCGATGCGCAGCCGCGGTGGCTTCCTGCCTGGCTACGCCCGCGGCCACCGGTAGAAGCGGCTCCCGCTCACGGTGTTTCGCCAGGCTAGGGCTTCGACAACACCAGTGCCGCCCCGACCGCGAACACGGCGATCGAGACGCCGAGGGCGATCGCGCGGATCGACCACTGGCGGGCGTCGGCGGCGGCGCGCACCGACAGGTCGTACTCGCCGCGCTCCCACAACCGGTGGACGGTGAGCGCACGCAGCAGCGCGACGATGCCGAACGGCACGAACGCGACAATCGCAAGGACGGCGAGCGGCAGACTGCTGGCCGGCGGCGGTGCCAGCGGCCCGCGGTAGTCCGCCCCGGTGTCCTGCTGCTGCGACGTCATGCGTTGCCTCCCCGTCGTGGTGCCCACGACCGTGGGCGACGACGTGGAGTATAGACCGTCGAGATACCCGACTGTGCAGTGCCTTTCGCGTGGCCGGCGGCTACGGCCCGGCTACCGGCCGGTCTCGGGCGGATGCGCGCGGGCCGCGACCCACGCCGCCACCTGGGTGCGGGAGCTGACGGCCAGCTTGTCGAAGATGTGCTCGACGTGCCCGTCGACGGTGCGCCGCGAGATCACCAGCCCTTCGGCTATCTGCCGATTACTGAGACCTTGCGCGAGCAGTTCGGCGATCTCCTGTTCCCGCTTCGTCAGAGGCGACGCCTCGGCGACGGGCGCCGCTGCGTCCTCGGTCCGGGTGCCGAGCGCGAGATCGACCGCCTGCTCGATGGTGAGCCGGACCGCGGGCGTTGCGAGTTGGGCGAATGCGCCGGGCCCCACCATGCGGGCGGCGTCCCGCTCGGACGACTGCGAGTCGTCGGTGATCTGCGGGCCGAACGCCGCGACGGACGTGCCGAGCCGATGCCACACCCCCTTCGCGGCGCCGCACAGGGTCGCCGCCGCGTTCGCGTCGCCGCCCGACGTCGCCACCCACGACAGCACCTCGATCGACAGGGCCGTGCAGATCTTGTCCTTGAAATCGCGTTGGATCCGCAGGGCCTGCTGGGCGGCGTCGACGGCGTCGTCGGCCCGGCCCAGGTGGAAGTACGCGACGCTCGAAACCCAGAGGGCGTAGGCCTTGTTCCACTTCTCGCCGTGCCGGTCCGCCACCGCGATCACGTCGCGGCACGTCTCCAGTGCGTCGTCGAGGCGGCCGTCGTAGGTCTGCGCCATGCCCAGTTCGAACGACGCCGTCAGAGCCGAGGCCGTGTCGCCGACGGCGCGGTGGACGGCGATCGCGTCACGGAACAGCAGGATCGCGTCGGCGGGGCGGCCGGAGAACACCGCGTGGATCCCCGCCCAGTGATCGGCGTGCGCGCGCAGTCGCTCGTCGCCGAGTGCCGTCGCGATCGCGGTGCATTCGTCGAGGTGTTCCCGCGCGGCGTCGCGGTCGCCCTGGATCAGCGCGGTCCACGCGGTCACCCACAGCACGTCGCCCCGCTCCCGGGTCGGTTCGGTGAGCCGCTGCAGGATCCGCTCGAGTCGGATCCGCCCGTCGGACAGGTTGCCGCCGGCGATCCAGTGATACCGCAGGGCGACGGCCAGTTCGGCGGCCGCGGCCCGCTGCGAGTCGTCGTGCAGGGCCCAGTCCAGGGCGGCGACGAGGTTGGGGTGGTCGATCCGCAGTTCCGCGAGGGTCTCGGATTGTCCTGGCCCGCACCAGTCGAGCGACGACCGGCGGGCGCGTTCCGAATAGTGCTCGAGATGTCGCCGGTACAGCTCGTCGCGTTCGCCGCCGAGGTCGAGGAGCTCGTGCCCGTATTCGCGGACCGTCATCAGCTGCGAATAGCGGAGCCTCTCGGTCGAACGGTCCACGGTGACAAGGCATTTTCCGACCAGCCGGTCGAGGACGTCGATGACCGGCGAGTCGGACAGTTCGCCGAACCCGGTGATCGCTTCCGCGGCTTCGAGATCGAAGCTGCCGGGGAACACGGCGAGGCGCGACCACAGTCGCCGCTCGGTGTCGGAGCACAGTTCGTAACTCCAGTCGATGAGGGCGCGCAGCGTCTGCTGGCGGGGCATCGCCGCACGGTCGCCGCCGGTGAGGAGCGCGAACCGCTGGTCGAGGCGTTCGACGAGTTGCGACGCGGACAGCGACCGCAGCCGGGCGGCGGCGAGTTCGATGGCGAGCGGAATCCCGTCGAGCTGATTGCACAACTGGGCGACGGCGGGGGCGTTCGCGTCGGTGAGGCGGAAGTCGGCGACGACGCCCTGCGCGCGCTCGACGAGCAGCGACACCGATTCGAACGGGGCGATGTCCGCGGCGCGGCAGTCCTCGATGGCGCCCGGGGTGCTCAGCGGCGGAAGCACGTACGTGAATTCACCGGCGATCCCGAGCGGTTCGCGACTCGTGGTGAGCACCCGGACCTCCGGTGCGGCGGCCAGAACGGTGCCGGCGAATTCGCCGGCGGCGGACAGCAGATGCTCGCAGTTGTCGAGGACGATCAGCAGGTGCCGCGACTGCAGGTGGTCGACAACCTTGTCCATCACGGCGCGGCTGGACTGATCGGTGACGCCGAGGGCGGCCGCGGCGGCGGAGGGCAGCGCGCCGGGGTCGCGGACGGGCGCGAGGTCGATCCACCGGACCGAGTCGCGGAATGCGCGCGCCGAGCGGACCGCGAGTTCCTCGGCCAACCGCGTCTTGCCCACGCCGCCCACGCCGAGCAGCGACACCAGCCGGGACTGTTGGAGTCGGGCGCGGGCTTCCTCGATCTCGCGGCGCCGGCCGATGAAGCTGGTCATCGACCTGGTGAGTTCTCTCGAGCGAGTCAGTGGATGTCTCCCGTGTCCGGTCGGCCAGGTGTGGCACGAACCTACCTCCACCTGCTGTGACGGACAACACAGGTAATGAAGGGGGTGTTTCACCCCGTGTGGGGGTGATGTGACGTGGGTCATCGTCGTTGGCATACCCGGTTGGCTGCTCGACCTCAGCCGGAATCCACCGTTCGCGAGGAGCCCAACACATGTCAAAGACCAATTCTTCCGCCGACGTCGATGTCGTCGTCGTGGGTGCCGGGTTCGCCGGCCTCTACGCGCTCCGCAAATTGCGCGACACGATGAAGCTGTCGACGCGGGTGTTCGAGGCCGGCTCGGACGTGGGCGGCACCTGGTTCTGGAATCGGTACCCGGGAGCGCGCTGCGACATCGAGAGCGTCCACTACTCGTACTCGTTCGACGAGGATCTGCAGCAGGACTGGCAGTGGAGTGAGAAGTTTGCCGGCCAGCCGGAGATCCTCCGCTACCTCGAACACGTCGCCGACCGCTTCGACCTGCGGAAGGACATCACGTTCGGCACCCGGGTGATCGGCGTGCACTGGGACGACGAGGACTCGGTGTGGACGGTCCGCACCGACGACGGCGCCGTCGTCCGCAGCCGGTACTTCATCTCGGGCGCGGGCAACCTGTCCGTACCGAAGACGCCGGAGTTCGGCGGCATCGAGAACTTCCGCGGGGAGGTCCTGCTCACCGGCAACTGGCCGCGCGAAGGCGCCGACTTCACCGGCAAGCGGGTCGCCGTGATCGGGACCGGGGCCAGCGCGATCCAGGCGATCCCGTTCATCGCCGAGGACGCCGCCGAACTGGTCGTCTTCCAGCGCACCCCCAACTTCGCAACGCCCCTCGGCAACGGTCCGATCGACCCGGACGAGGTGGCCGAGATCAAGGGCAACTACGCGGACGTGCGGACCGCGGCCCGCAACCACTTCCTCGGCGTCCCGTTCGATCAGGTGCAGCCGTCCGCGCTCGCCGTCGACGCCGACGAGCGGCGCCGCACGTTCGACGAGCGCTGGAACGCCGGCGGATTCCGGTTGTTCATCGACTCCTATCAGGACATCCTGTTCGACAAGGCGGCCAACGACACCATCGCCGACTACATCCGGAAGCGGATCCACGAGCGGGTCCAGGACCCGGCGAAGGCGGCGACGCTGGCCCCGACGGGCTACGCGTACGGCACCAAGCGGCCACCGCTCGAGACCAACTACTACGAGGCGTTCAACCGCGACTCGGTGAGCGTCGTCGACGTGAAATCCACCCCGATCGACGAGATCACCCCGACGGGAGTCCGGGTCGGCGACCGCGTCTACGACGTCGACACCATCGTGCTCGCAACCGGATTCGACGCCATGACCGGACCGCTGATGGCGATGGACATCCGCGGTCGGGGCGGGCTGCCGCTGGCCGAGAAGTGGGAGCACGGACCCAGGACGTATCTCGGCATCATGGTCAACGAGTTCCCGAATCTGTTCGTCATCACCGGGCCGCAGTCGCCGTCGGTGCTCTACAACATGCCGCTCGCCATCGAGGACCACGTCGACTTCGCCACCGATGCGATCGACTACCTGGACCGCCGCGGCCTCGACGTCATCGAGCCCACGGCGCAGGCCGAACGCGATTGGGGCGCACTGACCAACGACATCGCGAACCAGACCCTGCTGCCGGAGACGAACTCCTGGTACATGGGCGCGAACATCCCCGGCAAGCCCCGCGCCTGCATGGTCTATCTCGGCGGCGCCCCCACCTACCGGGCCACCTGCGAGGACGTCGTCGCCGGCGGCTACTCCGGCTTCGCGCTCACCCGGGCGCAGACCCGCGTCGCCTCCCCCGTGTCTTGACCCGAACTTCCGAACAGAGGAGACCGACATGGCACTCGATTCACACGCAGCCGAACTGATCGCCGGACTACGGGCGCAGGGGCTGAAGGCCTTCGAGCACAGCACCGTGGAGGAGGTGCGTGCGGTGGTGGCGACGTTCACCGGACTGCAGGCGCCGCCCGAACCTGTCGCCCGCGCGGTGGACGCGCACTACGAGAGCGGCGGAACGCAGATCCCGCTGCGGGTCTACGTGCCGGAGGGGCAAGCCCCGCACGCGGTGGTCCTGTACTTCCACGGCGGCGGATTCGTCGCCGGCGACCTCGACGTCGTCGACGAACCCGCACGCGCCGTCGCGAACGGCGCAGGCGCGATCGTCGTCGCCGCGACGTACCGCCGCGCCCCGGAACACCGGTTCCCGGCCGCCGCCGACGACGCGTCGGCCGCCCTGCAGTGGGTGGCGGCCAACGTTGGGAATTACGGCGGTGACCCCGGCAACGTCGTCGTCATGGGTGACAGCGCCGGCGGGAACCTGGCGGCGGTCACCGCGCTGCGCGCCCGTGACGAGGACGGACCCCGGCTGCGGGGGCAGGTGCTGATCTATCCGGTGATCGACCCGAACGCGGAGTTCCCCTCCCGGCGGGAGTTCGCCGAGGGATACGTGATCGGCGCCGGCGACCTCGACTGGTTCTGGCGCAACTACCTGCGCTCGCCCGAGGACGCGACCCATCCGTACGCCGTCCCGAGCCGCGCCGCGAGCCTCGCGGGGCTTCCGCCCACGCTCGTGCTCACCACCGAGAACGAGGTGGCCCGCGACGAGGCCGAGGCGTACGCCGGGGCGCTGCGGCAGGCGGGGGTCGACACGGAGGCGATCCGCCTCGACGGACTCCTCCACGGCGCGTTCTGGATGTCCGGTGCCGTTCCGCGCAGCAGCGAAATGCGCTCGGCCGTCGTCGATTTCGTGAAGCGGGTGACGGCCGCCGCGCCCGTCCTGTGACGTGACTCGGCCGCGTCAGCCCTCGACTCGCGCCTCGAGTCGGGGGCAGACGCGCGGCCACTCCTCGTCGACCATCGAGAACAGGGCGGTGTTGCGCCACGATCCGTCGCGGCGGCGCCGGTGTTTGCGCAGGATGCCCTCGAACTCGGCCCCCAGCTTGGCGATGGCGCCGCGGGAGTGGGCGTTGCGCTCGTCGGTGTGCCATTCGACGCGGACCGCGCCGAGATCCTCGAACGCCCGCCGCAGCAACAGCAGTTTCGATTCCGGATTGATCAGCGTTCCCTGCGCCGAACGGGACAACCAGGTGTGCCCGATCGCGAGACTGCGGTTCTTCGGGTCGATCAGATACAGCGACGTCGAACCGACGATCCGCCCGGCGTGAACGTCGATCTGCGCGTACGCCAACCGGGTCGGATCCTCGTCGGCGCCGCGGACGAATGCCGCGGCGTCGTCACGGTCGGCGATGGCGACGGACGTCCAGTGGAAGATCCGGGGGTCGTCGACCGCGTCCAGCAGGCCGTCGACGTGGTCCTCGCCCAGCGGTTCGAGGCGTACGTGCCGTCCGGTGAGAGTGGGATGCGCGAACCAGGATTCGCTCATCGCGCCGGCTCGGGAGATTTCAGCATCGGCCGCCGGCCGGACCCCGGACCGGTGCGCCCGCGGACGGGCGGATGCCGGAGCGTCGCGCGCAGGAACACGAAGAACAGCACCACCAGCAGTCCCGCCCGACCCCACACCCCGAACTTCACGAGCACCTCGAACGTCGACGCGTCCGTCTGGGCGGCGAGGGCGCCGAAGTACTTGAAGACGCCGATCCCCATCGACAGGTCGGCCACGAGATACGCCGCGACGAGCCCCCACGGGACGCGCAGCAGCACGAAGAACGGGATCAGCCACAGCGTGTACTGCGGCGAATGCACCTTGTGCAGCAGCAGGAATCCGCACAGCATGGCGGCGCTGACAGCGATCCACGGGTACACGCCGTCGCGGTGGAATCGCAACCAGCCGAGCCGCAGGGCGATCGCGAACGCGGCGCACACGAGGAGCGGCGACAGCAGGCTCACCGTCTGGTCGTACGCGGGCAGCGGGACGTCGTCGGCGACCGGCCCGAACAGCGGCCGCAACCCCCAGTACCAGATCGAGTTGGTGGTGAGATCGGCCTGACGGTTCTCCTGGAACGTGAACGACGCCCGCCATCCGCGGTAGGAGACGAGGGCGAAGGGCAGGTTCACCGCCACCACCGTGGTGATCGCGGCGACCGCGACCAGCACCGCGCCGCGCACGTCGTAGCGGCGCTCCGCCGTGCCGTTCGTGAGGACGTACGCGATCAGCGGCAGCACGAACGCACCCGGATACAGCTTCAGGCAGAACCCGACGGCGAGGAGCACCGCCGCGAGGACGGCGCGGGTGCGGAGCGGGATCCGCTCGAGTGTCATGACGAAGATCGCGGCCACCGACGTCGCGACCACCGGCAGTTCCCAGTTGTGGAAGGCGTACAGCACCAGCGGCGGCGTCGCCGACCACAGCAGCGCCCACCAGCCGGCCAGCCGTCCCAGCAGCCACGCCGTGAGCAGGCCGAACGGCGCGAGGATCAGCGCCGAGTGCAGCAGGAAGTCGGCGTCGGTGTGCGAACCCATGCCGCCGAGCCACATCAGCACACCACTCAGCACCGGGTACTCGACGGTGCCGCCGGTGAGGACGCCGTCGGCGTTGATGCCGCCGCTGACGTACGGGAAGACGTGCAGGTTGACGTCGCGGCCGAGCCACAGGAACTGGATGTCGGAATAGCAGACCTGCGTGTCCTTGATGCGGTCGAAGATCAGGCTGCGCCCCACGCCGTCGAACGGCGCCCCGGCGCACCGCGCCTTCTGCAGGTAGCCGGCGAGCATGGCGAGGCCCGCCAACCCGACGACGACCGCCGTGATCGGCGACCGCTGCCGAGCTCCGATATGCATGAATCCACACTAGGGCGCTCCGCGCCCCGTGCGCCTTTCTGGTAGCCACAACTACCAAAAAGGCGCACAGGGCATTGCCCAATTTCGCTGGTCAGGGGCTCGTCGTGTACCCTGCAAAGGTTGCTGACGCAACGACCCTCCTGCCACGGACAGTCCGTGGCCGTTTTCACTAGTCCATAGGAGGTGATGAGGTCTTATGCGTCATTACGAATTGATGGTCATCCTTGACCCCAGCCTGGACGAGCGCACTGTTGCTCCTTCGCTGGATACGTTCCTCAATGTTGTTCGCCAGGACGGCGGCAAGATCGACAAGGTCGATGTCTGGGGTAAGCGTCGTCTCGCCTACGAGATCCTGAAGCACAGCGAAGGCATCTACGCGGTGATCGACATCAGCGCTACGCCCGCCACCGTCGCGGAGCTCGATCGTCAGCTCGGTCTGAACGAGTCGGTGCTGCGTACGAAGGTTCTGCGCCACAACAAGTGATTTCTGTCGGTCACCAGCCCTAGGCTCGTGCCCAACCGAACTCCACATTCTGCAGGAGGAACCATATGGCAGGCGACACCGTCATCACCGTCATCGGAAACTTGACGGCTGATCCGGAGCTTCGATTCACCCCCGCGGGTGCCGCGGTCGCGAACTTCACGGTCGCGTCCACGCCCCGCACCTTCGACCGTCAGACCAATGAATGGAAAGACGGCGAAGCGCTGTTTCTGCGTTGCAACATCTGGCGCGAGGCAGCCGAGAACGTCGCGGAGAGTTTGACCCGTGGCTCGCGAGTGATCGTGAGCGGCCGGCTCAAGCAGCGCTCCTACGAAACTCGTGAAGGTGAAAAGCGCACTGTCGTCGAGCTCGAGGTCGACGAGATCGGCCCCTCGCTGAGGTACGCCACGGCCAAGGTCAACAAGGCCAACCGTGGCGGCGGCGGTGGAGGCTTCGGTTCCTCCGGCGGATCGGGCGGCGGACGTCCGCAATCCAATACCGGCGGAGATGATCCGTGGGGCAGCGCGCCGCAGGCGTCCGGCTCCTTCGGAGGCTCTGGTGGTGGGAGCGACGAACCCCCGTTCTGATCCGTACCTGATCGGAACATCCAGAAAAGAGCAAACAAATGCCGAAGCCGCCCTTGCGCGACAAGGTAATGAAGAAGAAGGTCTGCATCTTCTGCAAAGAGAAGAACACGCAGATCAACTACAAGGACACGACGCTGCTGCGTAAGTACGTCAGCGACCGCGGCAAGATCCGTGCGCGCCGTGTCACCGGCAACTGCGTCCAGCACCAGCGCGACGTTGCCATTGCCGTCAAGAACTCACGTGAGGTGGCGTTGCTGCCTTACGCCACCGTGGCTCGCTAAGGAAAGGGAGGAAAGACATGAAGCTCATCCTCACCGCTGACGTGGACAACCTCGGTGCGCCTGGCGACACCGTCGAGGTCAAGGACGGCTACGGCCGCAACTACCTGCTGCCCCGCGGCCTGGCCATCGTCGCCACCCGTGGCGCCGAGAAGCAGGTCGCAGGCATCCGTCGTGCGCAGGAAGCCCGCGCCGTGCGCGGTCTCGACCACGCCAAGGAGCTCAAGGCCGCCATCGAGGGCATCGAGAACATCTCGCTGACGGTCAAGACCGCCGGTGACTCGGGCAAGCTGTTCGGTTCGGTTACCGCCGCCGACGTCGCCGCTGCCATCAAGGCTGCCGGTGGACCCGTCGTCGACAAGCGCAGCCTGGAGCTGCCGAAGGCTCACATCAAGGCGACCGGCAAGCACGCCGTCGTCGTGAACCTGCACCCCGACGTGGTTGCGAAGTTCCACCTGAACGTCGTCGGCGCCTAGTCGACCCGTTCACACACAGGCCCCCCGGACGCCTTGGCGTGCGGGGGGCTTGCGCTTGTCGATTCCGGCTCTCAGCTGCCCTCTCCGGCCCGCTTTTCGCGGGTGTGAAGCATGCAGAGGGACGGCTTCCAGGTGTGTCTGGAAGTTAGCCGCCCGCGCCGGAGATCTGTGAGGTGAATCATATTGCCACCCAGGGGCGATCAACTCAACACGCCCGAGTCGTCAACGCGAAAGACACGCCGAACGGGTTTTCATCCACAGTTGTGAGAATCCAAAAAACTGCTCTGAGCTGGGTGCTCGGGATTGTGATGTGCACTTATCCTCAGGTTATCCCCATGGGGTTAACAAACGTACCCAGCGGTTTACACAATTTGTCCCCAGCTGTGTACACAGGCTGGTTTGAACACCGGGTAGCTAATCCCTAACGTCGTCCCGGCGTGTCTCGCGATCACGACACCGGCTGCCAGGAAGAGCCTGCGAAGGTTGTCGGTGGGGGCGAGTACAAAGAGTTCGTAGCACCAACACCGGGAAGCTTTTCCCGTGGCGGCGCACAGTGATGGGGAAGGTCGGTCGAGTGGCTGTAGTAGACGATCGGGGCCATTCCGAATACCCGGGTCCGCCCGACGCGGAGCCCGGTGAAGAGTTCGGTCGGCAGCCCCCGCAGGACATGGCGGCGGAGCAGTCGGTGCTCGGCGGCATGCTCCTCAGCAAGGACGCCATCGCAGACGTGCTCGAGGTGCTCCGTCCCGGCGACTTCTACCGTCCCGCGCATCAGTCGGTGTACGACGTGATCCTGGACCTCTACAGCCGCGGTGAGCCCGCCGACCCGGTGACGGTGTCCGCGGAACTGGATCGCCGCGGCGAGCTCCGTCGCAT
The DNA here is from genome assembly GCF_029269925.1 of Rhodococcus sp. T2V. NCBI lineage: Bacteria > Bacillati > Actinomycetota > Actinomycetes > Mycobacteriales > Nocardiaceae > Rhodococcus > Rhodococcus sp. T2V. The sequence goes on from NZ_JARJBD010000007.1 coordinate 149,791, forward strand.
CGGCGGCGCGCCCTACCTGGTGACGCTGACCCAGACAGTGCCCACCGCCGCCAACGCCGGCTACTACGCCGAGATCGTGGCGGAAAAGGCCATCCTGCGTCGCCTCGTCGACGCAGGCACCCGCATCGTCCAGTACGGCTACACCGGAGCCGACGGCCAGGACGTCGCCGAGGTCGTCGACCGCGCGCAGGCCGAGATCTTCGAGGTCACCGAACGCCGCACCACCGAAGACTTCGTCCCCCTCGAGGAGCTCCTGCAGCCCACGATGGACGAGATCGACTCCATCGCCAGCCGTGGCGGCATCTCCCTCGGTGTGCCCACCGGCTTCGTCGAACTCGACGAGATCACCAACGGACTCCACCCCGGCCAGATGATCATCGTCGCGGCGCGACCCGGTGTGGGTAAGGCGCTCGCCCTCGACACTCCCCTTGCCACGCCCACCGGCTGGACCACCATGGGCGACGTCCAGGTCGGCGACCACCTCATCGACGCCGACGGCAAGCCCACCCGCGTCGTCGCCGCCACCGACGTCATGGTCGGCCGGCCCTGCTACGAGGTGGAATTCTCCGACGGCACCATCCTCGTCGCCGACGAGCAGCATCAGTGGTTGACGGGCGTCGACGGACGGGGCGCCGTGCGCACCACCGCTCAGATCGCCGGATCGATCGACCTCGGGCACACGGTCGCGCACACCCGCGCGTTGCAGCTGCCGACGTCGACCGTGCACGTCGACCCCTACGCTCTGGGCGCCTCGCTCACTGCCGGGGGCAAGCGAATCCCGGCGGAACTGTTGCGTGGGTCGGAATCGGAGCGTCGCGAGTTGCTGGCCGGCCTGCTCGATGCGGCAGGGTCGGTCGCCGACGACGGCGCGGTGCGGTTCCAGGCCGGGAATCCCCCGTTGTCGCAGGATCTCGCCGAACTCGTCGTCAGCCTGGGATACGACTGCCGTCCGATCGACGGCGGGGTCACGTTCTACGCCGACGACGAGGTGTTCCAGATTCATCGGAAGGCCATCCAGCACAAGGAACTTCGCGGCGAGGTGAGTGGTTTCCGCCGCATCGTCGCGGTACGTCCGATCGACAGTGTCGCCGTGCGGTGCGTCGAGGTCGACAATGCCGACCACCTGTATCTGGCGGGTCGTTCGATGGTGCCCACCCACAACTCCACGCTCGGCATGGACTTCCTGCGTTCGTGCTCGGTGAAGCACGGCATGGCCAGCGTCATGTTCTCCCTCGAAATGAGTAAGACCGAGATCGTCATGCGTCTGCTGTCGGCGGAGGCGAAGATCAAACTCGGCGACATGCGCTCCGGCAAGATGACCGACGACGACTGGACGAAACTCGCTCGCCGTATGAGTGAGATCAGTGAGGCGCCGCTGTTCATCGACGACTCTCCCAACCTGACCATGATGGAGATTCGTGCAAAAGCGCGGCGGCTCAAGCAGAAACACGACATCAAACTGATCGTGATCGACTACCTCCAGCTGATGAGCTCCGGTAAGAAGGTCGAGTCGCGCCAGCAGGAAGTCTCCGAATTCTCCCGTAGCCTCAAGCTCTTGGCGAAGGAACTCGAAGTGCCCGTGGTCGCGATCTGCCAGCTGAACCGTGGTCCAGAACAGCGGCAAGATAAGCGCCCGCAGGTCGCTGACCTGCGTGAATCGGGATCGCTCGAGCAGGATGCCGACATGGTGATCCTCCTATACCGCCCCGACGCGACCGAACGCGACGACCCCCGCGGCGGCGAGGCCGACCTCATCCTCGGCAAGCACCGTAACGGTCCGACCGCGACGATCACTGTGGCGCACCAGCTTCACCTGTCCAAGTTCGTGGACATGGCGAGAGGATAGGCAGCAGCCGTCTGAGGCGCCGCCCTCCGTTGCAGAGAGTATGAGGGCGGTCCGCTGCGCTGAACCGGTAATCCGCGACATCGCTGAGAAGCCGGCCACGTCTGTTCCGGGTAGTCGAAAACGAGGTCGTGCGGTACCCCCGGAACCGCCACCCAGGGGTGATCTTCGACCCCCTGTCGGGTCGCCGATCACCCCCTCGGGGGTGTTATCGAACGGCGGCTTCCGGCGAAAACTAGTGGTCGTCCGAGAACCACCCCCGAACCTCAGGAGCCACAGAATGTCCTCGATCACAACACGCACCGCAGCCTCAGCAGCGATCGGCGTCGCCCTCGGCTTCGGTGCCGTCCTGGCCCAGGGCGCCACCGCCGCCGCCGCACCCGCGGATGGCGCCGCCCCGCAGGTCCCGTACACCGTCCAGGTGCGCGACCGCATCGGATGCGCCAACGCGTGGCCCATGGTCGCGTGCGATGCCCCCGACGAGGACGTTCCCGAGCAGGTCGAACTCTACGAACCGGGCACCACACTCACCGAGCCGGGCACCACACTCACCGAGCCGGGCACCACACTCACCGAGCCGGGCGGCGTCGATCTCTTCGGGTCCTCCAGCGCCCCCTACCACGCCGCGAACTACCCCCTCGAACCCGACGACGGCGTGATCTCCCATCCCCTCGACCCCGACATGCCCTGGATGTGAACACCGCCGGCTCCGGCGCCGAGTTCCCGCCGCCGGAGCCCATCTGTGACGCGACCCCGAGAGTGTCCGCCGGTACGTCGACCTGTCGAAGATGCACACAACGGGGTGACCGGGGTCGCCATCCTCAGAGTTCGCCGCTCCGTGACCGGGACTTCTTCTCCGCGACCGCGGTCGCCGGGTGCACGGCGATCAGGCCGAGACCTTCGCGTCGCTTGCACAGCCGCGCCAACTCCCGATACGCGGCCTCACCGAGCAACTCGGTGAGCTCCGGCGCATACGACTCCCACACCGCCTTGGCGCCGACATGCGCATCCGGCGAGCCGGAGCAGTACCAGTCCAGATCCGATCCGCCCTCACCCCAACCTCGGCGGTCGTACTCGGTGATCGTCGTCTTCAGGACCTGCTCACCGTCGGGTCGCTCCACCCATTCGTGGGTCCGCCGAATCGGCAGCTGCCAGCACACGTCCGGCTTCACCTCGAGCGGCTCGATCCCACGTCGCAGCGCCATCGAATGCAACGCGCACCCGATCCCACCCTCGAAGCCGGGACGGTTGAGGAAGATGCACGCGCCTTGTAGCGGCGGGTACGCAGCGCCGGCTCGTCCTCGAGCTCATCCTCCTCGATGTACCCCCTCTTCCCGAGACCCTCCTTCCTGAACTGCCAATCCTCAGGTCTGAGCAGCTTCACCGACTCGTGCAACCTCTCGACATCCTCCTCGTCGGTCAAGAACGCGCCGTGCGAGCAGCAGCCGTCGTCGGGTCGGCCCGCGATGATGCCCTGGCAGGCCGGGGTGCCGAACACGCAGGTCCAGCGCGAGAGCAGCCACGTCATGTCCGCGGCGATGAGATGCTCGGCGTCGTCGGGATCGAGGAACTCGACCCATTCCCGAGCGAAGTCGAGCGCAACCTCGGGGCTGGGCGCCATCTTGTGCGCACGCCCCGCACTACCTGCTGTCACAAACCCCCACGCTAGCCAACGCACATAACAGTCAAGGACTGATCAGATCCCCGTCCGGGATCAAACAATGCCCGCCACGAATCGCGCCGATACACCAGGGAGACCACCGCTGCGATAGACGACCGATCAACTCCAGTGCCATTGCCGCACAACGGACAACCGTCGACGGGCGCAGCCCACGACGTTTGGCGCCGCGCCCCGTGGAGCGTCGGCCGTTGCCTCAACAGACGAGCCCACCCCGGATGCCGCCATTAGCGGTCACCGTCGGCAGCGCACGCGCGACAATAGGTCAATGACCGAGCTGCAGATCCGCGAGGCGACGCCGGACGATGCCCAGATGTGTGGGCGCATCATGTTCGACGCCTTCGAGGCGCTCGCCACGCGCCATCACTTTCCGATCGAAGCGGGCACACCCCAACTCGCCGACTTCCAGATCAAGGCGATGCTGGACACCGACGGCATCTACGGACTGGTTGCCGAGCGTGACGGTCACATCGTCGGCAGTGCCCTACAGGACGAGCGCGGCAAGATCGTCGGCATCGGACCCGTCACTGTCGACCCGGCGGCATCGGACGCGGGGGCGGGCCGTGCGCTGATGAAAGCTCTGCTCGAGCGATCGCGAGAGCGTGAGGTCGCGGGCGTGCGGCTGGTACAGACGACGTACAACTACCGGTCCTTCTCCCTGTACGCCAAGCTCGGCTTCGCCGTCCGTGAGCTGTTGTCCGTCTTCCAGGGAACAGCACACGGGTCCGCGATACCCGGCGCAGTCGTACGTGCAGCGACACCGGACGACATCGCCGTCTGCGACGAGATCTGTCGGCAGGTGCACGGCCACGACCGCCACGGCGAGCTGCAGCAGTGGGTCGGTGCCGGAACCGCCCGCGTGGTCGAGCGTGGCGGCCGGATCACCGGCTATGCGACGGGTTTCGGCTACATCTGGCATGCAGTCGGCCAGGCCGACGACGACGTCATCGCACTGCTGGCCGGCGCCGACGAGTTCACCGGACTCGGGTTCCTGGTGCCCTCACGCAATACCCGCCTCATGGCCTGGTGCTTCGATGCCGGGCTGCAGCTCGTCCAGCAGTCGACGCTGATGACGACCGGGCTCTACAACGAGCCGCAAGGCGCGTGGCTGCCGTCGATCGGCTACTAGTGGCCCATGGAGTACGACCTTCCCGGACTGCAGGACCTCCGGCAGCGTAGCCTCGGCCGGGGCGGCCGTTCCAGTCGTGTCGAGATGCGCGAATCCCCCGCGGCCGCGCGACAGCTCAAAAGAATATGATGGGGATGGACTCGCAGTCGGGCTGCCTTGGAGCGCCACATTGAGCGGGCATCCGGGGCAACCGAGGCGGTCACGTACAACAGCAGCGCGACACGGCACGATACCGGCTCACGATCAACGCGCGAACGGCGTCACTCGCGGGGTGCCGTATCCGACGGCTTCAATTCATGCCGAAGGAGTACCGACAATGAACACAACCACGAAGGCACGCGCGAAGAGCCTTCTGATCAGGCTGGCGGTGGCCGGATCGATCGTCACGTTACCGGCGGGACTCGCCGCCGCACCCGCGGTGGCCTCGGTCGCCGCACCCGCGGTGGCGTCCGCCGCCGCATCGACTGTCCCGCCGGGGCAGGACCCGTGCGATCCCAACAACAACTGGCTGCTGCCGCCGGACCAAATTCAGCAGCAGATGAACATGTGCGGCAACAATGGCGGCCAAATGCAACGGGATCGGAACCGCGAGCAAAATAATCCGCCGGCACCCTTCAGGATGTCTCCGCCACCGATGTTCGGCTCCTCCTGACGCGGACACCACCACGCGGTTCCGACGCGACACGGCTCACGAACGCCTGGCGGCTCGCGGGCAGCGGACTCTCGCGCGCGAAACGCGGGGTCTCACGCCAAGGCACAGGACGGCGTCCCGGTGGGCGGACAGTTGATTTCCCTGTCCGCGATCAGGTGATCTCCATCGAGGCGCGGCCGACGCTCGCCGGCCCATCCTCGAGATCTGAGGCGATGCCCCCAAGCCCGCGGACCGGCTAGAGGCGAGCGGCGGCGAACTGTGCAGCCGCAATGGTCATCCCGTTCACGGGATACAGCGCGTGCACGGCATTGGGGCGCCCCAGCGGGGCACCATCGCAGATGTTGTCGCCGGGAGCGCACAAATCGATTGCCTTGGGACCGTATAGTGACCCGACAACGATCGGCGGACTGCCTGCGTCACGCATAAACCGCTCCGACGGTTTTCCGAAGAAGACGACCGCGGCAACGTGGCTCGCTATATCCGGCGACAACGGCCCGGGTAGGCCTAACTCAGTGGGTAATCCGGCTGGATTTCCGTCCGCGGTGACAAATCCTGCCACAGCCGCACCTTGAGAGTAACCGCCCACCACCATCCTCGTGCCGGGGCAATTTGCCGCCATGAACTGAATCCGAGAATGCATGTCCCGCATCCCGTCGACGAAGGTGCGGACGAACGCTTGCCGATCGTCAAAATTGCTACCGGCCGGGTAGTTGACGGCGTACACCCCGACCGACCGCGCGCCCGCGAACAAGCGCAGCGATTCGACGAATGAAAGTCCTGTGATGCCCACGCCATCCGGTTGATCCGTACCACGGGCGAACGCCACCTCGACATCGGGACATGGCTGGGCGGACGCGAGCGGGGGTTCGAGGGGGACGACAAGCAGCGCCGCAAACGCCAGCATCGCCGTACACAGGAATCGAGCGAGCGTGCGTGTCGCCATGAGGTAAACACTACATTCAGGCACGACACGATCAAGCTTCCTTTGCCGACCCGGGAACCGTTCGCCGCCGACCGGACGATCACCACACGTCCACTGCACACCCGGTTCCCCTCGCACCCGGCCCCACGCTCGGCGGGAATGTTGACCTCCAGTCTCGGGTCGAGGGGCAGGTTTTCGGGTTTCTGGATTTCGACGATGACCCGGTCTTCTTCGAAGACCTGCAGGTTGAATACGTGGACGTCCTCGACGGGTTGGTCGAGGTCGAAGTTGCGGGCGATCGAGGCGTTGCACCCAAAATGGAGAGGGCGTTGCACCCAAAATGGAGAGGGGGACGGCCGAAGGCGATCGATGAGCAGACCCGCGAGAAGATCTGCTCGATCGCCCGGGCGTCCCCCGCCGATTGGAAGATCACCGCGTTGTCCTCCCGTAGCTTGGCCAAACTCACCGAGCACCTGATCGCGATAGATCGTGTCGATGATCAGCTGTGAGACGCTCCGCCGGATACTGCGTGACTGCAACGTCACCTGGCAGTCCACCACCACGTGGAAGGCCTCGACCGACCCGGACTTTTTGTCCGAGATGCACACGATCCTCGCTCTCTACGACGCCCGCCGACCGACGGGTGGTGGTGCGTCGACGAATTCGGGCCGCTGAACCTGCAACCCCGCAAGGGCAGGTGTTGGCGGCCGGCGACGCATCCGCTCCGCTTGCGGGCGACGTATCACCGTTACGACGGAGCGATGCACATGCTCGCTGCCCTCGATTTGGGCAGCGGCAGAATGTATTACCGGATCAGGCCACGTAAGCGATCGGGCAAATTCCTCGAGCTTCTGAAGTTTCTTCGCGCCCGGTGGACCGGGGAGCAGTTGTATGTGGTGCTCGATAACTTCTCCCCGCCCCGACATCCGGCCGTGCGTCGGTGGACGGCTGGCAACGATGCCGAACCGTGTTTTGCGGACCTACGGGTCATGGCTGAACTGGATCGAGTCTTCAGTTCGCGGCGTTGCGGTACTTCGCGTTGAACGGCACCGATCATCGCAGTCATTCAGGGCAGAACGGAGCGATCGGGGCGTACATGCGGGGCCCAATGCTCGTGCCGAACCGACAACTCGGTTTGCTCCTGATTCACCGATCCGGTGGCGGACCGAGAACCGACTTTGTCGGGCCAAGACTGTTTGACGAGCCACTGGATCGAGAACCTACAGCAGCAGCCGGCAGCAGCTTGCCTGCTTGCTGCCGCCGCACTTCCTCCTCCTGCGCTCGGCCGGTTGCCTGCCGGCTTCTCGTCCCACCGGACGTTTCGGCGACCGGCTTGTCGGCCCGACGAAACGCTTCCATATGATGTGTGCGTCGGGCGCGCCGGTGTCCGCGAGTCGCGAAACCGGGTCCGGTGATCCAGGTCACCGCTGGTGGAGCGGTGTTCGCTCGCCGGCATCCGACGCAACGACACGCCACATGAGCCGGGAAGGCAGACAAGCGCAGTGAGCACAGTGGAACTGGCCCAGTGGAACTCCGAGGAAGCTCTCGCGGAGGCAATGATCCCGATCATCGGTGGTCTACACCGTAGACACGCGGTGACCATTCTGCTTCACAGTCGCTCCCTGGTGAACAAATCGGTCATCAGTATCCTGCGAACCCATCGGTTCGCCCGGCAGATCAGCGGCGATGAACTGTCGGTCGAGGAGACGTTCCCCTTCCTCGAAGCGCTCACTCACCTCGATCTTCGGCCCTCGAAGATCGACCTCGGACTGCTGGTGATGGCTTATCGCGCCAACGGTGACGGAGCATCGGTTCCAGAGTTCGTTGCACGGAGCCTCGCCGACCTGGTCGGCGGCGCCCAGACGAGCCCCGCGCAGCCGCAGGACGTGGTCCTGTACGGATTCGGGCGTATCGGTCGCCTCGTCGCTCGGCTGCTCATCGAGAAGGCCGGCTCGGGCAATGGGCTGAACCTGCGTGCCGTGGTGGTCCGCAAGGGTGGCAGCGACGATCTGACCAAGCGCGCATCGCTGCTGCGCCGTGACTCCGTCCACGGGCAGTTCAACGGCACGATCAAGGTCGACACCGACAACAACACGCTGATCGCCAACGGCAACGTCATCAAGTTCATTTACAGCAATGACCCGGAGAGCCTCGACTACACCGAGCACGGCATCGACAACGCCATCCTGATCGACAACACCGGAATCTGGCGCGACCGCGACGGACTGTCGAAGCATCTCCGCCCCGGTGTCGCGAAAGTGGTGCTCACCGCGCCCGGCAAGGGCGATGTCCCGAACATCGTGCACGGCGTCAATCACCGCGACCTCGACCCGAACGAGCAGATCGTGTCGTGCGCATCCTGCACCACCAATGCCATCGTCCCGCCGCTGAAGACCATGGACGACGAATTCGGTGTGTCGCGAGGCCACGTCGAGACCGTGCACTCGTTCACCAACGACCAGAACCTCCTGGACAACTACCACAAGGCCGACCGTCGTGGTCGTTCGGCGCCGTTCAACCTCGTGCTCACCGAGACCGGTGCCGCGTCGGCGGTCGCCAAGGCGCTCCCCGAGCTGAAGGCCAAGATCACCGGCAACTCGATCCGCGTTCCCACTCCGGACGTGTCCGTCGCCATCCTCCACCTTCAGCTGAGTCGGGAGACCACCAAGGAGGAGGTGCTCGAGCATCTCAGCCAGGAGTCGCTCACCGGAGCGCTGAGCCGGAACCTCGACTACACCGCTGCAACCGATGCCGTGTCCAGTGACTTCATCGGCTCGCGCGCCGCGTGCATCGTCGACGCGAACGCGACGATCGTCGACGGCGACACCGCCATCCTCTACGTCTGGTATGACAACGAGTTCGGATACTCGTGCCAGGTGGTGCGCACTGTCCAGTACCTGTCCGGTGTGGAGTACCCCATCTACCCCGCGGTCGACGCCGCTGATGCGATGTCGGTGGGCTGACCGGCGCCACCGTAGGTTCGCGACGCCCGGGAGAGCAGTGGCCGCTCTCCCGGGCGTCGTCGCGTATTCGGCGGGCCTCGCCGCTGAAAGCTCATCGGTCGTGTGGTTCCCGACGTCGAAATTTCCGGCACCGTGGGCCCGTCGATCCCGAAACCCACAGCAGTAAGTCAAGCACCAGGAGCCCGAAGCCGTGGTTCGATCGGTGGCGCCATTCCTCTTGGGGTGGCGCGGCTATTGCTTTATCCAGCTTCGAATTTCGTCATCGGTGGACCCGAAACGCAATTGATCGATTCACGATGGATCAAGACCGAACTCGCCGCCAGCGGCACCCAACTATCGGAGATTCCAGGTGTCGGAACAGTGACCGTCGCCCGAGCTAGCTGAGTAGAAACCGGCAGCCTGAGAAAGTCGTGGGTGGCCTCGACGGCGCTTCGCCAGATGCGTACGAGTGCCGGCCACTCCGCCTCGCCCTTGCCCGGGCGGAGAGCGAGTCCGGCCTCTACCGACGATTCCGACCGATCCTTCGACCGCGGTGCGGCAACACACGCCGTTCCACTGACCCGAAACCGGGCCATGTGTCCATATTGGCCCCGATTGTCCGTTCATGACCGGACCGTTGGCACGTATTTTCTGCCGGCGTTGGCCATCCCGGTAATCGTTTGGCTACGGTTTGTGGCCAGTGACGTGAGTCACTCCCATTGAACTTATCGTGGTCGGCGCACAGCCCAGCCGACGCGCAGGAGGCGAACGTGAAGATCAAAGACGCGGTGCACGGCGCGCAGTCGGCAGATGCGCGCCCGGTGCCCTCGGAACGAGCGAAGATTCTGTCTATTCCCTGGCCGTGGTACCTCGTTCTGGTGACGGTGGGTCTGGGGGCCGTCTATACCGGAACACTGCCGGAGAACATCTTCGGTGGCCTGGCCATTGCCATGATCATCGGGTGCGGCCTGTTCTGGATCGGAGATCGCACCCCAGCGCTGTCTGCTATCGGCGGCGGCCCGCTGCTGTGCGTGTTCGTGCCGGCTCTGTCGGTGTACTTCGGTCTGGTCCCGGACAGTTTCGCCGCGATCGTCAAGGATTGGTTCACCGGGTACGGTTTCGTCGAGATCCTGGTGGCGTCGATCATCGCCGGCAGCATCCTCGGTATGGATCGCCGGTTCCTGATCAAGGCCGGTGGCCGATTCTGTGCGGTGATCGTGGTGGCGTTCGCCGTGGTGGTCAGCATCATCGGCGCTCTCGCTGCGGTCACCGGTTTCGGTTTCAAGACCGCGATACTCGACGTCACGATCCCGATCATGGCCGGCGGCATCTCCGGGGGTGCCATCCCGCTGTCGCAGATGTACGCCGACACCATCGGCGGCGACGCCCAGCAGTACATGTCCGGAATCGTGCCGCCGATCATCTGCGCGAACCTACTGTGCATCGTGCTGGCATCGGTGTACGCGAACCTCACCCGCCGCCGTACCAAGCTGTTCGTCGGGTTCAACGGGCACGGTGAGATGCTGCGCATCAAGGCCACCGCCGATCAGGTGGCCGCGGTGACCGAGAAGCGGCCGCTGACGATCAGCGGCCTCGGTACCGGTCTGCTGCTCACCGGGGCGATCTACCTCGTCGGGGCAATGCTGCAGGCTGCGGTTCCCGCGGTGCACCTCTACGCCTGGGTCATCCTGCTCACCGCCGCTCTGAAGCTGTCGGGTGCGTTGCCTCGAGAGGTCGAGGAATCGACCACCGAGTGGTACCAGTTCGTGGTGAAGCTGTGGGTGCCGGCCGCGCTCGTCGGTATCGGCGTGTCACTGATCGACATCGAGCAGATCGCCGAACTTGTTTCCCGGCCTGCGTATCTGGCATTCACGGTGGCCACGGTGCTGATCACCGCGCTGACCGCCGGATTCGTCGGGTGGCTGCTGAAGTTGTACTTCGTCGAGTCGTCGATCACGGCCGGGTTGTGCATGACCGACCTCGGCGGATCGGGTGACATCGCCACCCTCGGCACCACCCGGCGAATGCATCTGCTGCCGTTTGCGCAGATCACCTCACGGCTCGGCGGCGGCCTGGTGCTGCTGTCGGCATCTGGTTTCCTGGCCTACTTCTACGGCTGATTTCGGCGGTCGGCCGCCACTCGGCACGCACGTATTCGACGAGGAGAAAGAAACACATGGGTAAGACATTGGCCGAAAAGGTCTGGGACGCACACATAGTTCGCCGAGGGGAGGGTGAACCGGACCTGCTGTACATCGACATGCACCTGCTGCACGAGGTGAACACCCCGCAGGCGTTCGACGGTCTGCGGGCCAGCGGTCGCACGGTGCGCCGACCCGACCTGACGCTGGGCACCGAGGACCACAACACCCCCACGGTGGCCGTGGACAAGGAGATCGTCGACCCAGCGGCCCGCGAGCAGGTGTCGCTGATGCGCAAGAACTGCGCCGAGTTCGGCATCGAATTGTTCCGCCTCGGCGAGGAGCACCAGGGCATCGTGCACGTCATCGGCCCCGAACTCGGCCTCTCACATCCGGGTTCGACGATCGTGTGCTGCGACTCGCATACCGCCACCCAGGGTGCATTCGGGGCACTGGCGTTCGGGATCGGCACCAGTCAGGTCGAGCACGTGCTGGCGACGCAGACGCTGCCGATGGGACGGCTGAAGAACATGGCCGTCACCGTGAACGGATCGCTACCCGAGGGTGTGACGGCGAAGGATCTGATCCTGGCGATCATCGCCCGGGTCGGGACCGCGGGCGGGCAGGGGCACATCATCGAATACCGGGGGCAGGCCATCGAACAGCTGTCGATGGAGGGCCGGATGACGGTGTGCAACATGTCCGTCGAGGCCGGATCGAGAGCGGGGATGATCGCCCCGGACGAGAAGACGTTCGAATATCTGCGCGGCCGCCCGGCCGCCCCGACCGGGGACGCGTGGGAGGCCGAAGAGGCGTACTGGCGCACCCTGTTCAGCGACGAAGACGCGGTCTTCGACAAGGAAGTCGTCATCGATGCCTCCACGCTGAGCCCGTTCGTGTCCTGGGGCACCACACCCGCGCAGAGTGCGCCGTTGGGGGATCCGGTTCCGCACCCGGACCAGTTCACCGACCCGGTCGAGCGTGCCGCCGTCCAGCGCGCCCAGGCGTACATGGACATCACGCCCGGACGCCCGGTCCGCGGCCTCCCGGTCGATGTCGTCTTCATCGGATCGTGCACCAACAGCCGGATCGAGGATCTGCGGGAAGTGGCGCGTGTCCTCGACGGCCGCAAGGTCGCCCCCGGTGTCGAGTTGATGATCGTGCCCGGGTCGATGAAGGTGCGTCAGCAGGCCATCGACGAAGGCCTGAACGAGGTGTTCGAGGCCGCAGGCGCGGGACTGCGGTTCGCCGGGTGTTCGATGTGCGCGGCGCTGAACGAAGACCGCCTCACTCCCGGTCAACGTGCCGCGTCGACGAACAACCGCAACTTCGAGGGTCGGCAGGGCAAGGGCTCACGCACCCACATCGTCTCCCCTGCGGTTGCTGCCGCGACCGCGGTGGCCGGCCACCTGGCCGCACCCGCCGACCTGAACTGACTCCCCCCACCGATCGCGAATCGAGGACCCCGTGCAACCGTTCACCGTGCACACCGGCGTCGCCGCCCCGCTGCGCCGCTCCGACGTCGACACCGACCAGATCATCCCGGTCCGCTTCCTCACGCACAGTTCCCGGACCGGATTCTCCGACAAACTCTTTCACGACTGGCGCGAAGAACCCGACTTCGTCCTCAACGACCCCGCCTACGCCGGATCGACGATCCTGGTCGCCGGCCGGGATTTCGGCACCGGCTCGTCCAGGGAGTACGCGGTGTGGGCACTGCAGAACTACGGCTTCCGGGCGGTGATCGCCCCCCGGTTCGGGGACATCTTCCGCGGCAACGCCCTCACCAATGGTCTGCTCACCGTGACCCTGCCCACCGAGACCATCGAACAGATCTGGTCGGTGCTCGAGTCCGAGCCTGGGCGCCAGGTCACCATCGACCTGGTCGAACGGCAGGTGCGAGCAGGCGCGATCACCGCGCCGTTCGAACTCGACGACAACACCCGCTGGCGGCTGCTCGAAGGACTCGATCACATCGACCTGACCTTGACCCACGCGGAGACGATCGCCGACTACGAACATCAGCGGCGCCCCGCGCTGCCGGCCACCACGCAACTCGTACTCTGACGATCACACCTCGGGCCGAGACCGCCTCAGGGCGTCTCGGTCCGCTTCTTCTCGAGCAACGGCACGATGCGCGGGGCGATGCGGCGGCTGAGCACCAGTTCGGACTTTGTGCGCAGCACCCCTTCGGTCGCAATCATCTCCTGCAACACGCGCTCGAAGTCCTCGTGATCGATGGCCACCACCCGGCACAGCAGGTCACCTTGACCGGCAACGGAATTGACCTCGAGGACCTCGGGGATCGTGGCGAGGTGCTCACAGGTGGCGTTCATCATCGCCTGGGCGATATCGAGATGCACGAACGCCAGGATCGAGTATCCCAGGGCGGTCGGCTGCATCTGCGGGCGGTAGCTGGTGATGACACCGTCTCGGGAGAACTTGTCGAGCCGCGACTGCACGGTGCCCCGGGCAACGTTGAGGCGCCGGGCGTACTCCCGCACCCCAGCCTTGGGTTCCTCGACGATCAACTTCAACAAATCGAGATCCAGCTTGTCCAAATTCGCCGACATCGGTGAACCTCTCCAGTGCTCGAGTGTGGTCACCAGATGCTAGCGATTACTGACCACAACAGGACCATCCTCTCAAACGCGAATACCAAAGACCCTCAACACGGACGAAAAATGCATCCACCTCACCGAACGAATGGACATCACATGCGCCACGCGGCACTGCCCGACCCATCCGTCGAGGCCGATCGCCGGGCCCTGCTCGGCTCCTTGTCCGCGGTTGCGGACGTGTCCTCCGCGGTCGCCGACGCCCTCGACCACCTCGGCGGCGGTGCGGTCATCGGCGCCGACCTTCTGCCTCCGCTGCGCCGCGGCCAGCGGATCTGCGGACCGGCCGTGACCCTGCGCTACCGGCGCCTGCCCGGCGAATTAGCCGAAAACCGAGACGCGAACGTCGGCGCCCGCCTGGGGGACCGTGACCTCTACGCGACCGCGCAGCAGGGAGATGTGGCGGTGTTCGACTGCCCATATCCCGCCGACACCGCCGTGATGGGCGCCATCTCCGCCCGGTGGGCGCAACTCGCGGGCCTCGCCGGTTGCATTGTGGGAGGTGCGGTGCGAGATTCGGTGTCCATCGCCGACAGCGGACTGCCCGTCTGGTCGAGCGCGCGGGTCCCCCGGGCAGCACGCTTCCGGTTCGTCACCGAATCGATCGGCGAACCGGTCCGGCTCGCGGGAAATCTGGTGCACCCCGGTGACATCGTCGTCGCCGACGACGACGGGGTCTGCATCGTGCCGTCCGGCGCGCTTCTCGACGTGGTCAAGATCTGCGTGGAGGCCGACCGGATCGAACACGAATTGCTGGGCATCCTGACGGGCAGTGACTCGATCGACGACCTGATGGGCAAGCTGCGCCAGCGCCCCCTGACGGAGTTCGATCGCTGATCAGACAAGCACGCAGTGGGGCCTGCCGAATATCATTGAAGCTTATGGATAGGCGGCACATCGTGCATTTCCTCGCCGTCGTGGACGAGGGGTCCATCTCGGCCGCGGCTCGCAGATTGGGTTTGAGTCAGCCCTCGGTGTCGCAGACGATCCACGAACTCGAGCGGGAGTTGGAGTGCACGCTGTTCACCCGCGGCCGCGGGATGAGCGCGACGTCGAATGGGCGCGCGCTGATCGGACCGGCGCGGTCGGCGTTACGTGCTCTGGACACGGCGCGTTGGGCGATCGAGGACGTCTCGGAGTTGAAGTCCGGCGAACTCGACATCGGCAGTGTCGTCAATCTCGCGGTCGACCCGCTCGTCGATCTGGTGAAGCGATACCGGGCCCGCCATCCGGGAGTGACGATCCACATTTCCCGGGTGCACGTCGGGGCGCGCGGGTTCGACGATCTGGCCCGCGGTCACGTCGAACTGCTCCTGACGGAGTATCCGCCGGCGGCGACCGGCTATCAGGAGGTTCCATTCGGGGAGCGCCCGCTCCTCGCCGTGTTCCCGCCGGGCACGCCACTCGCCGATCGTCCGATGAGGATCGAGGAACTGGCCGATCGGGACGTCATCTCCGCACCCTTTCCCGGTGCCATCGGACGCGCGTACATGAACCGGCTGCTGGCTGCCCGCGGATTGGGCAACTTGGTTCCGGTGCTGGAGACCGCGCATCGGCACGCGGTGATACCGCTCATCCTGGCTGGGGTGGGCGGCACGATTCTGCACGGGACCGAGGCGGATCTCGCGGCGAGGCTCGGCGCCGTCGTTCGGCCGCTGGATGTGAGTCTCCCGACCGGTCATGCGCTGTACTACCGCTCCGACGAACTGTCGCCGGCTGCGCGTGCGTTCGTCGCGCTGGTGCGGGAGTCGACGGTGGCTTGACCCGGCCAGGCAAGGCATAAGTGGTACCTATGTTCTGTATCGGGTGATTGCGTCTATACCTCTGTGTGGATCCCTCGTAGGGTCGAAGGTGCATGGAGGGATGGCCGCGTATCGCGGATGGTCCCCAATGTGCTGCGGGATCGGTGTTCTCACACGCCCGTGCATGCATCTGACCTGAACCCTGCTCGCGATCGGACCCGCTGATGATTCACCGCCCACTCGAAGGAATCCGCGTTGTCGACTTCGGCCAATTCGTCGCCGCGCCCGGCGCATCACAATCTCTCGTCGATCTCGGCGCCGAGGTAATCAAGGTCGAACCGCCGGAGGGTGACTGGGTTCGCTCGGGCACATCGTTCGGTGAATCCATCCTGCGCGCGTACAACCGAGGAAAACGATCGATTGCACTCGATCTCAAAGACTCTCGTGGCCTGGAGGTGGCCGAGCGCCTGGTTTCCGGCGCCGACGTCGTCATCCAGAACATGCGTCCAGGTGCGATGGAGGCGCTGGGGCTCGGCCCGGACCGGGTCCGGGAGTTGAACCCGCGTGCCATCTACGCGACGGTCAGCGGCTTCGGCCTCCACGGACCATCGCGCCACCGGCCCGGACTCGATATCGCGGCGCAGGCGGAAAGCGGGCTGATGGCCATCACCGGGGAGCTCGGCGGGACGCCGTTGCGGGTGGGAACGACCATCGTGGATGCGGCAACGGCGCACGTACTGACCGAAGCCGTCCTCGCGGCGCTGCTCGAGCGGGAGCGTTTCGGGCGGGTTGCAGCTGTCGAGGTCTCCCTGCTCGAGGTTGCTCTGCACCTACAGTCGGCGGACTGGACCGGCTACTCGATCACCGGGTCGGCGCCGTGTCGCCGTGGCAACGGTCAGCCAGGAGTCGCGCCGGCGGCCGATCTGATCGAAACGTCGGACGGGTACATCGTGCTGTCCGGTTACACGGCGCAGCATTGGCCGCGACTGTGTGAGGTTCTCGGGCGTCCAGATCTCGCCACCGACCCACGCTTCGCCGACAACGAAGCGCGCGTGGCCAATCGCGAAAAACTCCTGAGCGAGCTGGCGGTCGCTCTCGGTGGCCGCACCAGCGAGGAATGCGTTCGACTGCTGGCGAGCAATGGCCTCGTCGTCGGGGCTGTCCGTAGCTACGATCAGGTGCGCGAATCCGACGATGTCATCGCCGGTGAGATGTTCACCGGTGGAGAGCACTTCGACGGATCGGCGTTCGACGTCGTCCGAGTTCCGTTTCGCCTGGGTGGTGAATGCGAACGAACGGTGCGGCGCGTGCCTTCTCTCGGCGAGCACTCCGCTGAAATTGTCACCGGGATCGGTTACAGCGCAGACGAGTTGGACGCACTGTTGCAGGCGGGCGTTCTCTCGTGCAAGGAGTCGAGTGCGGTCGGGACACCGGCATGACAGTGGGACCCGGGACGATCTCGTTGGCCGGTCTTCGCCAGGGCATCGACCCCGACCCGCGATTCACGTTGGCAAACGAGCGAACCTATCTCGCCTGGATTCGGACTGCACTGGCACTCATTGCGGCCGCATTGGCGCTCGAAGCCTTCGGGGGAACCGTCGTGCCGACGACGATTCGTCTGCCCGCAGCAATCACGATACTGATCGGTGCTGTCCTGGTTGTCGGGTTGGCATTGTCGCGCTGGCTCCGCATCGAGATTGCCCTTCGCCGCCGGCAGAGCTTGCCGCTACCGGGATCGATTGTCGTGGTGGCCCTTCTGGTTGCCGGGGCCGGCTCCACCGCGATTGTGGTGCTGATCAGGTGACGACCGGACGCACGACGGACGGCGTGGGTGTGTGATCACCCACGACGACCCGGGACTGCAACCTGAGCGGACCGCGCTCTCGTGGATCCGGACAACCGCGGCGCTGGCCGCACCCACACTGCTGCTGTTGCGGTTGGGTCCCCCCATCGTCACGGTGCCGGCCGCCGCGACGGTGATCATGTTCTGCTCGGCCGCACTGATCCGTTCTCGCGCGGCGCATTCCGCCCGGATCCGGCAACTTCGGCTCGGCGCAGGAACTCCGAGTGTGACGGAGTGCGTGGTACTCGGGGGATGTGCGATTCTCGTGGCGATGGCCGGCGTCGCGTCGATCGCGGTGTAGTGCGTGTCCTGCGGGTCCGTGTGATCTGTCCGAACCCATAAGCCGATCCGATCGCAGAATGCGCATTCGCGTCTTTGTGTGACGCGCATGGCGCTGGTTGATTTGAGTGTGAGTTGAACAAGGGCGCAAAGGAGCCACACATGCGGGACGCAGTCATCGTCGATGCGGTACGGACACCGATCGGAAAACGCAACGGATCGCTGGCGGAGATTCATCCAGCGGATCTGTCCGCACACGTGTTGAACGCTCTCGTCGAGCGAACGAATGTCGATCCGGGTGCCGTCGACGACGTCGTGTGGGGATGCGTGGGTCAGGTCGGGGATCAGGCGAACAACATCGGCAGGAGCAGCGTACTCGCTGCAGGTTGGCCGACATCGGTTCCGGCCACCACAGTGGACCGCCAGTGCGGGTCCAGCCAACAGGCGCTGCACTTCGCCGCGGCGGGCGTGATTGCCGGTCAGTACGACGTTGCGGTCGCCGGTGGAGTGGAGTCGATGTCGCGGGTTCCCATGGGGACCAGTCGCCACACGGGACAGCCGTTTGGGCAGACCGTGTTGGACCGATTCGGAGTCGAGGCGTTCAACCAGGGCATCGGCGCCGAGATGATTGCCGAAAAATGGGCGCTCTCGCGCCGGCAACTCGACGAGTTCGCCGCAGACTCGCACGAGAAAGCCGTCACTGCAACCGATTCGGGCTTATTCACCGGCCAGGTTGCCGCTCTGCCCGGCGTGTTGGACTCGGACGAGGGCATACGGCGCGGGACCACCGCCGACACACTTGCCGGACTGAAGACGTCCTTCAAAACGGACGGAGCGATCCACGCCGGCAACGCCTCGCAGATCTCGGACGGTGCGGGAGCCCTGCTGGTGACCACGACCGAGAAGGCACGTCAGCTCGGTCTGACACCGATCGCCCGAATCCACACCGCCGTGACAGTGGGTGACGATCCGGTGATCATGCTGACCGGACCGATCCCGGCGACCGAGAAAGTCCTCGAGCGCTCCGGGTTGGCGATCGCCGACATCGGCGCATTCGAGGTCAACGAAGCATTCGCCTCGGTGCCTCTGGCCTGGCTCGCGGAGACGGGAGCCGACCCGGCCCTCGTGAACCCGCTGGGAGGCGCGATCGCCGTCGGCCATCCTCTCGGCGGCTCCGGAGCCGTTCTGATGACGAGGCTGGTGCATCACATGCGAGACAACAATATTCGATATGGCTTGCAAACGATGTGTGAGGGCGGCGGCATGGCCAACGCCACGATCGTCGAATTGCTCTGACCACCCGACAGAAGGTGTCTGATTGATATGAAGAGAACCGTATTCAACGAGGACCACGAGACATTCCGCAAAGTGGTCCAGGACTTCTTGGCTCGCGACGTTCAACCGCACTATGAGGCGTGGACCGAGGCGGGCAGGGTCGACAAGACTGTCTTTCGCAAAGCCGGCGAGATCGGCATTCCCGGCCTCCAGATACCCGAAGAGTACGGCGGCGCGGGTATCGAGAGCTTCAAATTCAACGCCGTCGTCGCCGAGGAGCTGGCTCGATCCGGCGTGACTCTGGGTGGTCTCGCGCTGCAGACCAATGTGCTGCTCCCGTACTTCCTCGAGTACGCAACCGAGGAGCAGCGGCGACGCTGGCTGCCCGGCATGGCCAGCGGCCACATCGTCGGCGCGATCGCGATGACGGAGCCCGGCACGGGCTCGGACCTGGCGGGCATGGCCACGACCGCACAGCGGGTCGGCGACAATTATGTTCTCAACGGCGCCAAGACCTTTATCACGGGTGGTATCAATTGCGACCTTGTCGTCGTGGTGGCCCGGACCGACAAGGGGCCCGACCGTCGAGACGGGCTGTCCCTGCTGATCGTCGAGGACGGCATGCCCGGGTACGAGCGGGGCCGGAACCTGACGAAGCTGGGCTTGAAAGCGCAGGACACCGCGGAGTTGTCGTTCACCGATGTGCGGGTTCCGGTGGAGAATCTGCTCGGTGAGGAGGGCAAGGCCTTCCGGTACCTCGGGTTCAACCTCCCGCAGGAGCGGCTGTCCACTGCGATCAATGCTCAGGCCAGCGCGGAAACGGCATTGGATCTGACCGTCGAATACGTCAAGGAGCGCAAGGCCTTCGGGACAACCATCGGCAGCTTCCAGAACACCAAGTTCGAACTGGCATCGTGCGCGATCGAGATCGAGGCGGGGCGCACGATGGTGGACCGGGCGCTCGACGAACTCGACGAGGGCACACTGACCGCGGCGGACGCGGCGAAGGCCAAGGTCTATTGCACCGAGCTGCAGTCCCGGGTGATCGACCGCTGCCTGCAGTTGCACGGCGGCTACGGGTTCATGATGGAGTACCCGATCGCCCGGATGTACGCGGATGCCCGGGTGACGCGAATCTTCGCCGGCACCACCGAAGTGTGTAAGTCGATTGTCAGCAAGTCGCTGGGTCTGTAGGGGTAGGGAATTCATGCTGAGTACACGATTCACCGAGCTGTTCGGGATCACCCACCCGGTGGTGCAGGGTGGAATGCAATGGGTCGGGCGCGCCGAACTCGTCGCGGCGGTGGCGAACTCGGGAGCGCTCGGGTTCATCACCGCGTTGACCCAGCCCACTCCGGACGCGTTGGCCGCGGAGATCGCCCGCTGTCGCGAGATGACGGACATGCCTTTCGGTGTGAACCTGACGATGCTTCCCTCGATCACTCCGCCGCCGTACGCCGCGTATCGCGACGCGATCATCGACTCCGGTGTGAAGATCGTCGAAACTGCGGGGAACAGTCCGGCAGAGCACATGCCGGCGTTCCTGGCCGCTGGGGTGAAGGTGCTGCACAAGTGCACCAGCGTGCGACATGCGGTGAAGGCGGAGGCGCTGGGCGTCCATGCGCTGAGCATCGACGGGTTCGAATGCGCCGGACATCCCGGTGAGGACGACGTTCCGGGCCTCATCCTGATTCCCGCCGCAGCAAGGGCATTGCGAGTTCCTGTCATCGCGTCGGGCGGCTTCGCGGACGGACGGGGGCTGGCGGCCGCGTTGGCGCTCGGCGCCGAGGGCGTCAACATGGGCACGCGCTTCATGTGCACGTCGGAGTCGCCGATCCATCGGACGATCAAACAGCAGATTGTCGACGCCACCGAACTCGACACCGAGTTGATCTTCCGGTCACTGCGGAACACGGCCCGCGTCGCGAGCAACACCGTCAGCCGGGAAGTGGTCAGTGCGCTCGCAGGCGGGGGTGCGTTCGACGATATCCGGCACCTCGTGTCCGGTGCGCGCGGCAGAACGGTGTACGAACTCGGCGACCCCGAGGCCGGCATTTGGTCGGCAGGGTTGTCGCAGGGCCTGATTCACGACATCCCCACGGTTGCCGAGCTTGTCACGCGGATCGTCGCCGAGGCGACAGACCTGATCCAGGGTCGGCTCGCCGGTCTCTGTGATCGCAATGAGGCCGTCCTCGTCGACTCCTGATGGTGAGAGCAAGCCCGAAAAGCAAACCTGTCGCTGGTGATTCTGGAAGGAAGGCCGTGAATACATTTCTTCGATCGGGCTGCAACGCGAATCCGGTCATCGGGAGTGCGTGGTGAGCCACCCGGAGACCGACGCGGTGCTCACCCGGCACCATCCGAGTGGGCGGTTGGACATCGAAATGAACCGCCCCGAGCGGAAGAACGCCTTGACTGTCCCGATGGTGATCCAACTCGCGGACGCCCTAGCGGACGCCCGAGTCGACGACACCGTGACGGCAGTGTTGCTGCACGGGGCAGGCGGATGCTTCAGCTCCGGACTGGACCTCGCCGAGGTGCGCCCGGGGGACCCGGAAATTTCCGCGGCAATCGCCGAACTGCACACACGCCTCGCCGTCCTCGGCAAGCCGTTGATAGGTGCCCTGCAGCGGGCCGCTGTCAACGGCGCTGCGGCGATCGCGTTGGCCTGCGACCTGCTCGTGGTGGGGCAGACGTCGTTCCTGATGGTCGGCGAGGCGCAGATGGGGGTGGCGGCCCCGCACAACCTGCGTTGGTTGCTCGCGAAGTACGACGTGCACCAGGCACTGCAACTCACATTGGGATGTGAACGCCAGTACGGGCCGGCCCTGCTGCGCCGAAACTTCGCCTACGACATGGTGCCGGACGACCGGGTTCTGGCCCGGGCAACCGAACTCGCCGAGAAGGTGGCCGCCTATCCGCACGGCGGGGGAATCGCGATGAAACAAGCGATCATCGCGCTCGAGGGAATCGCGAAGGAGACAAACGAATGGGAATAGCGACAACCGCGGAACAACGCGCACTTCGCGAGGCGGTTCGGGACTTTCTCGCCGACACCAGTGGGCCGACCGAAGTCCTGCTCGTTCAGGACTCGGAACTCGGCTACCGCCCCGAGATGTGGGCGACGATGGCGGAACAACTCGAACTGCAGGGAATGCTCGTCGACGAGAAGCACGGCGGTTCCGGCGCGGGGATCCGTGACCTCGTCGTCGTCGCCGAGGAATTCGGGCGCTCCGCGGCGTGCAGTCCGTTCTTCTCGAGTTCCGTGCTGACCACGCTCGCGATCGCGGACTGCGCCCAGGAAGCCTGGAGCACCGAGTTGCTGCCGGGTCTCGCTGCGGGCACACGGCTCGGGTGCCTCGCGTTCGCCGATGCCGACGGGTGGTGGCAGGCCGGGGAGGAGGCGGTGCGTGCACACCCGGACGGCGACAGTTGGCGGCTCGACGGACGGGCCCACCACGTGCTCTTCGGTCACTGCGCCGATACCGTCGTCGTCGTCGCCCGCACCGACGAGGGGACCGGACTCTTTCTGGTGGATCCATCGGATCCGAATGTTCGGCGGGTCCGGTGCCCGGCATTGGACCTGACTCGACCACTGACGACCTTCACCTTCGCCGGGGCTGTGGCGCAACGGATCAGTGGTGCCGTCGACATCTCCGAGGCGCTGTCGAGGGCACTCGACAAGTCGCTCGTCGTGCAGGCTGCGGAGAGGGTCGGCGGAGCTCGCCGGTGCCTTGATCTGACAACCGAATACGCGAAGACCCGACACCAGTTCGGTCGTCCGGTCGGTGCCAACCAGGCCGTCAAGCACGGACTCGCCGATCTGATCCGCGCGCTGGAGCCGGTCGCCGCTGCGGTCGACGTTGCCGCTCACGCCGCGGATACCGATTCCCCGGAACTGCCGACATTGGTGAGTCTGTTGTGCGTCGCGGGGCCGGAACGGTACCTGCAGGTCGCCGGAGAAGCCATTCAACTGCACGGCGCGATCGGCTTCACGTGGGAGCACTGGGCTCACATCCATCTCAAGAGGGCGAAGACCGATCAACTGTTGTTCGGATCGTCGACGTGGCACCGGGAGCGCCTACTCGCCGGAGTCCTCGCCGGCGCCGCGGTCGAGCGCCATGTGCGGATCGATGAACCCGCGCCGCTGGCGGAACTGCGCTCCGAGGTCCGCGGGTGGCTGGTCGAGCATGGCGCCGAGGGGATGCCACTCGAGTACGCGCAGGAACCGTTCGGGCACGAGGACACGGACGCCGCGAAGCGCTGGATCGACCTGCTGCGTCAGGGGCGGTGGTTGTGCCTGTCGTGGCCGGAGGAACACGGTGGTCGGGGACTGGGTCCGGTCGAAACGCTTGTGGTGGAGGAGGAGTTCGCCCGCGCGGGACTGTGTCGCCCGCAACTCGGCATGGGCGAGATCCTCTTGGCGCCCGCCCTGTTGGCACATGGAGGCGAGGACCAGAAGCGGCGATTCCTGCCGCGCATCCTGTCGGGCGAAGACACGTGGTGCCAGGGATTTTCCGAACCCGAGACCGGATCCGACCTCGCCTCGCTGCGAACCACCGGAACCGTGGACGGCGACGAGTTGCGGATCACCGGCGACAAGATCTGGACCAGCCACGGCGATCAGGCCGACATGATGTTCCTGTTGTGCCGCACCGACCGCGACGCGCCGAAACACCGGGGCATCTCGTTCGTGCTCGTTCCCATGACGGACAACGGCGTTTCCGTCGATCCGATCCGGATGGCGTCGGGCGCCAGCGGGTTTGCGCAGGAACACATTACCGACGCCCGAACGCCTCTGAGCAATGTGGTGGGTGGGCTCGGCAACGGTTGGGCGGTCGCGATGACCACGCTCGGTGCCGAGCGGGCCGGCAAGGCTGCCACCCAGTACGTCGGCTATCGCCGCGAATGGGACGTCCTGGTGGAGCGGCTGGACAAGAACGCGCGACTCGACGACGCGATCGTGCGCCGGCAGTTGGCGGAACTCGTGATCGAGGTCGAACTGATGCGCGCCGTCGGGTCCGTGATCAGCGCCCGGATCGCCGAGGGGCAGTCCGTGGACGAGTTGCTCGCGATCGACAAGATCAACTGGTCGGAGTATCACTGCCACTTCGGTTCGACCAGCCTCGAACTTCTCGGTGCTTCGGCTCTGAACCGCCCCGAGGGGGACGGCTATCGACTCGACCCCCTGCAACGGGTGTTCCTGGAAAGCCGGGGACGCCGGATCGCACGTGGCTCGAATCAGATTCAACGCACGATCATCGGTGAGCGAATCTTGGGCCTGCCGAAGTAAGGGACCGATCGGTCGCTCCGATTTGAATTGACGTCACTGAATACAATCACAACTGTTGAGGCGGAGGCCCACCTATGACTGTCGCGAACGGCCCACATCGTGCGGACAATTCCGCGGGGACGATCCCCGAGGCCATGGCGCCTGTGGGCGCGCGGACCGCACGCACCGCCTGGAGCATCACCTTTCTCGTGATGATCCTGCAAACGGTGAACTTCGCCGACAAAGCCGTGCTGGGGATTGTCGCCCGACCGCTGTCGGAGGATCTCGGCCTGTCCAACGCCGACATCGGTCTGTTGGGCAGCGTCTTCTACGTTTTGTTCGTCGCGACCGGGCTCCTGGGCGGATTCATCGCCGACCGCGTGAAGATCGTCTGGGTGCTGTTGACGATGGCACTGCTCTGGTCGCTGGTGCAGATCCCGATCCTGTTGGTCGGAACATTCGGGGCATTACTCGTCAGCCGGGTTCTCCTCGGCGCCGCCGAGGGTCCGGCTGCATCGCTCGTGAACGTCGCGGTGTTCGGCTGGTTCCCCAAGAGTAAACGTGGGCTGCCCTCCGCCGTGGTGTCGTCCGGCTCGTCGCTGGCGAAGATTCTGATGGCTCCCGCGCTGACCCTCATCGTGGCCGCATACGGATGGAGGGCGGCGTTCATCACCATGATGATCGTCGGCGCCGTCTGGGCCGCGGTCTGGCTGGTCGTCGGCAAGGACGGCCCCTACTCCGTGAACAGCGCCCGCGAGCGCGCCAAGACCGCCGACACGGACGCGGTGACGCGGGTGAGCATCTTCCGGATCGCGGCGCTCCCCACGTTCTGGGGCGGAGTGCTCGGCATGTTCGCGGTCTACGGCATGGTCGCGGTCGTACTGACCTGGCTGCCGTCATACTTCGAGGAGGGCCTCGGCTACACCCGGATCAACTCCGGATTGCTGTTCGCGCTGCCCAGCGTCACCGGAATGACCGCGATGTTGCTCGGTTCGTTTGTCACCGACCGGCTGGCAGGACGAGGAACGACGGTGCGGGTGTCGCGCGGGCTCGTGACGGTGGTCGCTCTGGTCTTCTGCGGTGTGTGCCTCGCCGTGATCCCGTTCGTCACCGAATCGTGGATCGCCGTGGCGCTGGTGGTCACCGGCTATGGCGTCGGTGTCGCCACCCTCCCGCTGATGTTCGTCGCCGTGAGTTACATCAGCCCGGATCGTCAGGTCGCGTCGACGTTGGGAGTGTTCGTCGCGTTGTTCCAGGCCTCCGGGATCCTGGCCCCGTGGCTCACCGGGTACCTGGTGGACGCGGCACCGACCCCAGCGGACGGGTACACCTCGGCGTTCCAGATACTCGGTGTGGTGGCGATCGTGGGTGCGGTGGTGATGTTCTTGACCATCGACCCGGAGCGGGACCGGGCGCGGATCGCGGCGATCGATCCGCTGACCAACGCCGACGGCTCGGCCGAAGACGAGGAGCTGTACGCCGCCACCCAAGGCGAGGAATCCGGGCGAACCAGAGAAGGATCGTGACGCTGTGTCCACGCAGTACAGCGTCACCGGCAGTGTCGCGATCATTCACCTCGACAATCCGCCGGTGAACGGGCTCCCGCTCTCCACCCGGCAGGGGATTCTGCGGGACCTCACCCGCGCTCTGGACGCACCCGGTATCGACTCGATCGTGTTGACCGGCAATGCCACCGACTTCTCGGCCGGTGCGGACATCTCCGAAGTCGCCGGGCCCCGGTCCGCTGCCGGGCCGTCGCTACCACCGGGACAATGGCTTTCCGCGCCATCGCGGTGGACCGATGTTCCACGCCGAGGGTGTCGGGCTCGACCGAGTGGAAGAATCGCTGCGGAGGTTCGACGGAAGCACCGAACCCGCGCCGTTGTTGACGAGATTGGCGAAGGAAGGAAGAACCTTCGACTGACCGTTACCGGGTCGTTCCATCGTGCCGGTCCCGTCGACGGAGGGCCGCGGCGAGGAGTGCGCGCGCAGCGGGGGAGAGCACACCCGGCCGATGCATGACCGCGACCGTGAGAATCACCGGCGGCTCCATTGCCCGTGCCACCACGGCCGGCTCACCGGCGTTGTCGACGACTGCCCTGGTGACCCAGGCCATTCCGGCGCCTGCAGCGACCAGCGGCACGGTGGCCTGGCGATGCGCCGTGACCACACCGAGCGTTGTCCGTCGTGATGCACGGCGTAACGCGGACTCCACCGAGACCCGCCCCTGTGCGCCGCCGGTCACCGCGATCACCGGCAGATCGGGGATCTGCTCGAACGGCAGGGGATCGGGGAGACCGTCCGCGATCACCCGCGGAAGGGCGATGCACAATTCGTCGGTGCC
Source organism: Rhodococcus sp. T2V (assembly GCF_029269925.1). NCBI lineage: Bacteria > Bacillati > Actinomycetota > Actinomycetes > Mycobacteriales > Nocardiaceae > Rhodococcus > Rhodococcus sp. T2V. Next base: position 176,471 of record NZ_JARJBD010000007.1, read on the forward strand.
CAAGCTGTGGGTGTCGAGGTCGCGGCGGTCGGTGACTTCTGTGGAGTCGGCCGGTTCGAGAAACCCGAACCCCAACTCGACGGTGCCGTCGCGCACTGCCCCGGCGACGTCGTTCTCGGACCGAAACTCCCTGATGCGGACGGTAACCGTGCCGTACGCCCGCCTCAGGTCACCGATCAGGCCGGGGAGCGGGGACTCGTAGAGGCCTGCGGTAGTGCCGATATCGACGTGCCCACCATGGAGGCCGGAGAGTTCGGCAACGGAGGCCTGCGCGGTGGCCATGTCCCGGAGTAGTTGCCGGGCAGGAGCAACCAGCGCCGCACCCACCGTCGTCGGAACGAGCCCACGGCCGACACGATGGAACAGGGGGGTGCCCAGATCACGTTCGAGGACGCGGATCGACTGCGACAGAGAGGGCTGCGCGAGGTGGAGCGCAGCGGCCGCGCGGACCACACCGCCGTGTTCGACCACGGCAAGGAAATGCTCGGCCTGCCGGAACTCCATGTCCACCTCCATGCCACCGTGGCCCGCGCGCGAGGGACGTGACCGCCGTCCAGAGCGCGAAACGCGAAGACCACTGCTTCGCCGGTGTCACCTTATCGCCCACGTCACGTTGGGTAGGGTCGGGAAGTGGACTCACGTCAACTGCGCTACTTCCTCGCTGTCGTCGAGAACGGCAGCGTGACCAGGGCAGCTGAGGTTCTGTATGTGGCCCAGCCGGCGCTGTCGCAGTCGCTGCGGGCGCTGGAGGGCGAACTGGGGGTCGAACTCTTTCGGCGGGTTCCGCGAGGAATGGAGTTGACCGATGCGGGTGCGGCATTGCTGGGGCCCGCGCGCCAGGTGCTGCAGTCGTCCCGCCGTGCGGACGAGATCGTGCGGGGGATCGCCACGCTCGAGAACGGCTGGCTCGATGTGGCCAGTCCGCCGGACCTCGCGGTGGAACCGCTCGCCCCACTGGTGGCGCAATTTCGGGCACAGTACCCGGGCGTGTGGGTCAATCTGATGGATCCGGGGCCCAACGCCGGCGTGGAGACCCTCCTGAGAGCCGCTCGATGCGAAGTCGGCATCGACTACCTCCCGGCCGACGACGACAAGCTGTCGACCCGTGTGCTCGGCCGTCGCCGACTGCTGCTGGGGCTACCGGCAGAGGCACCCCACCTGCAGATGCCGACCTTCCCGATCGATCGACTGTCCGAGCTGCCGTTGATCGCCGGACCGAGGGGTACCGCAGTTCGCGACGAGGTCGAACGTGCATGCGCTCAACAGGGTTTCAGCCCGAACATGACGGTGGAGGTCGAGCATGAACACAACGTCTATCTACTCGTCGAGGCCGGAGCAGGCGCGGCCTTCCTGACCGAGTCCGACGCTCGTCGAGCCGAGCGTCGCGGAGTCCGGGTGATGCGAACCGAGCCCGAGCTGGGGCACGACTACGGTGTGGTGTTCCGGTCGGGACCGTTGTCACCGGCGGCCGCAGCGTTCGCCGCTCTCGCCACCGGCTCGGCCCCCGGGGAGGGGCATGCGTGAAGCCGATTGCTCTGGAAGGCAACGGATCTTTGACCCGAGCCGCCGAATCGAGGAGGGTAAACCGACGTGCTCGACAAGTTCGAAGAGACAGGTTACCGATGAAATTCACTACCATTCGCCTCGAGATCGACGACGGCATCGCCACGATCACGCTGGACCGTCCCGATCAGCTCAACGCATGCACGACGGAAATGAAATCGGAGATCATCGAAGCCTTCGATCACACCGACGCCAGCGATGTGGTCCGCGTGGTGATCATGACCGGTTCCGGCAGAGCGTTCTGCGCCGGCGCCGACCTCGCGGGAGGGGGTTCGCGATTCGACGCGCCGGAGGGGGCCGACGGTGAAGTGCCCCGCGACGGCGGCGGTGAGATGACGCTGCGGATCTACGATTCGACGAAGCCCGTGATCGCGGCGATCAATGGTCCGGCAGTGGGAGTCGGCGCGACCATCACCCTCCCCATGGACATCCGATTGGCCTCGGAGGGGGCGAAGTTCGCGTTTCCCTTCACCCGTCGCGGCATCGTTCCCGAGAGTTGCTCGAGTTGGTTTCTCCCGCGTCTGGTGGGGGTCGAGCGCGCGGTGGAATGGTTGTACACGGGACGGCTGTTCACCGCAGCGGAGGCGTACGACGGTGGCCTGATCAGCGCCGTCCATCCGCCGGAAACGTTGCTCGCTGCCGCTCGGTCTCTCGCGGCGGAGATCATCGACAACACGGCACCCGTGTCGGTGACGCTGACCCGGCAATTGGTGTGGCGGATGCTCGGCGCCGCACATCCGATGGACGCGCACATCGCGGAGTCCCGGGGTATGCGCGCACAGGGCGCCAGCAGCGACGCCTACGAGGGCGTGACGTCCTTCTTGGAAAAGCGTTCACCCCGGTTCACCCGCACGGTGACCTCTGATCTTCCGGACATCTTCTCGGGCTGGGTCCGCCCCGTATACCGGTAGACCCTCGTCAGGGCGCCGATCGAATCCGGTTATCGGTGTGTTTCGTCAAGCTTCGGTTCTGTAAAACATTCACTCCCAGGGCGAATTGGGCTGGACAGAGCTACCGGATCCACTGTATACAGTGAATATGTCGCCTACGTCACACGAGTTCGGGTCTCCGGAAGGGGACCTGACGTCCCGGCTCCGAACCTCCATCGTCGAGGGCATCTATCCCCCTGGCCACCGCTTGGTGCAGGAGGAACTCGCCGACCGGTTCGGGGTGTCGCGGATTCCGCTGCGCGAAGCCATGCGGACCCTCGCGGGGGAGGGTCTGCTGCGCACGGTCCCGGGCCGCGGCACGTTCGTCACCGCGCTCGACCTCGACGAGATCGACGAGATCTACGACCTGCGCCGCCTGGTCGAGCCGAGCTTCGCCGAGCACGTCACCGAGCGAGTCTCGCGGCGCGACATCAGCCGCTTCGAGGCGATGGCCGAGCAGATGGATCAGGTGGCCGACACCGGCGCCGGAGCGTGGTCGCGGACCAACCTGGCGTTCCATCTCGACATGTACCGGCTCTCGCGCCTGCCGATGCGCTACGAAATCATCGCCCAGATGTATCACCGGCTCGAGCCCTATTCCCGGTTCTACGTGCACGGGACGTGTGCGTACGACCGGGTCCAGGACGAGCACAAGGCAATGGTTCAGGCGCTCGCCGACGGCAATTCCGAGGAATTGGCTCGGCAGATCATCCTGCACATCGACGGTGGGCAGACTGGTCTGCACCGCGCCTGGGAGAACTCGGCCGAGGACATGCGCACGTACTGGGCCGAGCGCAGCTGATGGGCACTCGAACGGTCTCGATCAACACCGACATCGGTGAGGGTTTCGGCGTCTGGGGTGTCGGTGACGAGGCGCCGCTGATGGATCAGGTCACCGCCGCGAACATCGCGTGCGGCTTCCACGCCGGTGATCCCGACATCCTGCGCCGCACCTGTGAGATGGCCGCCGCCCGTGGGGTTTCGGTGGGCGCGCAGGTGTCGTACCGCGACCTGGCCGGCTTCGGTCGCCGATTCATCGACGTGCCCACCCCGACGCTCGTCAATGACATCGTGTATCAGATCGGCGCCCTGCAGGCCTTTGCGCGGATCGCCGGGACGGTCGTGTCCTACGTCAAGGCGCACGGGGCGTTGTACAACACGGCCGCACGGCATCCGGGGCAGGCGCACGCCATCGCCGAAGCGATCGGACTGGTCGATCCGGACCTGCCCGTGCTCTGCCAGTACGACACGGTGCTGTGGCACACCGCCCTCGACACCGGACTGACCCCTCAGGCGGAGGTGTTCATCGATCGGTCGTACACGGACGAGGGACTGCTGGTGCCACGGTCGCACCCGGACGCACTGGTCGTCGACCCGTCCGCAGCCGCGAAGCGGGCCGTCCACATGGTCGTGACCGGGTCGGTCGACTCGGTGGACGGCGCGACGCCCACGGTGCTGCCGGACGGCGCGGCGGCGATCGCGATGTGCGTGCACAGCGACACCCCCGGTGCGGTGGACATCGCCCGGCAGACCCGGGAACTGCTCGGGCGCAACGACGTAGCCCTGGCCGGGATCGGGGGTGGACGTCATGACTGAATCCGGTAACCTCCTCCGCGCGGGCGATCGCGCCTGGATCGTCGATGTCGCACCCGAGCGGATCGCCGGTGTCGTGGCCGCGGCGCATGCCCAGACCTGGTCGGCTCTGCTGGAAGACGTCGTCCCTGCCGCGCATTCGATCATGTTCCGCGCCAACACCTCGTCCGACATGCGGCTGCTCTCCGGCCATGTCCGCCACCTTGTGGACACTGCCGGCGCAGACGCGTCGGCGGCATTCCTCGAACGCGAACCGGTGGTCATCCCGGTGCGCTACGACGGCGAGGACCTCGAGGCGGTGGCACGGAGACTGAACCTGACCACGGCGGCGGTTGTCGCTGCACACACTTCCGCCGAGCATCGCGTGGGATTCTTCGGTTTCGCCCCCGGGTTCGCCTACATCGACGGCCTGCCCGACGCGCTCGAGTTGCCTCGCCGCACGTCGCCGCGCCGACGGGTCGGTGCCGGACTCGTCGCCATCGCCGGCACTCAGACCGTTGTCTATCCCGGCGGCACACCGGGTGGCTGGCACCTGATCGGCTCGACGTCGGAGGTCCTGTGGGACATCGACGCGGCGAATCCCAGCCGGCTGTCCGTGGGTGACCGCGTCGTCTTCGAGGCGGTGGAGTAGATGACCTCGATGCTGACCAGGCCCGGCCGACTGCCTTCCGGCACCCCGGTGCGCGCGCAGGTGTCGGTGATCGACGCCGGGCTGAGCACGACGCTCCAGGATCTGGGCCGGCCCGGGTTCGCGCACCTCGGGGTCACCACGTCCGGTGCCGCCGACCGAGCCGGCCTGACGGTGGCGAACCGCCTCGTCGGCAACGCGGATGGCGCCGCCGCGCTCGAGAACACGTTCGGTGGGCTCGCGATCGCCGTGTCCGCGGACCGGTACGTGGCGATCACCGGTGCCACCGTCGAGATTCGTGTCGACGGCCGCGCTCCGGCGGAGGGCCGGCGAATCCTGCTGCGGGCCGGGCAGATTCTCTCGCTGGGCCGTCCCGTCACGGGACTGCGCACTTACGTCGCGGTCGAAGGGGGAATCGACACCGAGCGGGTCTTCGGTTCCGCCGCCACCGACTGCCTGTCCGGGGTCGGTCCGGCACAGGTCCGGTCCGGCACGACCCTCGCGCTCGGGGCGGGTCATCCGGTACCCCACGACATCCCGCTCGAGCTGACTGTGCCCCGGCTTCCGGTCGGGGCGGCCGAGGTGCGATTCCGGTGGGGCCCCCGGGACGGCCTGTTCGCGCCACACGATCGGGCCGCGCTGACCGCCACGACGTGGACGGTGAGTGCGGACTGCGACCGCGTCGGCGCCCGGCTGACCGGACCGCCGCTGACCGTCGGGTCGGTGGATCTGCCGAGCGAAGGCATGGCTCTCGGAGCGATCCAGATCCCACCGTCCGGGGAACCGATCGTGTTCCTCGCCGACCATCCGGTGACCGGGGGCTACCCGGTCATCGGGGTGGTGATCGAACGTGACGTCGACCTCGTGGCGCAGGCAGCACCAGGCACCCGGATCCGACTCGCAGCGCTCCCGAGAGGAGACGACTGACCCGAACCCCGCGCGTCCCGTCCATCTCCGAGTTCACGAATCACAGAAGAGGAAAAGTATGACCGCCCAACTGACGAACCTTGTTCCTTTCCACCTCGCCATTCCCGTCGACGACATCGACGCCGCCCGCAACTTCTACGGCGGTGTACTCGGATTCACCGAAGGACGGTCCGACACCAAGTGGATCGACTGGAACTTCGGCGGACACCAGGTCGTCACCCATCAGGTCGGGGACGGTCCCAGCGCGACGCCCCGCGACGGGGTGGCCGGGACGAACCCGGTCGACGGACACAATGTTCCGGTTCCGCACTTCGGGCTGGTTCTGCCGGTCGACGAGTTCAAAGTTCTCGCAGAGAAACTCACGTCCATCGGGACGGAGTTCGTGATCGAACCGTACGTGCGATTCGAGGGCGAGCCGGGCGAACAGTGGACGATGTTCTTCCTCGACCCCGCCGGAAACGCAATGGAATTCAAGGCTTTCGCCGACCTGAACCAACTGTTCGCCGTCTGAGTCCGCGGACACAGGTCATCGGCAGGACTGCCATCCTGCCGATGACCACTCGGGCACCCCAGCGCCGCGGTGCCACGTTTTCCGACCCCGCGATCGGGATCTCCTCGCAGCACCTCCGCCACTTCTTCGTTGGAGTTCGCCATGACCACCGTACCTGCCTCCATGCCCCACACGGGCGATCACCTGCCCGCCCCGCCCCCCATGCAACCCCGCCGTGCCGCCGTTGCGGCCGCGGCCGGTACCGCCGTCGAGTATTACGAGTTCGGCGTGTACGGCTACCTCGCCGTCATCATCGGGCCCCTATTCTTCCCCAACGACAACCCGACCGCGTCGCTCCTGGCCACGCTGGCGGTCTTCGGCAGCGCCTTCGTCATGCGCCCACTGGGCGGAATCGTCCTCGGCCGCCTCGGCGACCGGATCGGACGCAAGCCGGTGCTCATCGCGACCATCGTGGGCATGGGAACGGCGACCGCCGCCGTCGGACTGCTTCCCACCGCCGGATCGATCGGTATCGCCGCCCCCATCGCCCTGCTGCTCGTGCGGTTGGCCCAAGGCTTCTTCGCCGGCGGCGAGGTCACCGGATCGGCGACGTATCTGTCCGAATCCGCACCCGCCGGCCGCCGCGGATTCTTCGGCGCCTTCACCCCGGTCGGCGTCGCCCTCGGCGGTGGTACGGCCGCCGTCGTGGCCGGTATCACCACCACGGCACTGACTGACGATCAACTCGTCGACTTCGGTTGGCGCATACCGTTTCTGCTGGCCCTGCCGCTGATCGCGATCACGTTGATCGCGCGCAGCAAACTCGAGGACTCGCACGCGTTCGTCGCCGAAACCCAGCAGCACGCGCCCGCGAAGTCTCCGCTCATGGAGGTGCTCACCGAACACACCGCGGCGGTCTTCAAGGTCATCTTCCTGTCGATCGGATCCAACACCGGATACTGGGTCGGCCTGATCTTCATGAACATCTACCTGACCACCTACCTCGGGTACCCGAAGTCGAACACCTTCTGGATCATGGGCGCCATCAGTTTCTTCGTCGCGATCCTGATGCCGTTCTTCGGGGGACTGTCCGACCGGGTCGGCCGCAAGAAGGTCATCACGATCGGTTTCCTCGGCTACGCGATCCTGGTCCTGCCGGCGATGATCGTGATGGATCAGGGCAGCTTCGCCCTCGCGGTGGGTGCCATGGTGGTGCTCGCGCTGCCGATGCCGATCGTGCAATCGGTGACCTACCCGACCTATGCCGAACAGTTCCCCACCCGCGTGCGGTACACCGGCCTGTCGATCGCCTTCAACATCGGCACCATCATCGGCGGTGGGCTCACCCCGTACCTGGCCACCTACCTCATCTCCCGCACCGACAACCTCCTGGCCCCCGGGTTCCTGCTGATGGGCGCGGTGGTGCTCGCCCTGATCACCCTGCGCACCGTGCGCGAATCAGCCAAGGAGACACTGCAATGACGCGGCAGTCACCGACGCACCCGCAGGATCTGCGCCGATTGGTCGCGGCGGGGCAGTGGACCGCACCGACCGCCGGGATCCTCGACGACTACCAGCAGGCCAACCTCGTCGTCGTGCCGTCCGCCGCCGCCGACGACTTCGCGGAGTACTGCCGCCGCAACCCCGAGGTGTGCCCGCTGCTCGCCAGGACGAATCCCGGCGAATCGCAGTTGACCTACGACAGCTGCACGGTCGACGTGCGCACCATGCTCCCGCGCTACCGGGTCTGGGAGCGCAACACCCTGGTGGCCGAACCCACCGACCTCACCGAACACTGGCGCGACGACGCGGTCGCCTTCGCTCTCGGATGCAGCCACACCTTCGACGCCCCGCTCCGCCGAGCCGGGATCCCCGTCAGCCATGCCGCACCCCCGGTGTACGTCACCGATCGCGAGACCGTGCCGGCGGGGATCTTCGCCGGACCCCTCGCCGTCAGCATGCGTCCCGTGCCCACGTCGCTGGTCGACACGGCAATCGAGGTCACCGGACGGTATCCGACCGGCCACGGCGTCCCCGTGCACGTCGGCGATCCATCGGCACTGGGAATCGCCGACCTCGCTCGGCCCGACTTCGGGGTCTACCCCGGCGTCGGCAAGCACACGGTCCCGGTGTTCTGGGCCTGCGGAGTGACACCGCAACTCGCCATACCCGAGGCGCAACTCGACTACGCGATCACCCATTTCGCCGGTCACATGCTCGTCTTCGACACCCTGCTCGACGCGTCTCAGTCCCTGGCCCGAGGTCGTTGACGACGTCGCCCACTCGTCGAGACGCTGCTGGTAGGCCCGCACCGCAGATTCGCCGAGCCCGGTTCGGAAGACCGGCTCGACGATGGTCACCTGAAGACCGAGGTGACAAACGTCCCGCGACACCGTCAGCCGTGAGGAGTCGATCGACCGAAGAGGAAGTAGGCCAGGGGGACGACGCCGGCCGAGTTGACGAGCGCCACCGCTGTCGCCCAAACCGACTTCGATCCCCTGATCTGGTTTGCCGGTCGGTGCTTGATATCGGCAAGCGCCATGACCTTCAGAACGCCCTCGAAGGCGGCGCCGGCGATGATCAGCCGTCGGCTGCGGTCGCTGAGTTCGCTCCATCGTTGTCTGGTGGCCATGTACAAGCGTAGCTCGCGGGAATTGTCCAGGAAGCCGGCCACTCGGCCTGAACCGCGCGTCGCGTAGACGGGTCCTCGGCAACACAGCTCAGATCGGCGGCTCGTCCGCGTGTCGCGCCGAAGTTAAGTATCTTGAGATGCCTCAGTATGTTTAACCGAAGGGACACCATGACCCGCACCATCGCAGTGGTCAACCATAAGGGCGGCTCGACCAAGACCACGAGCGCGGTCAACCTCGCCCAGGCCCTCGTCGAAGCCGGCTACACCGTCCGCGTCGTCGACCTCGACCCGCAATGCAACGCCACTACCTGGCTCGGTGCCACGCCCGAAGCGGTCGACAACGATGTCCTGTCGGTACTCATGCTGGTGGCGAGCATCGAGGAAGCGACCACCATCACCGCGTCCGGGATCCACCTCGTTCCTGCCACCAAGGAACTCGATTCCGTCGGGCCCTACTTCCTCAAGAAGCCCGGTGCCCACGGCATCCTGCGTAAGGCCCTCGCGGGCGCCCCCGATGTCGACTTCAACCTCCTCGACTGCCCCGGAGACTTCGACCACCTGACCATCAGCGCACTCGTCGCCTGCACCGAAGTGCTCGCCGCAGTCATGACGGGAGCGATGGAACTCGAAGCGCTCATGCGCATCGAGAACTACATCACCCAGCAGGTCGAGTTGCTCAACCCCACCGCGCGGCTCAATCACATTCTGTGCGGCCGCGTCGAACTCGGTCAGGTCATCGACCAGCAGGTTCTCGCCGCGCTACGCGAGACCTACCCCGACCAGACGATGCGCACCATCATCCCGAAGTCCGTCCGTGTCAGTGAGAGCTACAGCGCCGAAGAACCCGTCGTCAGGTGGGCACCGTCCTCCTCCGCATCACGCGCCTACCGCGACGCCGCCCGAGAACTCGTCGAAAGGATGCCCTGATGACCGCGACACGTAAGCCCGGACTCGCGAGCAACCCCCTCGAACGCCGCGAACAGGCCCGCGCAGGCGGCGCCCACCCGGACGGGACGTACTCGCGGACACGTCGAAAGGAGCTCCTGGTGGGCGTGACACGGGAGCCCGCACCCGCGAGCAACCCCCTCGAACGCCGTAAGCGGCGGCTGCCGAACCTCGTCGAACAGTGCGTGGACGTCGCGCAAGTAGGTGCTCTCGGCGAGGAGAAGATGACCGCGAAACGGGCGCCCGCAGGCAAGAAGCAGGTTTCCGTCTCCATCGAGACCGCCAGGATCGAGCACGGCAAGGACGCCGTCGCTGCCATCGGCCACATCGCCGGCGCCCCCCACAGTTGGTCCGCCCTCGTCGACGAAGCCGTCGCCCACTACCTCGCCGTTCTCGAACGCAGGTACAACAATTGCGAACCCTTCCCCCCGCGCAACGCCGAAGTTCTCCGGAGTCCGCGCCGCTGAGCCATCCTGCCGGTAGCGGCGCGCGCACCCGGGAAAGCGGCGTCGCAAGGCCCGCACGCGGCAGCCGATACCGCCGAGCTGCCGCACGAAATACGCATCTGAACCGGCGGCTTTTGTCGAGCGCGGATGGCCTGGTCGCCGGTCATGCCTGCGCCCGAAGCACCGGCACCGGAAAAGTTCCTCGAAAAAATCCGGGATGCGGTGTCCGATCGGGGCGGTGGCGTTCGTGGAAGGGGTGAGGCCGCCCACGAGGGGCGGCGCCGAGGCAAAGGAACCGCGACCATGAAGCTCACCACCATGACCCAGGTCACCCTCGACGGAGTGATGCAGGGCAACGGCGGCGCGTCGGACGAGGACCGCAGAAACGGATTCGAGCGCGGCGGATGGGCCCGGGGCAAGGGCGACAACGAGACCCACGCGTTCATCAACCAGACCTACCAGCGCGCCGACGCGTTTCTGCTCGGCCGCCGGACCTACGAGCTGTTCGCCGGCTCCTGGGGGTCCTTGACGGAGCAGGACGTCCCCGGCTGGGAGCCCGTCATGCGGGCATTGAACACACAGCCCAAGTACGTGGCATCGACCACGCTCGCCGATCCGAAATGGCCGGACACCACCGTCCTGTCCGACGACCTCGCCACCGCCATCGCGGATCTGAAGGCCACACCGGGCGGTGAGCTGCAGGTGCACGGCAGCGGCGCACTGACCCGGTGGCTGCTGCAGAACGATCTGGTCGACGAGATGACCCTGATCGTCGTTCCCGTGGTCCTCGGCCAGGGCGCGCGGTTGTTCCCGCAGGCCGGACCGGACCTTGCACTCGAACTGGTGGAGTCGCGAGTCGACTCGAAGGGCGTGACGATCCAGGTCTTCCGGCCCGCCGGGAGCCCCCCCGGTACGCGACGGCGTGACGTCCCCTAACCGGTACACCACCACAGGAGAGGATCTTCCGATGCAATATCTGGTTTCCGTGATCGACGACAAGAGCAATCCCGGCAGCGCCGACCGGCAGCCTGCCATCAGCGCGTTCAACGAACGACTGATCGCCGAGGGCTACTGGGTCTTCGCCGGCGGACTCGCAGACACCACCACGGCCACGGTCATCGACAACCGGGGCGAGCAACCGGTATTCAGCGACGGGCCGTTCGTGGAGTCGAAGGAGTACCTTGCCGGCGTCTGGGTTTGGGAGGCCCCCGATCTGGATGTGGCGCTCGCGCTCGCCACCGAGGCGTCGAAGATTTGCGATCGCAAGATCGAGGTGCGGCCATTTCACTGAGCGACGCCTGCGACGCGATCACCCGGGCCCACCACGAGGAGTGGGCCCGGGTCGTCGCCGCACTGACCCGGCGTTTCGGCGACCTCGACATCGCCGAGGACGCGGCCGCCGAGGCGTTCGCGACCGCCGTCGAGCGATGGCCGGCCGACGGCGTGCCCCCCAACCCGGGCGCCTGGCTCACCACCACCGCCAACCACAAGGCCATCGACCGGATCCGGCGCGAGAACAAGCGCGACGACAAGCACAAGGAGGCTCGAGTGGTGCACGACGACGACCCGCCCGAGCCGCTCGGCGCCATCGACGACGACCGGCTCCGGCTGATCTTCACCTGCTGTCACCCGGCGCTGGCGATGGAAACCCGCGCGGCGCTGACGTTACGCATGGTCGGCGGTCTGACCGTGCCCGAAATCTCCCGCGCGTTCCTGGTGACCGAGAGTGCGATGGGGCGGCGGATCACCCGCGCGAAGGACAAGATCAAGGCGGCGCGTATCCCCTATCGAGTGCCGTCCGCCGACGATCTCCCCGCCCGGGTGTCCGGTGTCCTCGCTGTGCTGTTTCTCGTGTTCAACGAGGGCTACCTGACCACCGGCCCCGACGCCGATCCGATACGTGACGACCTGACCGCCGAGGCGATCCGGCTCACCCGCCTGATCCGGGACCTGCTTCCCGACGATGGGGAGGTGGCCGGGTTGCTGGCGCTGATGCTGCTCACCGAGGCGCGCCGCACCGCCCGGGTGTCGGCGAGCGGCGAACTGGTCGCTCTCGACGAGCAGGACCGCGGGGCCTGGGACGCGGCACTGATCGCCGAGGGGCACCGGTTGGTGCGCGAGCGCCTGGCCGCTGCCGCCGCCGGGGTGGCTCCGGGTCGCTATCAGATCCTCGCCGCGATCAACGCCGTCCACACCTCTGCCCGCGACATGCGCGACACCGACTGGTCGCAGATCCTCGCCCTCTACGACCAACTGGTCCGCATCGACCCCTCGCCGATCATCGCCCTCAACCGGGCCGTCGCCGTCGCAGAATTCGACGGCCCGGAGGTGGCACTGGCAACCGTCGACCGTCTCGAGGGCACGTTGGCCGGCTATCACGCCTACCACGCGACCCGCGCCGACCTGCTACGCCGATTGGGTCGTAGTGAGCAGTCGCGCGCCGCCTACGACAAAGCCATCGATCTGGCAGGCAACACCGCCGAGACTGCCTACCTGACCCGACGCCGCGACCAACTGCGGTAGCGCCCACCGATCCTGGCGATCGTGTTCACAGTTGCGCGAGCATGGGGAAGAGGGCGATCGCGGACACGGTGATGCCCGCTGCCCCGGCGACGACGCCCAACAGGGCCCGCAACGATGCTGCCTCGTCGTCGACATCCGCGGACCGCGACGTCGCGATAGCGCCGCAGACGACCGCGGCTATTCCCAGGATGAAGCCGAGTCCGACCACCCAGAACGACGCAACGGAGACAGCCCCCAAGGCGATCGACACGGCAGGCAACCGTGAGCCGTGCTGTTTCCCTGTCTCGTCGGTGTCGACGGAGGAAGACATGCAGTTGTCGGCACGGGGGCTGTGGGGGACGGCGGCGGTCATGATCCTCCTTCGTACGGTTGGCGCGTCGGTTGTGTATGGGACGTGCCCGTCCACGAACACGAGCAGTGTGGTCGAGGCCCCAGCTTGTGACCTGGACCCCACTAAGAAATTAGCACTCATGCCGGGTGAGTGCTAGCTCTTTTTGCTAAGTAACTTCGGTCCATGCTATTGATCCGTGCGGTGTGCGCAGTTCGCCGGACCTCGATACCCGCACCCCGCGATCAGACGAGCGGCGGTATTTCGAGGTATGGGTGCAGGGCCGGCTCGCTGATTCGAGCCCAGCGATTCGAGCCGGCGCCAAGTCGGTGTTCGATTTCCCCGGCAGGCGGCGCTCGCTCTACTTGCCTCGGCTTGGCAGCGGTCTGACCCGCCCGGTCTCACATCTGGTGTGCGAGATCCGGTCCATCGACGAAGATGTCGACCGTCAGTGGTTGCTCACCGCCGTATTCCGCGAAGTCGGATACACCGGCCTCTGCGAGGACCTCGACGTCGAGGAACGTCCTACCGTTGTCGGTGCCGGCGGGGCGGCTGAGGAGTTCGATTGCCGCGTCGGCCATGATCTCGGGTGACCGAGAGTGGTGCAGGCTTTCCCGGCCGCCGAGCAGGTTGCCGACTGCCGCGGTGGCGATCGTGGTCTGCGGCCACAGGCAGTTACAGGATAGGTTCGTGTTCCGGTACTCGGCTGCAATGCCCAACGCTGCCAACGTCATTCCGTACTTGGCGAGCATGTAGCCCGGGTGCGCGCCCAGCCACTGCTGTGACAGATTCAGGGGAGGCGACAATGTCATCACGTGCGGGTCGGCGGACTTCCGAAGGTAGGGCAGGCAGGCACGAGTCAAGGCGAAGGTGCCGCGAACGTTGACTTGCTGCATCAGATCGAATCGTTTGAGTGTGAGGTCTTCGGTCGGTGACAGGTCGAGCACGCTCGCATTGTTGATCACGATGTCGATGCCGCCGAAGCGGTCGACGGCGAGATCGACGGCCCGCGCGATGTCGTCGTCATTGCGGACGTCTCCCACCACGGGCAGGGCGTGTCCGCCGAGTTCGGTCAACTCACTGACCGCGGTGTGGATGGTTCCCGGTAGCCGGGGGTCGGGCGTGCCGGTCTTGGCCAGCAGGACGACGTTCCCGCCCCGGCGTGCGATTGCGCGCGCAATCGCAAGACCGATGCCGCGGCTCCCTCCGGACATAACTGTGGTTCTTCCTCGGAAATTGCTGGGGTCGTTCAAGGTTGATTCCTTCGTCTGTGGCGGCCCGTGGGGAGTGGCGGCTGACCGAACGACTCCACGATAGGGAACATTCGAGACCGTGGCGACGTCCTGGAGGAATCAAGAATGCTCGCCTATTTGTCCGGTAAGGACAAATAGCGTGACAGTCGGGTGTCGAGGAAATGCGGTGTGCTGATTCGCAAATATCCAGGTAGGGAACGCCTCAGGTGATGGTTGGGGGATTCGTCGTCCATTGGCACCGAAGACCGATATTGTCTTCGCATGGCATCGAACGAGGAACGAGCCGCATTGCTTGTCGCCAGAATCGCGCGTTCCCTCAACGAGCGGCTGGTGTCGCTGACGGCGGACATCACCAGCGTGCTCTACGCGGAGATCCCGGATCTGCGGGCGGACCGCCAATTGTTCGATCTGCTGGGGGCGAGCGTGGAGGGCAACCTCGACACCATCTTCCATACCTTGCAGCACAACATCGCTCCCGAGGATCTGGACGCACCGGCCGCCGCCTTGGAGTATGCGAGAAGGCTCGCCCAGCACGGCGTTCCCGTCAACGCGCTGGTTCGCGCGTATCGGTTGGGGCAGACCAATCTGCTCGGGCTGGTGTTCGACGAGTTGCGTGCGGCTTCGGTGCAGCCGGAACTCAGCATGCCGGTGCTCGAACGCATCATCACGGTCATGTCTGTCTACATCGACAGGGTGTCACAGCAGGTGGTGGCCGTGTACGAGCGCGAAAGGGAACGGTGGCTCGCTCACCGGAGCAGTGTCCGCGCCGTGCGTGTTCAGGAGATTCTGGCGGGCAATGCACCTCCCGATGCAGGGGCCGCCCTGGGTTATGTTCTGCAGCAGAGTCACCTGGCCGCGATCGTCTGGAGCTCCGACGCCGATTCGTCCGACATGCTGTCCCGAATCGAATCTGCGGCACACGATTTCGCGACCCATGTGGGTGCGGTGGCCGACCCGCTGTTCGTGGCCGCAGACCGGGTGACCGGCTGGGTGTGGGTTCCGCTTGGCTCACGGTCACGTCCCGAGCGGGCGCAGGAAGATTTGTGCGACTTCCTCGCGCGGAGGCATCCCGGACTGGTCGTGGCGCTCGGTGCCGCGGCCGCGGGAATCGAGGGTTTCCGGCAGTCCCACGGTCAGGCGCAACGTGCGCGAGCCGTGGCCATCGCGGCGGGTCAGAGCGCACCGGTCGTGACCGCATACGACGAACCCGGAGTATCGACGGTTGCCCTCTTGATCGAGGACTTGGTGGCCACCCGCGCCTGGGTGCGCGGCGTTCTGCGCGGACTCGCTGCGGACAACGAGAATTCGGCCAGGTTGCGCGAGACCGTGCGGGTCTATCTCGCCCACAACCTGAGCAACGTCGCTGCCGGAAAAGAGCTTGATCTGCACCACAACTCGGTGAAGTACCGCGTGAAAAGGGCAGCCGAAGTGCGGGGTAAGGATTTCGCCGGAGATCGGCTGGACGTCGAACTCGCACTGCTCGTGTGCCAATGGCTGGGACCCGCGGTCCTGGTCCCGGATTAGGTCACCGCCCCCGCGGTGCCGGTGACGCAAGTCTTGACACAGCGTCAGCCGCGACGTTTGACTGATCATAAGTTATCTCGCCGGATGGTGTTCTGGGAGGTTGACGTATGCGCGGCACAGGTTTGGCGGGACATCGACGCGGAGCAACCCCCCACCGCAGGATGTTCTCGGTACTGGCACTGGTGGGCGTGTGCCTTCTCGCCCTGGCAACTGCCGGGACGGCCGGCGGTGAACCGGCTGCCGACACCGGGTTCGCGATCCCCTTCTCCGGGGACCCCGGCTACGAGGGTCTGGCGCCGACGCAGCTGACGAGCCCGGGTCAGCTCAACGCGCCGCTCGGTCAGCAGGTGGCGGACGAGATCGCCGTGCAGATCGGGCTCGACCGGTCCGACGCGCTGTCCGAGCAGCAGTATCGCGACCTCATCACCGGCGGCGGAGTCGGCGGCAGCAGCGACGCCGCCGAGGTGATCGATGCGTGCGCCAGGATCCTCACCAATACGAACGACCGTCCCCTCTATTCCGACGTCGACGGCCGCAACACGCCGTCGGTTCTGGCCAGCTACGGGCTCTACGTGAACCCGAGCGGACTGCTGGAGAGTCCGGCCAACGCCGACGCGCCGACGCGGCAGGTGAACTCGTTGATCGCTCCCGGCGGTTTCGTGGGCACCTGGTTGAGGAACAACGGCGCGACCCACACCCTGATAGCGCTGTACGAGTCGGCGTACACGGTGCAAGCGGCCTTTGGCTTTGCAGCGCAACAGATGTCGGGCGAAGCTCAACTGGTGACCAACACCAAGGGCGGTGTGAGCGCGGAGGTCGGCATGTCGATGGCGCCGCCGCTGTGGATTGTGAACTTCGCACTGCTCTACGTGCTGCAGCCGTCCCTGGCGGCCGCGATGCCCGCCTATTGGGCTCCCATTCCTCCGGCGGTTGCCGACGCGGTACGGTCGAGCCCCACCGGCCAGGTTCCTTTCGGTGACTATGCGTCCTACTTACAGTGATCCGATTTCGGATTCGACCCACTGCCGCCTTTGATCGCGTCGCTGCGAATCCGGATTCTGCGGAGGTACCTTGGTCGGAGGCGCGCGTGAGATGAAAGTGACGGCTCCATGGCTCCCGGTGACAGGACGAATGCGGGAAACCTTCCCCATGAGCTGACGAGTTTCGTCGGCCGTCGCCGTGAGGTCGTCGAGGTTCGCAGTCTGCTGTCGGTGTCGAGGCTCGTGACGTTGACCGGTATCGGGGGTGTCGGGAAGACCAGGCTCGCGTTGCGGGTCGCCGCCGATTCTGCTCGCGCGTTCGAGGACGGCGTGTGGTTGGTCGAGTTGGGAGAGGTATACGAGCCGGGTGCGGTCGTCGACGCGGCGCTGTCGGCGTTGGGGCTGCGCGAGGGCGCAGGCGTCGCACCCGAGGCCCTGCTCGTCGAATATCTCGAGCCCCGGAAGCTGCTGCTCGTGCTGGACAACTGTGAGCATCTCGTCGAACCGGCCGCCGACCTGGCGCGTCCCCTTCTGCGCGCGTGCCCGGAGCTTCGGGTTCTCGCGACCAGCCGGGAACCTCTCGGTATCGGGGGAGAAGCGGTGTTCCGGGTGCCGCCGCTGACCATGCCGGACCCCAACCGCCAGGCCCAGGCCGCCGGGGAGTTCGACCACTACGAGTCGATGAGTCTGTTCGCCGAGCGCGCGGCGATGGCGGTCCCGGGCTTCGCCATCACCGAGAACAATCAGGACGTGGTGGCGCGGATCTGCCGTCGACTGGACGGCCTGCCGCTCGCGATCGAACTGGCGGCGGTCCGGCTGCGAGCGATGTCGGAGGACCAGATCCTGCGACGGTTGACGGACCGCTACGGTCTGCTGACCACGGGCAGCCGTGGCGCGCCGGTCCGGCAGCAGACCCTGGCCTGGTGTATCGACTGGAGCCACGAGTTGTGCTCGTCCGCCGAGCGGGAGTTGTGGGGGCGGCTGGCGGTCTTCTTCGGCAGCTTCGCGCTCGACGCCGTCGAAGGCATCTGCGCCCACACCTCCGCGGCGGACCAGGTGGTGGATGTGGTCGGGTCGTTGATCGACAAGTCGATTCTGATCCGGGAAGAGGCCGGGGGAACGGTGCGGTACCGGCTGCTCGAAACGCTGCGTGACTACGGTACGGAACGGTTGCAGGAGACCGGGGAGTTCGCATCGCTGTTGCGACGGCACCGGGACTGGTACGAGCACCTGGTGCTGCGGGCGGAGTCGGAATGGATCAGCTCGCGGCAGGTGGGCTGGCTGGTGCGTCTGGACGCCGAATTACCCAATATTCGTGCGGCGCTGCAGTTCTGCCTGACCGGTCCGGCCGAGGCGGCGGCGGGACTGCGGATGGCGGCGGCGTTGTACCCGTACTGGCGGGTGCGGGGCCGGTTGCGGGAGGGCATGCGGTGGCTCGCGCAGCTTCTGGCGGTGCAGGGCGGCACGGCCGACGTGGAGCGGATCAAGGCGTTGTACGTGCTCAGTGTGCTGTCCGGGCTCAACGGCGACCCGGATGCGTCGGCGCTGTATGCCGAGCGTGGAGCGGCGATGGCGGCGCAGCTCGGTGATCGTCTCGGCGGGGCGCTGATGGCCGATGCCGCCGGTTGGCATGCGCTGTTCACCGGCGAGTCCGCGACGGCGTGCGAGTACTTCGAATCCTCGCTCCCGGTGTTCCGGGAGGACGGCAATCCGCTGTATCTGATGTGGTCGCTGCTCGGGCTCGCGCTCGCTTGTGACGCGGCCGGAGACCGTGCTCGGAGTGAGGAGTGTCAGCGGGAGATTCTGGCGGTCACCGAGTCGCGGGGCGAGTCCGTGTACCGGGGGTGGTCGCTGTGGGGTGCGGCGATGGGGGCGTGGCGGCGGGGCGAGGGTTCCCGTGCGAAGGATCTCGTGACGCGGGGGTTGCAGCTCGCGCGGTTGGTGGACGACCGCATCAGTGCGATGGGGTGCCTGGAGCTTCTGTCGTGGATTGCGGTGGACGACGGGGCGCCGCGGCGCGCGGCCAGGTTGATGGGTGCCACCGAGGCCCTTGCCCGCACGGTGGGGAGTCAGAGCACGATTTTCCCGAACGCACACCTCGAGCACGCCCGGTTCGAGCAGGAGGCCCGGCAAGCGATCGGTGACCGCGGATTCGAGACGGAATTCCGGCAGGGCCTCGGAACGCGGTTCGACGACGCCGCGGCGTATGCCCTCGAGGAGACGGGACCTTCCGACAGCTCGGTCGAGCCGGGGGCGACGAGTCTCACGAGGCGCGAACAACAGGTCGCCGAACTCGTCGCCGAGGGCCTGACGAACAAGGCGATCGCGGCCAGGCTGGTCATCTCGCAACGCACCGCGCAGGGGCATGTCGAACACATCCTGTCCAAGCTGGGCTTCAACTCCCGTGCGCAGATCGCGGCGTGGAGCATCGAGCAGAAGCGCGGCGAGTAACGCCGATCGCACGCCCACACCCTGCCGTAGGGGTTGTCGTCACCCCCTACGATTCCTCGGGTGACCGATTACGACGATCTCGACATGTTCGGTGGCCTCGACGCCTCCACCCTGCCACCGCGCCAGCAGCGGATTCTGGCCACGATCCGGGACTGGGTGGCGGCACACGGATGCTCGCCGAGCACCCGGCAGATCGGGGACGCCGTGGGCCTGCGGTCGACGTCGTCGGTGTCCAAGCACCTGAAGAGCCTCGAGGAAAAGGGCTTTCTCCAGCGAGGCTCGGCGATGGCCCGGCAATTGGACGTGCGCCCGTTCCTGTCCGAGGCGAAGCAAGGTCGCTCGTCCGACAACAGCGTGACGGTACCGGTGGTCGGCGACATCGCGGCCGGCGCGCCGATCCTCGCGGAGGAGCATGCCGACGAGATGCTGACGCTCCCGCGTGAATTCGTCGGCTCCGGCACCGTGTTCGGGCTGCGGGTGCGCGGCGAGTCGATGATCGACGCCGCGATCTGCGACGGCGACGTCGTCGTGGTGCGCCGCCAGGACGAGGCCCATTCCGGTGAGATCGTCGCCGCGATGATCGACGGCGAGGCCACGGTGAAGGTGCTCCGGCGCCGCGACGGCCACGTCTTCCTCGAGCCCCGTAACCCTGCCTACACCGTCATCGACGGCGACGACGCGGTCGTCCTGGGCAAGGTGGTCTCCGTGATGCGGCGGATCTGAGGAGGCCCTCTCAGCGGCGACGATCCGTCGGCCACGGGCCACCCCGGAGCGGCCGGTCGGCGAGCGCTCGCGTCTCGTTGTCACGGAACCGTGGTTCGTAGTGGTGGAAGAACACCGTGCCGACCAGGTCTCGTCGGCTGTGCACCCCGGTCTTGTCGAAGATGCTCTTGAGGTGTTGCTGGACGGTGTGCGCGGACACGGACAGCTCGGTCGAGATCTGCGACGTCGACGCCCCCTGCAGCACCAGGGTGGTGACCTCCTTCTCCCGCTCGGTCAGTCCGTACGCGGACATCAACAAAGGATGGAGCCGACTCGGGTGTGCGGGTTCGACGATCACGGCGATTCGCCGCCGCCCGGTGGAGGAGAGGCACGCACCGTGAAGCACCACCCAGGATCCCGAGCGGGAGAGCACCCGGGAGAGCGCGACCTCGCCGAGGTGATCGCGGTCTTCTGCCGAGCGCAGCGCACGGGCGGCGAGGGTGATCACCGCGGGCGGCAGCTCGCCGCGGTCCCAGTTTCCGCCGGGGAGGTCCGCCATCCACCGGTCGACACCCGCGGTGGCCGATTCGACGTCCCACTGGTCGTCGAGCACGATCAGTCCTGGCGAATCGGAGTACTCCGGCTCCGCGGCCTGCCCGCACAGCAGTGCGCGGCGGGCGCCGCCGGCCAGAACCGGCGAAATCTCTGCGAGAAAAGACTTCTCGGTTTCGGTGAACATCGGCATGCCTTCGGCACGGTAGAGGGACAGCGCTCCCCAGGTCTCGCCCGAGCGGGTGCGGAGGCGGGCGATCAACTCCTGATCTCCGCCGAGCGTGCGGTTCCGGCGCCAACGCGGGCTGTGCGACGGATCGCCCCCGGCGGCATCGTGCAGCGTGGAAAGCCCGGTGGCCGAACGCATCACGCCGGGTACCGACTGGACGTCGTCCTCGTAGTACTCGGCGGCCAGCCATTCGCCGGGGAACTCGTCCATGCCGAGGTGGTAATGACTGGTCATCAGCAACGACACCGGGTCGAGAGTGAACCAGCAGGGTGTCCAGAAGTAGGGGACAACCCCGGCAACGACTTCCGACGCGTCCTGCCACAACGCGATCAGGCCGCGCGGCGCGGCGCACAACTGTGCGATCTTATCCGCCGCGCGCTGCACGGAATCCACGCTCACCCGTCAATGGTACGAGTCCGGATCGGCCGCCGGGAATACCACATTTGTGGAATGGTGTCCCTGGCGCGCCGCGCATAGCGTCGGTGACATGTCCAAGTCCGATACCGCGACCGTCCGCCTGAGTCCGCCGCCGCCCGCACTGATGCGGCTCGTCAATCCGGTGGTGCGGCGTGTGCTCACGACCCGGTGGTCGGGCCGGCGTATTCGACGCCAGGGATTGATCGAGTTCACCGGGCGCCGCACCGGCCGCACCCTGCGTGTGCCGGTGTGCCTTCACGACGTCGACGGTGAGACGGTGATCTTCACCGAGCGGCCGTGGCGGTTCAACTTCGCCGGTGGTGCAGCCGTGACGGTGACCCGATGCGGCCGCGTCCGACGGGGCCGTGCCCTGCTGCTCGACGTCACGCCCGCCGAGGCCGGCGCAGCGTTCCGGGCGGCTCTCGACGACGGGGCCTCACCGTTCGAACTGGGTCTGAAGGTTTCCCGCGGATACGTCCCTTCCGCAGTCGACCTGGCGGGGATCGCCAGGTCGTTGATCCGCATCGACTACGATCAGTGAGGAGAAATCTCATGCGTATCAACAGAATACGACACGACATCGCGGTTCTCGGTGACGCGCTCGAAGTGCCCGGAATCGGACATCTGCCGGTGAACGCCTACGTTCTGCTGGCCGCTGAGCCCGTCGTCGTCGACACCGGACTGAGTCTGCCCGGCCGGGGCTTCATGGACGCACTCGGATCCGTCCTCGACCCCGCCGACGTCGAATGGGTGTGGTTGACCCACCCGGACCGTGATCACACCGGCGCACTGTTCGACTTGCTCGATCAGGCGCCGCACGCGCGCCTGATCACCACGTTCGCGGCGATGGGCATCATGTCGTGCGAACGGCCCCTCCCGTTGGACCGGGTGTACCTGCTCAACCCGGGACAATCCCTCGACGTCGGCGATCGCCGGCTGACGGCGCTGCGGCCGCCGCTGTTCGACAATCCGAGCACGGTCGGCTGCTACGACGACCGCAGCGGGTCCTACTTCTCGTCCGACTGCTTCGGGGCCCCGATGGAGACCGCCGAACTCGCCACCGCCGACGACGTCGGCTACTGCGTTCCCAGCGTGGTCCGCGCCGCCCAGCACCTGTGGGCCACCGTGGACAGTCCCTGGGTGCACATGGTGGACGAAGCCAAATTCTCGGCCACCGTGTCGACGTTGCGGGACCTCGACCCCCGGCGAATACTCGGCACTCACCTGCCGCCGGCGGAGGGGCGCACCGCCGAGTACCTCGACATGCTCGCCGCCGCCCCGCAGGCCGATCCCTTCGTCGGGCCCGACCAGTCGGCGCTCGAACAGTTGCTGGCGGGCTTCGAACCCGCCCACTGACAATGTTGCCGAATCCCGACCATGCCTGGTTGACATCTCAGGCGCGACAACGGGACTGGGCGCGCGTCGGCGGCATCAAACTCTTCGCGGACGGCGATCAGGATGCCGAGTGCCCTGAACGTGCTGCCGTCAGGGCAGTAGTCGGTCGATCTCGAAGGCCAGGCAGAGTTCGGCGACATCTCTTGGCCGCGACAGCGATTTACCGGTCCACTCTTCGATGCGGTGGAGTCGATGCCGGACGGTGTTCGGATGGCAGTAGATCTTCGCCGCGGTCTCGTTCGCCGAACCACCGGTATCGAGCCACGCCGCGAAGGTGTCCACCAGAATTTTGCGCTCCTCGGGTGGCAGGTCATCGATCGGTCCGAGCACGGACTTCCCGATCCGTTTCATGGCCTCGGGTGCGCTGACGGCGGCGAACGCGAGGGCAGTCCCGTCGAAGACCGTGATCAAGGAGTCGCCGGACGGTCTCTCGCCGGTGGCTATCCGGGCGAGTCGGAGTGCTTCGCTGGTCTCGTTGAGGTCGTCGAATTGTGGGCTGATGCCGACGCGCGAGGTGGCAACGGTGTCGAGGACGTCGATCAGCTCGTGGAGGATGTCGGGGCGGCGGAGGAAGACGATGCCGACCTGGAGGTCGGGTAGCAGTCGCCATGCGGAGCGGATGTCGCGGACGTCGAGCTTGCTTGCGATTTCCGGGAGTCCGAGTTTGCCGATGGCGGGAACCTGCGCTGCTACAACGACATACGGTCCGGCTGTCGGTAACCGCAAGAGGTCGGCGGTCTCCCACAGGCTCTGTGTGTCGGTGATGCGGCGGAACAACAACGCTTCCACGAGCGCCGAACGTTCCTCCTCGTGGTTGAGGACCTGAATCGTTTGCTGGTGCCGGTACGCGTCGGTCATCGCCTGGGTGAACATGTCCTGGGCGATGAGGATCTGCGACGTGGCGTTCAGGATCGCGTCGAGCGGCACCCCGCTACTTCTCGCCTCGGTGACCGTCTTCTCCCACATGAAGCGGAAGCCGACCCGGTACGCCGCCATCACCGCCGGCAACGGGACGCCGGCCAGCGCCCGGGAGGTCCCGGTCGCTTCCGCCGCGGAAACGTCCATAGCGGTGTCTCCGGCCAGCGCACGAAAGACGAAGGTCATGTTCGCGCTGCAGCTGCGCTGGATCTCGTCGGCGCTCACGAGGGTGTTCGACCGGTAGTAGTCGATGTCGCGACGGATGACCGCGGCCAGCGCGGCACCGAACTCGTCGGCACGGGCCAGCATCGCGTCGGCGAGTTCGACGATGGGTGGATCTGGTCGTCCCTCCATACCGACACGATAGGCCGAATCGACGCCGGTTGTGAGCGCACACACCGGCGGCCCGTTGACGTTGTTCCCGCGGCCATCGACTGAGGCGGCTCCGGGAGTCACCCTTGAATCAACGGCAAAACGCCAACAGTCACCGGAGGTCCTCTTGTCCAATCTGAGTTTGAATCTTGTTGCCTCAGCTCGAAAATACCCGGACAAGATCGCGCTTCGCTGCGACGATCAGGAATTTACCTTCACCGAGTTCGACGCGGCGGCCGCGCGGGTCGCCACCTTCCTCGACCGCGAAGAAATCGTGGCCGGCGATCGGGTCGGGCTGATGCTGCCCACTACGCCGGCGTTCGCGCTGGCCTTCTACGGCATCCTGCGCAGCGGTGCCATCGCGGTGCCCATGAACCCGTTGCTCAAGTCCCGCGAGATCGAGTTCTACCTGTCCAACACGGGTGCGACAGCGCTTTTCGCGACACCGGCCTTCGCCGCGGAGGCCACCGCGGCCGCCGCGGCAGCCGGAGCGAAATGCTGGCTGGTCGACGATGCCGACCTGGTGAGGCTGACGGCGGATCTACCCGAACAAGTGAGTCCGGTCGACCGCGCCGATACAGACACCGCCGTCGTCCTGCACACGTCGGGGACGACCGGCAAGCCGAAGGGGGCCGAACTCACCCACGGCGGCCTCGACCGCAACCAGGACGTCGCCGCGCGCACCCTGATCGAACTGGGGCCCGACGACGTAGTGATGGGGTGTCTGCCGCTCTTTCACGTCTTCGGGCTGACCTGCGGGCTGAACACCTCGGTGTCGGCGGGTGCGACGCTCACGCTGATCCCCAGATTCGACCCGCATACGGCCCTCGACGTGATCGAACGCGACGCAGTCACGGTGTTCGAGGGCGTGCCGACGATGTACTCGGCGCTGCTCGGTGAGGCGAGGGGGTTTCCTTCCTCGGCGACGGCGTCCCTCCGCGTCTGCGTATCCGGCGGCGCCTCCCTGCCGGTTCAGGTACTCACCGACTTCGAGAAGACGTTCGGTGCCACGATTCTCGAGGGCTACGGGCTGTCGGAGACCTCCCCGGTAGCGTCCTTCAACCACCTGCACCGCGAGCGCAAGCCCGGATCGATCGGTACCCCGGTCGAGGGTGTCGAGATGCGGATCGTCGACCTGGTGGGCCACGAGGTCCCGCAGGGCAAGCTCGGCGAGATCCAGATCCGGGGTCACAACGTGATGAAGGGGTACTGGAACCTGCCGGAAGCGACGGCGTCGGCGCTCTCGGTCGATGGCTGGTTCTCGACCGGTGACGTCGGCAAGGTCGACGAAGACGGCTGCTTCTACATCGTCGACCGCAAGAAGGACCTGATCATCCGCGGTGGTTTCAATGTCTACCCCCGGGAGGTCGAGGAGGTGCTCTACGAGCATCCGGTGGTGGTCGAGGCCGCGGTCGTCGGTCTTCCGCACGACTCGCTCGGCGAGGAGATCGGCGCTGCGGTCGTCCTCGAGGACGGCGCTCGGGTCGATCCCACCGAACTGCGCGACTTCGTGAAGCAGCGAGTCGCCGCCTACAAGTACCCGCGCCGCGTGTGGATCGTCGACAGTCTCCCGAAGGGAGCGACCGGCAAGATTCTCCGCCGCGAGGTAACCGTTCCTACAACCGAAAGCACCACGTAGTCATGACGAACCCGACCAAGAGCCCGACCACGAGCCCCGACGAGCTCGCCGCGCCGTTGGACCTGCTGCTGACCAGCTCCACCCGAGGATTCTTCGGGCGAATGCTCCCGAATGGGGCCTGGGCCCGGTCCGCGGTCGATCTCACCAAACGGCAGCGCACACTCGCTCGTCGCGGCACTACCCTGGCGCGCGAACTGGGCACGATTGCCGTCGGGACCTGCGAACGTGCCCCCGCGAGGAGTGACAAACGCTTCGCCGATCCGGCATGGCAGGGCAATCCCCTGCTCAAGCGAACCATGCAGGCGTACCTGGCAGCTGCGGAGACCGCCGACAAGCTGTTCGACGATGCCCAGTTGGATTGGCGCGACGCGGAGAAGATGCGGTTCGTTCTCGACAACATCATCGAGGGGTTGGCGCCGACCAACAACCCCCTCATCAGCCCGGTCGGTTGGAAAGCAATGATCGACACCGGCGGTCTGAGCGCCGTGCGCGGATTGAAAGCCTTCGCCCGTGACATGCTGTCCCAGCCCAGGATTCCGGCGATGGTGGATCCCGACGCGTTCGCCGTCGGCGAGACGGTCGCCACCACCAAGGGGGCTGTGGTGTTGCAGACCCGGGCGTTCGAACTGATCCAATACGCACCGCAGACACCGAAGGTGCGCTCGATCCCGCTGCTGATGATCCCGCCCGTGATCAACAAGTACTACATCATGGACATCGCTCCCGGTCGCAGCATGATCGAGTACTTCCTGCAGCAGGGCCAGCAGGTCTTCACGATCTCGTGGCGCAATCCCCAAGCCCGGCACCGCGACTGGGACGTCGATACGTACGGCGCGGCGATCATCGAGGCGCTCGATGCGGTGCAGAAGATCGCCGGGACCGACAGCGCGCACCTACTGGCGACCTGCTCGGGTGGCATCCTCGCCGCCATGACCGCGGCCCATCTCGCTGCGATCGGCGAGGGCGATCGGATCGCCGGACTCACGCTCGCCGTCACGGTGCTCGACCAGAACAGGGCCGGCTTCGCCTCGGCCGCAATGAGCGAGCGCGCAGCACAGGCCGCCATCCGAGCGTCGAGGTCCAAGGGGTACCTCGACGGACGGGCGATGGCCGAGGTGTTCGCGTGGCTGCGACCGACGGACCTGGTGTGGCGGTACTGGGTGAACAACTACGTGCAGGGCCGCTCGCCTGCGGCCTTCGACGTGCTGTTCTGGAATGCGGACACCACCCGGATGGCGGCCGCGCTGCACCGCGACCTGGTGCTGATGGGACTACGCAACGCGCTGACCACTCCCGGGGCGGTGAGCATGCTGGGAACCCCGGTCGACCTGTCGAAGGTCACCGCGGACTCGTACGTCGTCGGCGGTGTAGCCGATCACATCTCCCCGTGGCAGGCCTGCTACCGCAGTGCCCGGCTGCTCGGCTCCAAGGACAACCGGTTCGTCCTCTCGTCGAGCGGCCACATCGCGGCACTGGTCAACCCGCCGGGCAACCCCAGGGCCTCGTTCCGGATCGGCCAAGTCGATCAGGACACGGCCGAAGAGTGGGTGCAGACGGCCGAGCAGACCACCGACTCGTGGTGGCCGGACTACATCAGCTGGCTGGCCGACCGCAGCGGCCCCGAAGTCGACGCCCCGCACGCCCTTGGCGGGTCGGGCTATGCACCCCTCGCCCCAGCGCCCGGCACCTACGTGCACCAGAACTGACACCATCTGAGAGAAGACGATGACCACACAGATCGCCAACCCGGCGGACTTGCTCGACCTGACCGGACGGACCCTCGGAACCACCGCGTGGTACGAACTCGGCCAGGACCAGGTGAACCTCTTCGCCGACGCGACCGGCGACCATCAATGGATTCACACCGATCCCGAACGTGCCGCCCGGGGGCCGTTCGCGGGGACGATCGCGCACGGCTACCTGACGCTCTCGCTGGCCCCGCGAGTGCTCGCCGACGTCCTGACCATCGACAACGTGCAGGCCGCGCTGAACTACGGGCTGAACAAGGTGCGGTTCCCGGCGCCGGTGCCGGTCGGTGCCAAACTCCGGGCAACGGTGACCGTCACGTCGGCCCAGCACAAGCCCGCCGGCGTCGAGGTCGTGTTCGGACTGACCTACGAGGTCGACGGCACCGAACGCCCGGCCTGCATCGCCGATGTCGTGGTGCTGTACCGATGAACGCGGCCATCGAGGCCGAGAGATTCGTCGCGACCGCCGGTCAGCGGATCCGCGTCAGCATCCGGCCCGGATCCGCCGGCACCCGACGTGTTCCGCTGGTCTTGTGCAACGGCATCGGGGCCAGCTACGAGGTGCTCGATCCGTTGGTGGCGCAGCTGGATCCGGAGATCACCGTGATTCGGTTCGACGTTCCCGGCACCGGCGGATCCCCCGCGTCCGTTGCCCCCTACGGGTTTGCCTACCTGGCCTGGATGCTGGGGCGGGTGCTGACCACACTCGACCTCGGCGTCGTCGACGTGCTCGGGTTGTCCTGGGGTGGGGCGCTGGCACAGCAGTTCGCCGTCCAGAATCCGCGCCGGTGCCGGCGACTGGTCTTGGCCGCGACCGGCACCGGCGCAGTGATGGTTCCCGGCAACCCTCGGGTGCTGGCCAAGATGCTGACACCGCGCAGATTCCGCGACCCGGCCTATGCGGCCTCGATCGCCGGCGACCTGTACGGCGGCACCGCGCGCCGGCAGGGTGACGACGTTGCCGGGCTCTTCCTCCAGCAGCTGCACGCCGGATCGAAGATCGGCTACTTCCATCAACTGCTCGCCGGAGCGGTATGGACGAGCCTGCCCCTGCTGCCCGCGATCAGGCAGCAGACCCTCCTCGTCGCGGGCACCGACGACCCGATCGTGCCCGTGGTCAACGCCCGCATCATGAATCAGCTGTTGCCGCATTCGACCATCCATCTGCACTCCGGCGGACACATCGACCTGGTCACCAATGCCTCCGAACTCGCGCCGGTGATCACCGCCTTCCTTCACGACCCAGGAGTAAGCCCATGAGCCCCAGCCCGAACATCGACACGTCGGATTTCTATGCATTCGAGCAGATGCTCTCCGACTCCGAGCGCGCAATGCTGCACTCCGTACGCGATTTCATGACCACCGAGGTCGATCCGATCATCAACACACATTGGAATGCCGGGACCTTCCCGTTCGAGATCGTGCCCGGACTCCGGAAACTCGGCATCGCCGGCGTGCCCTACCAGGGCCATGGCTGTGCCGGACGGAGCTACCTGCTCGACGGGATGATTGCGATGGAGCTGGCCCGCACGGATTCCTCGATAGCCACCTTCAACGGCGTGCACGGCGGCCTCGCCATGGGATCGATCTACCTGTGCGGTTCGGACGAACAACGTGAACGCTTCCTCCCCTCGATGGCACGGTACGAGAAGATCGGATCCTTCGGGCTGACCGAACCCGACGTCGGCTCGGGTGCGTCGGGCGGTCTTACCACGACCGCGGAACGTGACGGTGACACCTGGACCCTGAACGGGCAGAAGAAATGGATCGGCAACGCGACGTTCGGCGACCTCACCGTCATCTGGGCCAAGGATGTTGCCGATGGCCAGGTGAAGGGATTTGTCGTCGAGAATTCCTCGCCGGGATTCACGGCGGACAAGCAGGAGCACAAGATCGCCCTCCGGATCGTGCAGAACGCGCTCATCACGCTCGACAACGTGCGGGTTCCGGAGCACAACCGCCTACAAGGCGCGAACACATTCACGGACACCGGCGAGGTGCTCCGACTGACACGCGCGGGCGTGGCCTGGATGGCAGTCGGATGCGCGCGCGGCGCATACGAGAACGCGCTGAGATATGCCTGCGCTCGTGAACAGTTCGGCCGGCCGATCGGCGGCTTCCAGCTCGTGCAGGACCTGCTGGTGCGGATGCTCGGAAACATCACCTCGTCCTTGGCCCTGTGTGCACGGCTGTCCCAGTTGCAGGATCAGGGGCACGCCGAAGACCGGCACTCGTCGCTCGCCAAGGCATTCTGCACGGTCCGCATGCGTGAGACCGTCGGCTGGGCGCGGGAGCTGATGGGCGGCAACGGAATACTCCTGGAACACAACGTAGGCCGATTCGTCGCCGACGCGGAAGCGATCTACTCCTACGAGGGAACCAGGGAAATGAACACCCTGATCGTCGGACGGTCGTTGACCGGACGCAGCGCCTTCGTGTGACGCCCGCGACACCGTCCCCCGCAATTCTGCGCCGAGCGAGAACCCGGCCCACATGCTCGCTCCCGCCGGCACAGGAGAAGTGGCGCCGCTGGGTCTTCAGATGACAGCCCGTTCGATCAGCGGCTCGTTCTTGGCGATGCGCTCGTAGGCGAGCGGGGACAGGTCGAGAGTCCGGAATTCGCCGTAAGTGATCAGTTCGGCGACACCACGACCGCAGGCGGGTGCCTGCTGGCTACCGTGACCTGAGAACCCAGCGCACATCAGCAGGTTCGTGACCTCGGTATGGGGGCCGAGGATCGCATTGTGATCGAAGGTGTTGAATTCGTAGTGGCCGACCCAGGAATCGATCACCGTGACCTCGCCGATCGTCGGCAGGCGGTTCGCGATGACCGGGAGGATCTTCTCCTCCCAGATGCCTTCCTCATAGGCGAAATCATCGAAACCCACTGCGGGATCGCCACCCCACGGTGGGCACCCTACGAGGTAGTTGCCTTCCCCGAACGACCTCATGTGGACGCCGGTGGGATCGATGGTCAGCGGCAGGTCCTGATCCAGCGGAGTCTCTGCGGAGAAGATGTAGGTGTAGCGGCGGCGAGCTTCGATCGGCAGATCCGCGCCCGCCAATTGCGCGACGAGTCCCGCGCGGGTGCCTGCGGCGTTGACAACCGTTCCCGCGCTGATCACCTCACCGGTCTCGAGCGTGACGCTGTCGATGCGTTCACCCGAGCGGGTCATGGAGACGACTTCGTTCTCGATGTAGTCGGCACCATGTTCCCGAGCCTTGCCGCGGAGCCACTCGACCATGGCCAGGGCATCGAAGGCGCCTTCGTCGACGGTGTTGAGGCTTCCCGCAACGATGTCGTCGAGGTTGTAGAAGGGATACTTCTCGGCGATCTGGTCACGCGCGAGAATCGCGGTGCCGGCCCCGCATGATGCCTGAAGCTGCTGATCCTCACGCAGTGTCTCGGCGAACTCCTCGTTGTCGGCAAGGTACAGGTACCCGAAGGTCCGGATCGGAATGTGCGGGATGGCG
Source organism: Rhodococcus sp. T2V (assembly GCF_029269925.1). Taxonomy (NCBI): domain Bacteria; kingdom Bacillati; phylum Actinomycetota; class Actinomycetes; order Mycobacteriales; family Nocardiaceae; genus Rhodococcus; species Rhodococcus sp. T2V. The sequence continues at coordinate 207,129 of NZ_JARJBD010000007.1, forward strand.
AGGTCTCCACCCAGGTTCTCCCGGAAGTTCTTCACGAATTCAGCCGCGTACTGGGCGATCTCGACGTTGATCGGGGTGGCGAACTGTTGACGCATACAGTTGTTGCTCGCCATGGTGGCGGAGTGCGTCAGCCCGGCGTCGCGCTCGACAACCAGGATCGAGCCCGTGAAGTCGGGGTTGGTGCTCAGGTACCACGCGATCGCGGAGCCGCTGGTGGCGCCGCCGATGATGACGACGTCGTACGCATGCTGCGTGGGTTGCCGAGGGAAAGGGGAAGTGGTGCTCATGGGGTGGGATCGCTTCCTTACGGTGATAGTGAGACTGCGCTGAAAGGCTGGGTTCTCGGCATCGAGCCCTAGCCAAGTTTGTAGATTTGACCGGTCTGTGCGCCTTCGATGGAGCGGATGTAGGCCTGCGCGACGTCGGCGAGATCGACGGAGGGGAAGCCGGGGAAGTAATCCCCGTACGCATCCAGTGCCTCGGTGAACACGGTGGGGCTGACGGCGTTGATGCGCTGCGGGGCGATCTCGATCGCGGCGGCCCGAACGAAGGCTTCGACCGCCCCGTTCGCGAGGGACGCGGCGGTCCCGGTGGGAATGGAGGTACGCGCGAGGATGCCCGTGATGAGGGTGAACGATCCCGTGAGGGAGACCCGGTCGATCCCCTGGCGGACCAACTCCACCTGGCTGCGGACCTTACCCGCGTACGCGGCGAAGTAGTCATCGTCGGTCATCTGCTGAATGGGCTTGTACGGTACGACGCCTGCAGCGCTCACGACGGCGTCGAGTACACCCACCTTCTCGTAGAGTGCGGCCACGGCTCGAGGGTCTGTGATGTCGGCACGGAAGTCGCCTCCGGTGCGGTTGGCGGTGACAATTTTGTGGCCACGATCTGCGAGTGCGGTGTAGACCGCAGATCCGAGTCGGCCGGTGGATCCGATAAGCAGGATGTTCATGCGGCCAAGTTATCGACACCGACGGTAGGAAGAGAAATACTTCTTGACGACCGGTTATGCTTGAAAGTTATGAATATCGAGTTGCGGCATCTGCGTGCGCTTGCGGCGATCGGGGACGAGGGAAGTATCACGGCCGCTGCTGCCGCCTTACATACGGCGCAACCAGCGTTGTCGCGCACACTCAGTCAACTCGAGGAGCGGGTCGGAACACGGTTGGTCGAACGAACCACGCGAAGTTTGGAACTTACCGCGGCAGGCAGGCGGTTATGGGAAAGGGCACACCGCATACTTCAGAGCGTCGACGACGCCATCGCCGAGGCCACGGCCGGACCAGCTCCCCTGCGGGTCGGATACGCATGGTCGGCGCTGGGGCGGCATACGGTGGCGTTGCTACGAACCTGGAAGGACGAAAATCCCGATGCGACGCTCGTTGTCAGGCAGGTCGACAACCCCGAACTTGCCCTGAGGAAGGGCGAGGTCGACATTGCGTTCTTCCGGTCGTCGTTCCCCAGTCCGGACACGTTCGAACACGTGCTCCTCGGGTATGAAGATCGCATGGTTGCGGTTGCCGAGGACGATTCGCTCAATCAGACAGGTCCGTTGTCACTCAGCGATTTGTCGAGGCGACGCATTGCACTGTGCTCCACCGCGGGAACGGCTGACTTGGATCTGTGGCCGGCGAACGAGCGTCCTGAAAGGACGATGGTCGTTGCAAATGTTGACGAGTGGCTGACCGCGATCGCTACAGGTGAAGCGATCGGGTTAACCAGTGTCGCCACGGAATACAGCCACCCGCATCCAGGCGTCAGCTACACCGCGCTACCCGATGTCGCCCCGGTGGAGGTGTACCTCACGTGGCCCCGGAACGATCGCCATCCGATGACCGGGCAGTTCGTCGAGCACGCGCGTTACCTGCTGAGTAAGGAGACCACCGCCGCCCATCGAGCGCCAACCGGGCGCTAGGGGATCGCGGTTGTCGGTGATGATCGGCGTCGAGGGCAGGTCCTGAAGACGACGATCGCCGCGTATCACCGTCGTGGCTGGGGTGAGGGCAATGCGGACGTTCATTGGGTTGGGGCAAGCCCCCTGGGGAGGGCGTTGGGCGAACAGTGACTCGCCGACGACTGGGGTGTGTGTTTGGTAATCGACTGGTGAGGGTACGAACGTAATTTGTATCGGTTATGGTTTGCTTACAGTTTCAGACGTCACGACTCGGTGCAGGTGTGACCCGGCGCACGCTTTGCTGAAACCCCTCATCGCCGAATGCGTCAAAGCTGACGTATTTGATGCTGCAGCGGGCGAAGCATTTTCGAGGGTGGTGGGGAAGCGGCTTTCGGGGGCGAGTCGCGATGTGGAGCCCGGAGTATCGTGTTGGCCTGCCCGGATAGGTAATAGCTGGAGACGTCGAAAAGTTAGCTCAGGTGAGCTTTTTGACTACCGAGAGAAGTTTGCCGTTACTGTGTGCGTTCGACGATTGCCCGCGAAGAAGGAGAACAAGATGGCCCAGTCACCGAAGGGTTCGAAAGGTTCGGCGAAGACGACCAGAGAGATTCGCGAGTGGGCGATCGGTGCGGGTCTTGATGTGTCGCCACGTGGTCGGATTCCGGCGGAGATCGTAGAGGCTTTCGAGGGCGCTCAGGCCAAGAAGGTTCAGGCGAAGACGGTTCAGGCGAAGAATTCGGCCACCGGGAAGGTGGCCGTGACGAAGGCAGCCTCGAAGAAGGTGGCCGCGAAGAAGGCTCCGGCGGCGAGGACGACCAAGGAGATTCGCGAGTGGGCGATCGGTGCGGGTCTTGATGTGTCGCCACGTGGTCGGATTCCGGCGGAGATCGTAGAGGCTTTCGAGGGCGCTCAGGCCAAGAAGGTTCAGGCGAAGACGGCTCCGGCGAAGAAGCTCGCCGCAAGGAAGCCAGCCGTGAAGAAGGTAGATACGGAGAAGCCTGCCGCGAAGAAGGCTCCGGCGGCGAAGACGACCAAGGAGATTCGCGAGTGGGCGATCGGTGCCGGTCTTGATGTGTCCTCTCGTGGCCGAATTTCGGCGGAGATCGTAGAGGCTTTCGAGGGCGCTCAGGCCAAGAAGGTTCAGGCCAAGAAGGTTCAGCCAAAGAAGGTTCAGGCAACAACGGTTCCGGCGAAGAAGGTCGCTGCGGGCAAGCAGGCTGCTGAGAAGGCAGCCGCGCAGAAGTCGGTTGTGAAGACGGCGGCCGTGAAGGAGGTAGATACGGAGAAGCTTGTCGTGAGGAAGGCTCCGGCGGCGAAGACGACCAAGGAGATTCGCGAGTGGGCGATCGGTGCC